>NZ_CP146606.1:600000-900000 GCF_032842945.2 Roseovarius sp. W115
TGCGGAGCTGGCACCAAAATGGTCACAGCTGATCAGATCGCTGCAAGCTATCCATTTTACAAGCTGGACGACATCGAAGCAGGCAGCCTGAACACCGAGAACGAAGGCTACTACAACGCGCCCCTGATGGTTGAATGGCTGATCAAGAAGTCGATTGAGAAGGGTGTTGACTACGTCCAGAACGCGGTGACGGCGATTGGACGTGAAGGCAACAAAGTGACAAACGTGACCCTTGCCTCGGGTGAGACCATTGAGGCCGGTGCGATCGTCAATGCCTCAGGCACCCGCGCTGGCATTGTGGCGGATATGGCGGGGCTCAAGCTCGATATCCAATCCAAGCGGCGCTATACGTTCATCTTCCGTGCCAAGGAACCGCTGGACCGTGATCTGCCGTTGACCATCGACCCGACAGGTGTGCATTTCCGCCAGTTTGGGGATGACTATCTTGTCGGCTGCCCTCCGCTGGGCGAGGATGCCACGGTAGATGTGGATGACTTCTCGGCCGAGGAAACCATCTGGGAAGACAAGGTGCATCCGATCATCTCGAACCGCATCCCGCAGTTCAAGGATGTCGAGATCATCGACTTCTGGATCGGGCATTACGACTTTAACACGTTCGACTATAATGTTGTTATCGGACCGCATGATGAAGTGTCGAATTTTCACTTCACCAACGGGTCTTCGGGCCATGGGTCACAACAGGGACCAGCTGTAGGCCGCGGTGTGGCCGAACAGATCATCTACGGCGAGTTTCGTTCCATGGATCTGTCACCCTTCCTGTACGAGCGTTTCGCCAAAGGCGAACGGGTTGTCGAACGCGCGGTGATTTGAAAGATATGAAAGCCCCGACTTTGTCTGCGGCTAGGACCAAGGATTATTCAAATGAGCTACAATGTAAAACTCTCTGGCGTCATGCCAGCGCTCGTGACGCCTTTTGATGAGACGGGCAAGATCGACTTTAACGCTTTCGAAAAATTGATGTCCCATTTCCGCGAGGCTGGGGTAAGCGGTTGGGTTCCCAACGGCTCAACCGGTGAATACTTCTCACAATCGACTGAGGAGCGACGTGCAGTTCTGCAATTTATCAAAGAATACGCAAATGATGATGAAATCCTTGTAGCGGGAACCAACGCGCCTGCGACCCGCGAGGTGATCGAGCAAACCGCATTGGCCAAGGAAATCGGTTATGACAACGTCCTGTTGGCTCCGCCTTTCTATACACGCCCGACGCAGGAAGAGCTGATCAAACACTATGAGACAGTTTTAGATGAGGTAGACGTAAACCTAGTGCTTTATTCTTATCCACTAAAGGATGGAGCGGATATCAGCTTTGAATTGCTGGATCACTTTGCGGACAATCCAAGGGTCATTGGCATCAAGGAAAGCTCGGGGGTTTTGCAACGCGCCATCGACATTTCATCGCGCTACGAAGGTAGAATACAGCTGATTTCCGGATCGGATGACATTGCTCTCGATTTCATGTTCTGGGGTGCGGACAGTTGGATTTGTGGCCCGTCGAATTGTATGGCAAATGCTTGTTGTGAACTGGATCGTGCGTTCAAGGCTGGTGAATTGGCCAAAGCGAAAGGGATCATGAAGACGCTTTATCGCGCTATGAACATCCTTGAATCCGGCAAGTTTGTGCAAAAAATCAAGTATGGCTGCGAACTTCAGGGCTTGCCCGTTGGCGAGTGCCGCGCACCGCTGGGACCGCTTACTGAAACAGAGAAAGCCGAGCTGCGCACCGCGATGGAACCACTCCTGAACGGGTAATCCTATTAAGGGTGGTGCACACGGTCCCTGCGGTGTCATGAGGATCGCTTCAAGCTAAACCAAATGGCAAGAACCTTTAATGGATTCAAGCAAACCTCAAAAAACGATCGTGGTAGGCGCCGGTGTGATCGGAACAGCTATTGCGTACGAGTTGCAAAAACGCGGCCATAGCGTGACGCTTGTGGATCGGGACGCGCCGGGTAACGGAGCTTCTTATGGAAACATGGGCTCGGTCGCCGTGACCGAGTTTATGCCTGTTGCGCGTGCCTCTACCTGGAAACAAATCCCCGGCTGGCTGGTTAATCCAAAGGGTCCGATCCGTGTCAGCCCAACTTACATGCCCCGTTTAATCCCATGGTTCGTGCGCTTTCTCGCCGCCAGTCGTCCGTCGGTCGTGCAGCGTTTGGAGGCCGCAGGTGCAGCCCTTTGCGAACGGTCATTGGAGGACACCAGAGCTCTGTTGGCCGAACTCGACATGACAGAGCATATTTCGACAGCCGGGTGCCTTTCTCTTTATGCCAATGACCAAGAATACGAAGCTGACCGGGAACGCATAGAAATGCTGGATCGGTTTGGTTTTGACTATGAGGTTCTGGATGCAAATGCGCTTCGTGCAATGGAGCCTGAAGTTACTCACAACATCTCCAAGGCAATACTTCTACCCGACAACCGAACTGTGGCTGATCCACACAAGCTTGTCCTCGGTTTGTTTCAGGGGTTTCGCGGGTTGGGCGGCACATTCCGCACGGCAGAAGTGACTGGATTTGAACGCAGCGACCGGATCAATGGCGTATTACTTGGCGATGGCGAAATCGTTTACGCCGATCAGGTGATCCTGTCTGCTGGAGCCTTTACTGCCCGCCTATCCAAATTGTTAAACGAACCTATGCCGCTGGAAACAGAGCGTGGGTATCATACGCAGATCATGGCGCCAGGAATCGAACTGACCCATTCGATTATTTGGCCAGCAAAGGCTTTTATGGTCAGTCCGACTGCAGGCGGCATTCGTGTTGGCGGTACGGTCGAAATGGCCGGTCTTGACGCGCCACCCGACTATCGACGTTCAAAGGTCACCGTGCATCGTGCACGCGAAGCACTACCAAAACTTGAAGTTCAAGAATTTGCTGAGTGGATGGGACATCGGCCCGCCTTTCCCGATACAATTCCAGTAATGTCAGCCTCTGTGAAAACAGCGGGTGTGTTCTATGCCACAGGTCATGGTCATCTGGGTTTGACCCATGCTGCGACTTGCGCCCGTCTGATGAGCGATCTGGTCACCGGCGTGAAACCCGCAATCGACCTGGAACCATATAGAGTTGATCGGTTTTGACCGGGCCTAACGGAGAAAATCATGCACTGGAAACGCACCCTTCAAACTGTGGATGTTCACTGCGCTGGTGAGGTCGGACGGGTCATTACCGGCGGCGTTCTCGACATCCCCGGTGACACCATGTCTGCCAAACTGGCACATATTAACGATGTTGATGACAGCCTGCGCCGGTGGCTTTGCTCGGAACCACGCGGCGCTGCGAACCATTCTTTTGTTCTGATCACCCCAGCATGCCATCCAGATGCAAATTTTGGCATGATCATCCTACAGACCGATCAGGCCCATGCCATGTCCGGATCAAATTCCATGTGTGCCGTCACGGCTATTTTAGAAACAGGGATGATGGAGATAATCGAGCCAGAAACCCTGGTCACACTCGATACAGCATCCGGCCTCGTGTGCGCGACAGCAACCTGCAAGGATGGTAAAGTGGTCGGCGTTAGTCTCGACATGCCTGCATCATTCGTAGCGCTACCGGATGGAACCGTTGAAACGCCGCTTTGGGGTACAGTGACCTATGATCTTTGCTTTGGCGGCGTGTTTTATGCGCTCGTCGATGTCGATCAGATCGGGCTGTCGATCGCCCCTAAGAACGCGCGGCTATTGGCGGAAAAAGGCGTTGAGTTGCGGGATATCATCGCGGCAAAGACCAAGATTTTTCACCCTGAATTTCCAGCAATTCACGGGCTGGCTTACGTCATGTTTCGATCCATTGAAGAAGACGGGGCGATACGCACTTGCACCACTTTGAAACCCGCGCGAGCCGATCGGTCGCCTTGTGGGACGGGAACCAATTCAACAGTGGCGTTATTGCATTCAAAGGGAGAAATGCGCTCCGGCGATACACTCACAACTCGTTCAATTATTGACGGCGAGTTTCAGGCCGAATTGCTGGGCGCGACACAAGTCGGACAATTTCCTGGTAGCCGGGTCCGGATAGAAGGGCAATGTTGGATCTATGGTATTTCTCAAATTGGGCTTGATCCCAGTGACCCTTTTCCAACTGGTTTCATTCTTTCTGATACGTGGGGCGGATAGAAAATGAGGTTTGGCTTTATCGGCACAGGCGTTATCACCGAGGCAATCATTTTGGGAATGCTCAAGGCCGACTACCCCGTTGATGAGATTGTTGTGTCAGCGAGGACTAAGAGTGTTTCGAAGCGGTTGGCAAAGGCTTCGGACAAAATTCGCATTTGTGAAAACAACGCAGATATTGTCAACGCTGCCGACTTGTTGTTCTTAGCGGTGCTTCCGCAAGACGCTGAACATGTACTTGTGCCGCTCGAGTTTTCCCCTGAACAAAAGATTGTCAGCTTGATCGCCACGATCCCTATTGCGCAGCTGCAAGAGTGGACGCGTCACGATGCAATCATTTGTCGAGCCATCCCTTTGCCGTCAGTCGCAGACTTGACCGGCGTCACGGCTGTATTCCCTCCACTCGACGCCGCAATGGGTCTTTTCCAAGAACTGGGAACTGCCATTCCGGCAAACACAATCGAAGAGTTTGACTCCTTCGCTGTCGCAAGCGGCATGATGGGGCTCTACTTTGGTTTTGCAGAGTGCGCAGCCCAGTGGCTTTGCACTCAGGGCACAGACTATAGAGGAGCTCGGGCTTATCTCAGCACTATGCTTCTTGGCCTTGCAAATACGGCATTCCAATCACCGGATGAAAGCTATGAAGAATTCCGCCTGCGCCATACGACTCCTGGTGGTCTGAACGATCAGATGTTTCGGCGTTTTGTCGACGAGGGCGGGGAAAATGCTTTGTCACATGCATGCCAAAGCGTTGCGGAACGAATTCGCAAAAACCACTATTCCCAGGATTAGCCTACGGCCTTGTCGGCGGTGCCGTCTGAAACCGGGAGGTTATCCGCTACACCCGCTGCGAACTCCACGTTCTCGTGCCCCTGGCAGCGGTCTTTTCCGGCCTTCAGCATGTCCTCACTGAGATCAACGCCAATGTTCTTGCCTGTGGCTGCCAACGGCCACGCTGTTACGGTACTATGTGCTGATCTCCCAGACTGCAAACTTGAAGAAAATACTGGTTTGACAGAGCTGAGCACGCCAGAGTTTCGGTGATCGGACGCTGTCCCTGTTACTTCAATAATCTTCCCTGTAGTTGATTGCACAATCCCTGTTCGAACGGCTGATATTCCCTGTTACTTGAATAACAGGGAATTGGCCTGCAACTTGCTGAAACCGTGTGGGTAATCAGGGCTAGATCTACCCAAAATGGCTGAATTCAGGTCGAATCCGCAGATATTCCCTGTGAATTCCCTGCTTCCGGAGAAATTTGGCAGAGACCAGTTCGACAATGACTGCGACCTCCATCATCTTCACTCCCAGCATATGGATAAATAGTATTTGGTGCAGCTCCAAAGCAATGAGTCTTGAGACCATTCACAAATCTTGCGTGATTGCCGGAAGTTCGCTACACTATGTAGCTAATAATAAACAAAAACGGCACCGAGCAGGTCCATGCAATATATCTTTCATCTGGGTGTGCACCAGACGGCGACGCCGTATGTGCAAGACACACTGACCCACAATCTTGAAGCGCTACGCGCACAAGGCGTGTTTTACGTCAATGCTGAAATGCCAAAGGCGGTCCTGCGCCATCGACGTGTCGTTTACCGGCTGTCTCATCCGGAAAAGCCGACACCCGAGATCGAAGCTTTGGTCGACACAAATCATTCCGTGGCCGATGCGGCACGCGCGGCTGGGGCCAAGAAAGTCCTGTTTTCAAACGATTATGGCCTTGGCCCAGCAATGCACGAAGCCTTGGCCATGGGTCTCGACGATCCGGCGTTCTACCCCCGCGCGCATACTTGCTTTCGGCACATCGTGCGCGGCTTTCCCCTGCGCAAAAGCCGCATTTTGGTTTATTCGCGAAACCCCGAAACATACCTCACCAGCCTTTACTCAGAGGCCATTCGGCTGGGGCTAACCAATCTCGACATTGACGGGTTTTGCTGTTCTGTTGCCTTTGACTCGGTTGATTTTGATGGGCTACGCGAGCGTTTATCGTCCCTGCACTCAGACTTGCGCATCACAATACGGGCGTATGAACGGATCCGTCTGGGTGCGGAGACATACATGCGGACCTTGCTGAGGGATCTCGGTGTTCAAGCTCACAGTTTTGTCTTTTCCCCTGCCCCACCAGAGGACACATTGGATGCCGCGCAAATTGAAGCGCTGCGCCATATCGCGATGGGTTCAGAAACCAAGCGCCCTGCATTGGTCAAACAATTGCGAGAGCAGGTGACGAGCCATCTTCCAAACCCTTCAAATCGTTTGGCATTGCCCGATTGGGTGAGGGACCGCTTGCGTGCGCGTGAGCAAAATGAGATCGCGCATTTCGTAACCATGGCGGCAAATTCGCTTTAAAGAGCTTCGCGATAAACCTGGCTCGCAGATGATCGCGCAACGTTTTAGCGTTTGTGTTTCGGCTTCCAGGTGTCGAGCCAGCGGCGCATGCGGCCGCGGCCATCGTTTACGGCGTCACCCGCCGCGTCAAAACCGGACTCGATGCTGTCAACCACGGGATCAATCCGCTTTGCGCGAAACCGACGCCAAAGCCGCCAGGCGCCGAGCACCACCAGCCCAAACAGCACCAGAATGATGATGTTCACCCAAGGCACGCCCTTGGGCGCATCGGGGCCTGAGACCGGGCTGACACCAACCGCATTGGGAAAAATCGAGAGAAACTCATTGCGCCAGCCATAGTGCTTGATCGCGACCCATTTGGGGGCATCTGCGGTCGATTTCTGATCTGCGGCCTCTGCTTGCAGGTTTGAGGTGTCAAACTTGAAATAGGGCGGCCAGCTCCAGCCGGTGTCCTCATTGCGATAGACCATGGTCGACCCATTGGCGCGGACGGTCTGAATGAAGAACACGTCTCGGTTGGCCAGCGTGCCGTCATTGCCCACGTCCGGGCTTGCCCAGAAGATCGAATTCTCCCCGAAATCGATGCGTTTTTCATAAGTGTCGGTGACGCGCGCAATATCCGTTTGCGGCAGCGTGTAGTGAAAAAACGCGGCCCAGAAGAGCCAGAAAACCACCCAGAAAACCCATTTCACATAGACCATACCGTCACCCTCTTAATGGAAATTGGTGAAATAAATGATTGCCGCGACGATACTGAACGGCACAACATACACACCCCAGATGAGCTTGCGCCGCAAAGAACCGTCATATTCCTCCAGCCCCTTTTCGATATAGGCATCCAGATCGCCGGGCCGTCCTTCTTCTTCCCACCATTCCTTGAGCTTGCCGCGCCGCACCGCCCGAGAATAGAACGAAAGGCAAATGTAAATGATGGTGCAGACGACAAAGCCGATCACCAAAAGCCGTGCAAGTGCTGCCATATCGCGTTACCTCCTATCCTGGTCCCGAATTCCGGATTGTGTGTTGCGCGTCCGGCGTGCCGGGCGGCGGCGCACCGCGCCCCAGGGGCCCACACGATCCACAACGTCCACAGGTTTTGCCAGCTCAGGCTCTTCCATCGGCGCCTCATGCCCAAAGAGCGCCTCGCGCGTGCCGAGCTTGTCCACCTGATATTCATTCACCAAAAGATCGACCACATAGTCCCTCTTGGCATCCGGCCAGCTGGCGTAGTGCCGGTAAAAGAGTATCTTGTGGCAGATGAAAAGCTGTCGGATGTCTTTGGGGGCCAGCTCGCTCAAAAGCATGTTCACCAGATCGGCGTCTTTATGTTCTGCCGCGCGCAGGGTGTAGAAAAAGGCCGGGTCATCTGAGCTTATGACAGGCCACGGCCCGCCATTTTCGGCCCAGTTGAGCAACGCGTTCAGTGTATGGAATTCGCGCGGCAGGTGGCTGGCGTAACGGCGCGCCAGCCGACGCATCTCTGACGGGGAGCGCCCGGCAAGGTCAATCCCCTCACCTGCAAGCGCGTCAACCAGAATGAAATCCATCTTCTGGCGCAAGATCGCACCGGCGTCGATACCGCGCGCCTTGACGATAGGTTCCACCAGCCCGTTGAGTTCCAGAAACCCGGCAATGCGATTTCTGTTCGTCAGGTCAAAGACATACTCAATCGGGCTGTCCGCAAACTGAGCGCGATCCGTGGCGCAGATCACCGCGGGCAGATCAAGATCCTGAAAGAGATACACCCCGCCAAAATGGTCGGTCCAATAGTTGCGCTGCTCAAAGCTCATCTGCTTGAGATCAATAGGATTGCGCAGCACGTTGCCTGTCTGGTCCGCCAATTCGATCATATCGGCAATCAGCACGTCGTCGAACCACGCATCCTCCTCAGATATGAACCGGTCCACCTTCTCGGCCAGCTCATCCGCCTGCCCCAGCGCGCCGTTGGTGGTGTCGGCCTCGACCGTGATCTTGCGGATATCAAAAAGCCGCGCGGGCGAGGACATGTCATAGACCGAATTCACCAGCTCCCCGGCGACCGCATCGCGGGCGGTGAGGGCAAAAAGCGCGGACTCGTTCTCCTCGATGAACTGCCGCAGGATGCCCCGCGCAGTGGAAAATTTGGCGTTGAGCAAAGGCGCGCTCTTCTGGTCCGTCGTCAGCAGGATGAACTGCCGGTTGACGCCTGCATGGTTGAGATAAAGGTCATCACCAAGCTCGTGCCCGATCTCGGGGGAGTAGCCGGAGATGTCGATGTAGAAGTCTGTCAATTCGGTGGTCTTACCCGTCAGCGATTTGAGCGCGCGGTTGTAGCGCTCAACAAGCGCGGGGCTGGCCACGTGGACCAAATTGCCAAACATCAGGCCGGATTGGATCAGGCGGTGCAAGTCAGGCTTCCTTTCGGGCAAAAAACAACGTCGGTATCACATCGGTATTGCGTCGGTATCACGTCGGGGCAGATCATGTCGCTTCCTGTGCGCGGCGCAGACGTACACCTTTGATCACGGCCATCAGCGCAACCAAGGCCAAAGCCACGCCCAGCGCTTTGATCGTCATCGTCTCGCCCTTGATTGCTGAGCCGCCAAAGAACAGCACGAAAGTGCCCAGATGCAAAATCCCGCGTTGGATGCGCACCCATCTGGCCTCAAGACCTTTGAAGGCCAGTGCAATTTCCACCCCCACCATGGGATCAAAAGCATACCGGGCCAAAAGGCACTCACGCGCGAGGAACTGGTCATCCAGGCAAAATCACCGCCAAAAAAGAGAAAGGCGGAGACATAGAGATGCACCAGATAGGCCAGGTAAGAGACCGTCCAGAAGGCCAGCCAGCCACGATTTGCGCCTTGCGAGAGGTAATAGGCATAGGCCGGGATCAAAAGGATCAGCGCGGCCCAGGCCGTGAACGCGGATTGGTAAAGGGCGAGGATGGTGGTCTCATCCGTGTCTGGTTGTGGGTTTGGGTTGGCCTCGGTTGCGGGGGTGTGGTGCTTAGCAGGCCAGAGCCTTCGAAGACAGTTGCCGCCCAGAAGGCCAATGCGATCAAAAGTGCCCCGGACATCACGGCGACAGGCCAAGGTCTGTCGATGATCATACGCTCACCCCTTCCCCTCCAGATACCGCCGCTTAGCCTCTTCCATACGGCCCATCTCGCGCACCGCATTGTCAATCGCCACCTCGTCCGATTTGTCGGCATAGCGGAATTCGCTGTCCGCGTAGCGGTTGATTTCCTGGATGACCATTTCGATGGTGATGGGCTGGCGCAGCTCTTCGATCATGTCTCTCTTGGTGTCGTAATCCTTGAAGAGAAACAGATCGGGCTTTTCCATCCATTCATCGGGCAGCTCAAAGTCCATGGCCCGCACCTTGACCGCGTCGGTGATGTTCTTGATCGCCCGTCCGGTAAAGCGCTCATCGGCCTCCTGAATGCCCTTCAAATACGTGCCGAGTTTGGCAATCGTATCCAGCGCGCCGATGTCTTTTGAGACCCGGTCATAGACCTTCAAAAGCCCCTCCTCATGAGGGCGGCTGTGGCTTTCGAAACTCGCCGCGACGGCCTTTTTGATTTCCTGCGCGGCATAGACCTCATGCTCGCCCAGCGGGATGTCGTGGTTTTTGCCCATCAGAAGGTAAAGAATGTCGATGTAATCCTCGCGTGTTTGCGGGCCGTCCACGAGAAACCGTGCCCCGGCGCGTTGGCGCAGGGCGTCATCCACATTCTCGGGGTAGTTCGAGAACATTCCAAAGGTGCAGTTGCCGCGCACTACGGTATTGGCCCCCGCAAAGCTCTCCATCAGCACGGCGGTGATCTCCAGCTGGCCTGCGCTTGACTGCCGGTCGCCGCGCTTGCCTGCCAACTGGTCGATATCGTCAATCGTGCCAAAGCCGATCACGCCGGGATCCAGCACGTTGTTGATAAACGCTTTGGCATTTTGCGCTGACTTGCCCTGATAACTGTCGATGCTGTCTGTGCTGAGGTTCTGATAGCGAAAGGCGTATCCTGCGTTCTGGCAATACTCATTGATGAGCCCCGCCATCATCTGAATGAGTGTGGTTTTCCCGGTGCCGGGTTTGCCATCGCCCATGAAAGTAAAGATGAAGCCCCCCAGCTCGGCAAAGGGGTTCAGCCGCCTGTCGAAATCATAGGCCATCAGCATCTTCGAGAGCTTCAGCGCCTGATACTTGGCGATATGGTTGCCCACCACCTCATGCGGTTTCTTGAACGTCATGGTGAGCGTGGTGGATTTGCCCTTGGCCGCGGCCTCAAAGCCGCGGATGGTGAAGTCATCTTCCTCCACACGCCAGCTTGCCCCGGTGAAGGCCTCCAGCCGCCCGGCATTTTGGGCGCGCAGGGTGATTTTCTCCATCAGCTGCTCGGCAAAGGCCGCCACCGTGGCCACCAGACGCGCGTCATCACTGGCATGCGCTGCGATGTCCTGATCCAGCTCCCAAAGCGCCCCATGCAGGGCCAGCAGGGAATTGTCGGTCAGAACCTCCTCGACCTCACCCACTTCGACGCTCACCTCCGAGCCATGAGGGCCCATGAGAAACGCGGTCGCATTGGCAAAGACATGGCCAACGGCCAGCGCCTCTGCCCCCAAAAGCTCGGTAAACTCC
This sequence comes from Roseovarius sp. W115, assembly GCF_032842945.2. Lineage (NCBI taxonomy): Bacteria > Pseudomonadati > Pseudomonadota > Alphaproteobacteria > Rhodobacterales > Roseobacteraceae > Roseovarius > Roseovarius rhodophyticola. The sequence goes on from NZ_CP146606.1 coordinate 611,105, forward strand.
GTCTTGCGCGCCTCGGCCAAAGACCCCGCCAGATTGGCACGGCGCAAATCGGCCAGCCCGGTGGCCTCGGCAAACTGCTCTCCCACGGCCAAAGCAATGGCCAGTGCCCGGCGCAGCCCGTGCAAAACCGTAGCCTGAAGCGGGCTGACCAACGGGTCGCCCTCATCCGCGCCCTCGATGCGCGCCACAAGCTGAACACCCTCGGGCCGCGCGGTGGAGCGCGTGACCAGACCCGGCGTGGTGCTGCGAAAGCGTCGGCGCGTGCCAAGGCCGGATGATGTCTCCTGCGCCTCGGCCTCAACCGGTTTGGCGATCCGGGGGGTGTGATCGAACCCCGCCAGCATCGCGGAGGCCGCCTCGTAGTGCTTGGCGATATCCTCTTCCCGCAACTCCATCGTGTCGGCCGTCAAACTCATCTAAGAAACCCTCTTTCTTTTTGCCTCAAATATCCCCGCCGGAGGCATTAATACCTCAGCACCCGGCCCGTCGGGCTCACCACATATTTCGTCACCGCGCCAAACCCCGGCGGGTTCTTTTCGGCCAGCACCTGATAGGGGCGCTCGGGCAGGATAATGCTGCGCTCCATGCGTGTGGCCCCGGTTTCCGCGCCTTTACCTGAAAAGGGATCAAGCGCAAAAACCTCGCGCTCCACGGCCCCGAACCATCCTGCGCGTTCCTCAATGACCCGCTCGCTTTCCAACACCTCATCGGTCCAGGCCAGGGCCCAGTCCTGCCCCTTGGGCGCTTGTGCCTCTGCCAGCACCTCGCGCATCGGGCCGGTCTGGCGCGTGAAGGTGTGGCTATACATCGGACCGACATGCAGGCGGCGCAGTTTCTTGGGGTGCAGATCGTCGAAGCTTTCGTCAAAGCCTTTGGCAATGGTCAGAAGCTTCAATCCCCCAAGGCTTTGCGCCATCAGATGCGCCTGCACCTCGGGCCAGCGGCGCTCATCCTTGCCCAAACTGCGACGGCCGGTGTCCTCCAGTTCCATGAGGTAAATGGTCGGCAGGTTGACCTGACTGTCATAGCTGGCCCAGTGCAGCAGGTAACGACGGCGGTCTTTCAGCCCCTCAAGCCAGATGATTTGCGGGTCGTTCTGCGCCCAGAAGAGATGCCCTTTGATCATCTCTTCGTAGTAAAGCCGCTGCGACAAGGCGAATTGCAGGCGTGTGGGAATTTCGCGCTCAGAGATGATCTGCTCGACCATCTGGCGCTTCAGCGTCTCGGCATCAGGTTGGCCTTCCAGATGCTGGCGCGCTTGGGCGGCGTCGTTGGCCATCACCATCAGTTCGGAGAACATCGGAAAGCCACTTTCCTCGACATCCATCTGCAGAGAGCCAAAAAACTGTCCGGTGTCGCGCCCCACCAGAAGGTATTTCATCGAAAGCGCTTTGAACGTGTAGGCGATGGCCTGCACATAGGCGGTCAGAACCTCAACTTCTCGCTTGCTGAGCGCGCCTTCGGCTTGCATTACCGCCGCGACGCGGCCCAGATGCGCGGTGATCTTTTCAAACTTGGCGAAGTAGCGGCGCGAGGCGAAGAGATCGGTAAGCGCGGCGCGATCGTGGTCCGGCGATGATTTTAACTCGGTCATCGCGACTGGTCTTTCCGGTTCACGCGCTATCCCCGCCGCCCTTCCGGCCTTTGCCGATCATCACCAGACCGGCAATCCCAAAGAGGATGCCCAACAGATTGACCCAGGCAGGCACGGTGAAAATGAACGACACCACAAGGCAAACGACGCAAAGCGCGATGAGGGCTACTCCCAATCCCATGGCTTAGCCTCCATATGCGTTGGCGTCGTGTTTCTCGATGATCTTCGAGAACCGTCGGGCAAAGCGTTCGTCTGCCTTGGCCTTGGCTTCCAGAACCTCGCGGGCAAAGACCATGTGGTCCTCATGCGCCTCTAGCATGTCGGCCATCCGCTTGTTGGTGGCAGCACCTATGCCGGCCATGGCCGATTGCGCCTCCTGGTCGGTCTGCACGCCGATTTCGTTGATGCGGTGGGCGACATCCTGTTGCTGCGCGGTTTTGAGCGATTTGGTCAGCGCATCATACAGCACCACACGTTGCTTGGTGTCGGTCTGCAGCTTGTTGATCAGCACCATTTGCGTGGCTGCCTGGTTCTGCAAACTGTCGACCCAGGTTTTGCCCTTCTCGATATAGCGCTCCAGCGTCTGCGACTTGGCAAGCTTCACCTGCTCCTGCTGAACCATTTCGTTATACTTGGCATTCATCTCGGCCAGCTCGGTTTCAAGCTTGGTGCGCGCGGCGGCGTCGGTCTCATTCGCGATCTTGTTTTCCAGCTCGATGATCTTGGGATCCATGCCCTGAATATCGGTGCGCAGCGCCTCCAGCTCACCCACGGTCAATTCACGCTCGTCCAGCGTTTCGGTGAGGTTGCCCTCCACCTTGACCTTATGCTCTTCCAGCGTGCGCAGTTGCCCTTCCAAAAGCTGAACGATCACGTCAGATTTCGAGATCAGATCCTGCAGTTTGTCATCAATGCTGGCGGTACGCACGCGATCTTGGCGCATGGAGTCCGATTTGGCCTTGGAGAATATGCCAACAAAGCTTTCCCAGCCGGTTTTCGAGCGCATCTCGTCGAAATCCTTGGAAAAGGCCGCGGTGATGTCATCGAGCCCCATGATCAGCTCTGCAATGTTGGCGTTCATGGTTTCGGTATGCGCATGCACCTCATCCAGCGAGGCATTCTCAATATCAAGTGTTGCATCTTCGCCGCCCTTGATCTTGGACCGGGCCGATTCAATACGGCTTGTCAGCTCTTGTATCTTCGCCTGCGCCTCTTCGACCTGGGCCTGACTCTCACGGACTTGCGCATCCAAATTCGCCATTAAAATCCCTCTCTTTTGACGTATCCCATTGATATATATGGGGTCTAATTCCAGTTTTTTAAGTTTTTAGGTTCTTCGCCGCTTGGAAACGCTGCGTTGAAACCCCTTGTTTTCAGGCAAATCATGCCGCCCCCGGCGCGTGCAGACAATCCCGTTTTTTGGCAGAAGCCACTTTGATGCGAATTTCCCGTGTTCCACCTCTCGCGCAAATCACAATCGCGCCCTATAGTGCGACGAAAGACCAACAGGCAAACCGGGGCGAATATGGCCCGCAAAACGCGGACAGAGCAGCCATTCAACATCCTCATCGTGGGACAGGCAGGACGGCTTCAGTTTGAGGCTGTGCTCTTTGCGGCCAGTCTGCGCGCCAGCAGCCCGAATTTTGCCGGACAGCTCTATGTCGCTGAGCCGCAACCGGGACCGCTTTGGAAGAACGATCCAAGGATGCGCGGCGATGTGCGCGGTCTTCTGGAGGACCTCGGTGCCAGGATTGTGCCGTTTGAAAGCCGGCATTTCGGTCAGAGCTATCCTTATGGCAATAAGATTGAGGCGCTGTTTGCCATGCCGAAGGGGGAACCCTTTGTGTTCTTCGACACCGATACGCTGGTCACCGGCGATCTGATGACAGTGCCGTTTGATTTTGCCCGACCATCCGCATCCCTGCGCCGTGAGGGCACGTGGCCGGAAATCCAACTCTATGGCCCCAGCTATCACCAGACATGGGGCGCGCTTTACGACCAGTTCGGGCTTGATTTTGAAAGCTCGCTCGACCCCGCCTACCCGGATGAATACTGGCGGCGCTACCTTTACTTCAACGCCGGGTATTTTTTTTATGAATGCCCACATGTCTTTGGACAAAGGTTTCTGGACTATGCTCTGGCCATCCGCGACGACACTCCAAAAGAGCTTGTATGTCAGTCGCTTGATCCATGGTTGGATCAAATCGCCCTGCCGCTTGTGATCCACGGGCTGGGCGGGGGAGAGATACGCTGCCCGATGGGTTTTTGGATGGCGACATCACCTGTCACTACCGGCTCTTTCCGCTGCTCTATGCGCGCGAGTCCGAAAAAGTGGTAGAGGTTTTGGAAGAAGTGGCCGCTCCCAACCCGATCAAGAAAGTGCTAAAAACCTATGATCCAATCAAGTTCATGGTCTATCACGGGCGCGGTCACAAAGTGCGTGAGCTTTTTGACCGCGACAACCTGCCCCGGCGCGAACAAGCCATTCGCAACACGATCAAGCGCAACGGATTTTGGATGCGTTAAAGCGCACCAAAGGTGAAAGACTGGAACAGCAGTTTCCACACTGACTTCTTTCTTGGAATAAATACCCAAATCCCTCTTGTTGACCCAGGCGCGGCCTGAAATCCGGTTGTCCTGACACGGCCTTTCGCCTAACCCTTTTGGCAACACTTTTGGGAGGCTGGCTTATGTCCGACGACGATCGCATTCATTCATTTGGCTTTGATACATTGCAAATCCACGCAGGCGCGCGGCCTGATCCGGCGACCGGTGCGCGGCAGACGCCGATTTATCAGACAACAGCCTATGTGTTTCGCGATGCCGAGCACGCGGCGGCTCTCTTCAACCTTCAGGAAGTGGGGTTCATCTACTCCCGTCTGACCAATCCGACGGTTGCAGTTCTTCAGGAACGCATTGCCACGTTGGAAGGCGGGGTTGGGGCCGTGTGCTGCTCTTCTGGGCATGCAGCGCAAATTATGGCGCTTTTCCCGCTCATGGGGCCTGGTAAGAATGTTGTTGTGTCCACCCGGCTCTATGGCGGGTCTGTCACGCAGTTCAGCCAAACGATCAAGCGGTTTGGCTGGTCGGCCAAGTTTGTGGACATTGACGATACGAAAGCCATCGCTGCGGCAATTGATGACGATACACGCGCGATCTTTTGCGAATCCATCGCCAATCCCGGTGGACATATCGCGGATATTCGCGCCGTGGCGGATGTGGCGGACAAGGCGGGGTTGCCTTTAATTGTCGATAACACCACGGCCTCGCCTTACCTGTGTCGTCCCATTGAACATGGGGCCACTCTGGTGGTGCATTCGATGACGAAGTACCTCACAGGGTCCGGTACGGTGACAGGCGGTGTTGTGGTGGATTCGGGCACGTTTGACTGGTCGGCTTCGGACAAATTCCCATCTCTCAGCCAACCCGAGCCCGCCTATCACGGCATGAAATTCCACGAAACATTTGGGCCTCTGGCGTTTACCTTCCACGGCATCGCCATCGGTTTGCGCGATTTGGGGATGACGCTCAACGCGCAGGCGGCGCATTATACGCTTATTGGGATCGAAACGCTCAGCTTGCGGATGCAAAAGCATGTGGAAAACGCGCAGATTGTGGCGGACTGGCTGGAAAAGGATGATCGGGTCGAGGCCGTGACATATGCCGGTCTGAAGTCTTCGCCCTACTACAAGCGCGTGGCCAAAGTCTGCCCTAAAGGCGCGGGCGCCTTGTTCACCGTAGCGCTGAAATCCGGCTATGAAGGATGTGTGAAACTCGTTGATAGTCTTGAGCTTTTCAGCCACGTGGCCAATTTGGGTGATACCCGGTCTCTGATCATTCACTCAGCGTCTACCACGCATCGTCAGCTGACCCCGGAGCAACAGGAAGCCGCAGGGGCCGCACCCAACGTGGTGCGCATCTCAATCGGGATTGAAGACCCCGACGACATCATCGCCGATCTCGATCAGGCCCTGTCGAAAGCAAGCGCCTAAGATCAAAAAAACGTGGCGCGGGGACTAAACCCCTCGCGTTAACCTTTTCCTCGGCGGGAAGCTGCTATAAAATAGATTTGTGTCCCGGCGGCGTTTGCCCGCCTTTGTACTGGTGCTAGAGCGCTGTCCATGAAACCAAATTTCGCCCTGACCCTCTCATATGATGGCATAGGTCTTTTGCACCGCGCCTTCCCAGGATGGCATTCAGTGGGCGAGGTCAACCTCGATTCTGCCAATCTTGCTGGGGACTTGGCCGCACTTCTCGACAAGGCGCACCTGTTTGACACGAATGGCGTGCACACGAAACTTGTCCTTCCCAATGACCAGATACGGTATCTGCAACTGGACGCCGAGGGGCTTGCACCAGATGAGATCGCCGACGCGGTGGCACGGGCGCTGGATGGGGCGACGCCCTACGCATTGGAAGACCTCGCCTATGACTGGTCGATCAGCGCAGGCCAGGTTTATGTGGCGGCTGTCGCACGAGATACGCTGAACGAGGCTGAGGCCTTTGCCGCAGATCACGGGTTCAAACCGCTGTGTTTCGTGGCCATCCCAGAGAGCATGGATTTCGTAGGCGAGCCTTGGTTTGGAGAGGCCAAAGCCACTGCGCATCTTTTGCCCTCGGGTGGGTTTGTAGAGCGCGACACCGCCGCCATTCGCGTGATCGGCCCTGCGCGGTTGCCAGAACCTCCACCTGCTGCTGAACCTGAGCCAGAGTCAGAGCCGCTTGACGCATCGACACTTGAGCCTGAGGTCAAGGCAGACACTCCCGATGCCACGGATGATGGCGAAAAAGAAGCAGTTGCGGCGGTTGGCTCAAAGGCTAAGGTCACGGACGCCGACCCAACGGAAATCGATGCTCCCTGGCCTGTGAGCGTGTTAGAAGACCCGATTATTCCGGATGAAGATCAGCCCGAGGATGTGGCCGACGAAACGCCAGAGGCGGATAGTGCTTCTGTAATTGAGGCGACGTCCGAGGCAGAGCCACCCGCGGTTCCGAACGACGAACAAAACGTTGCGGAGACCGACGATCCGGATGTGGAAAGCCCTGACGAGTCGGACGAGCCCAAAGAAGCCACGGTTGCCTTTACCTCAATCCGTGCATCACGGCGTGATGATCTAAGCGCTGCCCCCAAACTCACCGGGGCCTCGCGCAAGATTGAGACCCTTGAGCCTGCGAAAGCGGCAGAGCCGGACGTGCCCGAACGCAGCGAACCACCGCTGACCGTGGCGCCGCCCAAAACTGAACCCGAACCAGCACCGGACCTCCCTAAAGCGCCGGAAATCGCTATTTCGCATGAGACAGCCACGCGTATTGGCGCCTCGCTCAGCCCTTCAGGTGAAGAGCGCCTTATGGCATCAGTGCCCGCCGCGCCTGATCCGGTGGCTGAGCCATCTTTTGCCTCTAAACGTGATGCGCTCATCGCCCGTGCGGCAGCGCGGTATTCCAACCAAACACCAGAGCCATCCGTTGGCGAAGAGAATGACGACGAACGTCAGCGCATGACGATTTTCGGCGCGCGCGATCCGGTGCATGTTGGCGGCAAGCCAAAGTTCCTTGGTGTGATGCTGACGGCTGCCTTGCTCATATTCCTTGTGGGTGTTGCGGCCTGGGCGTCGATTTTCCTCGATGACGGATTGTCGCGTTTTCTGCGCAGCGAACCTGACACGACCAAAGTGGCCTCCGTGCCCGGAGCCGACGCGAACGCGGTTGAAGACCTCATCGAGGAAGAGCCGGAATTCACTCTGGAGACCGAGGATTTTGGCACGACGGTCGCCGCACTTCCCGGTGGAACTCTGGATCTGGACGAAACACCGCGTGATGCACAGCCCGAGGCCCGTCCGGCGCAGCTGAGCCCAGATGAGGCGCGGGCGCGGTACGCGGTCACCGGCGTTTGGCAACGCGCACCTGATGCGCCTGTGGCACCGGAAAGCATTCCGCTGGAGGATTTTTACCTCACATCAATTGATCCCAAAGTGACAGAACAGGATGCCGTGGCCCTGCCAGAGGTCGGCGCGTTGCAAGGCGATGAGCGTCCCGGCACACTGCTTGATCCACCTGCCGCGGATACAAAGTTCGTGCTTGATGGACGCGGCAATGTGCGGGCCGCTCCAGGGGGTGCCATTACACCCAATGGTGTACGGATCTTCGCCGGACAGCCGCGCCTGGTTCCTGGCACACGGCCTGATCCGCCCGCACAACTAGTGACTGATGGTGAGGCAGTTGTTCCGCTTGATCCAGAAATCGCGCGTTTGGCAGAAATCAGGCCGAAGCCAAGACCCGGAGACCTCTCTGAGCAAAACGAGCGCGAAAATCTAGGGGGTCTCACTCGGTCGGAACTTGCATCCCTGCGCCCCAAGCTTCGCCCGCAAAGTGCACAGGAGCTGGCGGAACAGGCTGCTGCTGCGTCTACAGCCGGCGTTGTTGAAATTACGCCTGACAACGCCTCGGTTGAAGCTGCGATTGCTGCCGCCGTGCAGCAGCCTGATCCCTTTGCCGGAGCCACTGCGCAAGCTGTGGCCACGTCGCGCAAACCCAAGACACGTCCACGCAACATCGCGCAAATCGTGCAACGCAGTCAGCAACAAGCGCAGCAAGCTGTGCAAACTGCCGCCGTTGTGCCCTCAAACCAGCGTGTGGCGCCCAGCGCGCCAACCGCGACCACGGTGGCCCGCGCCGCGACGGAGCAAAACGTTTTGAAACTGCGCCGTGTGAACCTCATTGGCGTATATGGGTCGCAATCCAACCGTCGGGCGCTCGTGCGGTTGCCCAGTGGCCGATACAAGAAAGTACAGGTTGGCGACCGGCTTGATGGTGGCCGCGTGTCCGCGATTGGAGACAGCGAAATCCGCTACGTTAAGAGCGGTCGCAACGTGGTTCTGAAAATGCCGCGCGGTTAAATCCGAACGGCGCCCGATTCCTTCTGAAAAACTTCTGACTTTGTCTTTCGGGCAATCCATGGCACACTTCCCTCGCCGGTCAGACGGCACCTGATCCGCGGGAAGGGCCAAGCCCATCTGTCCAAAAAACCCAAACTTCTTTCGAACCTCTTTTCAGGTCCGAGGGCGCGGATACCGGATGTTTTGAAAGGAGGCCGATCATGACGATCACCCCACTTCCCGCCCGTGCCAATCTTGAGCAACTCAAAAAGCGCGCCAAGACTTTGTTGAAATCCGTCCGCACCAAAGACCCTGCCGCGCTTGATCAGGTCGGTCCCTATTTTGGTGATCCTAGCTCTATTTCTCTTCAACAGGCGCAGCTTGTCATTGCGCGCAGCCATGGGTTTTCCAGTTGGGCGCGCCTGAAGGCGCATGTGGAGGGCGTGCAGGATCATTCGGGTGATCCTCTGGCGAACCGATTTCTCGATCTGGTGACGGTGGCCTATGGCAACGTTCCAGATTTTGGGCCCAAGCGGTTCGAAGATGCGTCAGCATTGCTGGCAGATCATCCCGAAATTGCCGATGCCAATGTATATACCGCCGCCGCTTTAGGTGACGCAGATAAAGTGACCCGCTGGCTTGATGAAAATCCCGAACTGGTCAACACACCTGGAGGTTACTTTAACTGGCCTGCTATAATGTATGCGGCCTATGCGCGCCTTCCCGGACAGTCGAGCTTTCCCGCCGCTCAAGTGCTGCTGGCGCGCGGGGCGAACCCAAATGCGCATTACATGTGGGGCGGTCAGTACAAGTTTACCGCTCTGACAGGTGTTTTTGGCGAGGGTGAAGGCGGCCCGGTCAATCAACCAGAGCATCCCGACATGGTGCCATTCGCGCGCGCCCTTCTGGACCACGGGGCCAACCCCAATGACAGCCAGGCCGCCTATAACCGGTGCTTCACGCCGGACGACACCTGTCTGGAATTGCTGTTGGAATATGGGCTTTCGGCAAGCGACAAGAATAACTGGTTGCTGCATGAAAATGACCGTTTTGTCTCCAACCCGTCTGAGACGGTGCATTTTCAACTGATCAATGCGATCAGAAGTGGCTTTGTTGATCGTGTGAAACTGTTGATTGCGCATGGCGCTGACCTGAACAAACCTGCAGACATCTATGACAATCGCACCAGGGGAAAGACACCTTATCAGACGGCCATGTTGATGGGACAAACCGAGATTGCCCAGCTTTTGGCCAACGCAGGAGCGAACAGGCAAGCCATCTCAGATGCAGATGTATTTCAAGTGGCCTGCATGGCAGGCAAGTTTGAGACGGCCCACGACATGCTCACCGAAAACCCTGACCTCATTGCGCAGGTTCGTGGGCGTGAGATGCTGTGTGATGCGGTCCAGCTGGGCCAGCGCAAGGCGCTGGACACGATGATCAGGCTTGGGTTTGACCTCAATGCCCGTCCCGGACGCACGCCTTTGCATGAAGCTGCGCTTGGCGGGGATCTTGAGATGGTGGAAGTTCTGCTAGAGGCCGGAGCCGATCCCACAATTCGCGAAGAAATGTATTTCCAGCCGCCGATAGGATGGGCCATTCATGCCGGGCAACAAGGGGTGATCGACCGTCTGGATCAGGTGGAGATGGATATCTTCACAGCCGCGGCGCGGGGTAATCTGGGGCAGCTGGAACAGCGCTTATCAGAGGATCCGACGCGCCTTGACATGCGCTTTTTCGACATCCGTCCTGGTGACAATCCGGCGGAAACAGATTGGCTTACTCCATTGGCCGTGTCCGTGGGCAACAACCATATAGAGGCCGCGCGCCTTCTCTTGGATCGTGGGGCAGATTCTACGGTCACAAATGGCAAGGACGTCACCTTGCTATCCTTGGCAGAAGCGCATGAAGATCAGAGTTTGCTGATACTTCTCAAAGACACCTAAAAGAGGCACACGCATACTGCCTTTTCAGTATCCAAGACTTTACTCGGAGCCGCTCAAATACAAATTCACGCGATCAGCGCATGGACATTGACGGACGGCTCCGATTACCTGTTACCTGTATTGTAAATCGCTGCAAGCGATCCCAATCGCCTCGCTCCAAAGGCGTCGTTGCCGCAATAAAGGATTTAAATGGAAGGTTTTTTCTTTCAGGCCACCATCTTTCTTGCCGCGGCGGTCATCGCAGTGCCCATTGCGGCGCGGATGGGGTTGGGATCTGTACTTGGATATCTCGCAGCAGGCATCCTTATCGGTCAAATCCCCGGTTTCCTTGGCGGGCATGCCGCCGAGGAGCTTCAACATTTCGCCGAGTTTGGCGTGGTCATGATGCTCTTCCTGATCGGTCTGGAGCTGGAGCCGCGCGCCTTATGGGAAATGCGGGACAAACTGCTGGGTTTGGGTGGTTTGCAAGTTACATTGACGACTTTTGCTGTCATGGCAGCCTGCATGCTTTTGGGCGTTGGTTGGAGCGTCGCACTTGCGATTGGTCTGGTGTTTTCTCTGTCATCAACCGCGATTGTGCTCCAAACCCTTTCAGAAAAAGGTCTCATGCAAACTGGCGGCGGGCGATCTACCTTCTCCACGCTTTTGACACAGGACGTGGCTGTCATTCCGATGCTGGCGCTTTTGCCACTGCTCGCACTGCCCAAAACGCCCGATATGATCCTCGGTGAGACGCTACAGCGCCTCTCTGAGGCGGGAGATGCGGCACATGGCGGAGACCATAGTGGCGTACAGATTGAAGCGGCGCAGTCCTACATTCAAAGCCTGCCGGGCTGGGGCGTGGCCCTTGTCACATTGGCGGCCGTTGCTGGGATCATTCTGAGCGGGGTTTACCTGACCCGGCCTGTGTTTCGATACATCCACAATTCGCGCCTGCGCGAGATGTACACGGCACTGGCGCTTTTGATTGTCGTGGGCATCGCGTTTGTTATGACACTTGTCGGCCTCTCCCCGGCTCTTGGCGCATTTCTGGCGGGGCTTGTGCTGGCCTCATCGGAGTTCCGACACGAATTGGAAAGCGACATCGCACCTTTCAAAGGCTTGCTATTGGGTCTCTTTTTCATTGCGGTTGGCGCAGGCATCAATTTCTCTCTGCTCTTCGCCTCATTCTTTACAATCCTTGCCCTCACCTTCTCACTGATTGTGATCAAAGGTGGCATCCTTTTTACCTTGGGCCGGTTTTTTGGCCTGCGCGGGCGTGACCTTTGGCTCTTTACGCTGTCTCTCGCTCAAGCTGGTGAATTTGGTTTTGTGCTGATCAATTTCTCTGGTCAGAACAACGTTATTCCTACGGAATTACGAGAAACGCTTTTGCTGGTCATTGCCATTTCGATGCTGATCACCCCGTTGCTTTTCATACTCTATGATTGGATGTCGCAGCGTATGACGGAGAATTCGGATGCGCCCGCAGCGGATGAAATCGATAGCGAAGGCCCTGTGATCATTGCTGGAATTGGGCGTTTTGGTCAGGTGGTAAACCGGATGGTGCGCTCCAGCGGCTTTGACACGATCGTTCTGGATCATGACCTCGAAGCCATTCAGCGCATGCGTCGGTTTGGGATCAAAGGGTTCCTCGGTGATCCGGGGCGACCGGAGCTGTTGCACGCTGCCGGACTGAAAACTGCGTCGGTTCTCGTTGCCGCACTAGACGACCCTGAAGCCACGACACGGCTTGTGGCCTTCGCCCGCAGAGAACGACCAGATTTGCACATCGTGGCCCGTGCGCGGGACCGCACACATGTGTTCCGGCTCTATCAGGCAGGAGCGGATGACATCGTGCGTGAGGTGTTCGACAGTGCCTTGCGCGCGGGGCGCTATGTGCTTGAGAACATGGGGCTGAGTGAATTTGAAGCGTCTGAGCTGCACAAGACCTTCTATCACTACGACAGGAGGTCCGTGCGAGAGCTGGCCGCGCTGTGGGATCCGAATATTCCCACGGTCGAGAACTCAGCCTATATCGCCCGCGCGAAGGAGCTCGAAAACGAGTTGCAGACCATGCTGCTGTCGCGCGGGGAAGAAGACAGCCTTGAAGGGGTCGAAGACACGGACCGCTCCGAGGCGTGATTAAAGCGTTTCGCGACAAACCTGATTCACAGATGATCGCGAAACGCAGCGCGACGCTAAATCGTTGCACGCGTTTCACCTTTCGCTGATGTCTCAGGTTAAAGGCGAAACGCTCTAGCCGTCGCTGATCCCTGCCTCGGCAAAGGTCGCCATGCCTGAGTGACAGGCCAAGGCCGCCTTGAGGATGCTGATGGCCAAGGCGCCGCCAGACGCTTCGCCAAGGCGCATTCCAAGCGAAAGAATGGGATCTTTGCCGATTTTGCGTAAAAGCTCTGCATGCGCGGACTCTGCACTGACGTGACCCGGAATCGTATGGTCCAACGCACCGGGGTGATCCACATGCAGAGTAGCCGCGGCGGCGGTGCAAATGAAGCCGTCCAGTATCACCGGGATGCGCAAGAGGCGTGCCTGCAAAATGGCCCCGGTCATGGCGGCGATTTCGCGTCCGCCAAGACAGCGCAGGGCGTCTAACCCCTTGCCCTGACAGTTTTTGTTCGCTTCAACACCCTGCGAGACCACGTCGGCCTTGTGGCGAAGAGCGTCGCCGCTCAGCCCGGTGCCAGCGCCGGTCCAATCCTGAGCCGCGCCACCAAAAAGTGCCAATGCCATGGCCGCAGCGCAGGTCGTGTTGCCAATGCCCATCTCGCCCACCACCAACACATCCGCTTGTGCGTCAACGGCCTCAACTCCGGCATTTAGTGCATCAAGACACTCGGCTTCACTCATCGCCGGGCCTTGGGTGAAGTCTCGGGTCGGCGTGTCGAGCTGAAGCGGTTTGACGGTCAGGCTGGCGCCAACGCAATCTGAAAGCTGATTGACCGCCGCGCCACCCGCCTCAAAATTGGCCACCATTTGCGCCGTGACATCGGAGGGAAAAGCCGAAACGCCCTGCGACGTGACGCCATGATTTCCTGCAAAAACAATAATTTGGGGTGACTCAACACGGGCCAGCGGGTCACCACGCCAACTGCAATACCACATTGCCAAATCTTCGAGTCGTCCCAAGGCTCCAGGTGGTTTGGTCAGCTCCGCATTACGCTGGTGTGCCAGTTCTAATGCATTTGCATCTGGTTGCGGCAGGCCGGAGAGCGCATCCCGAACCTCTGCGAGTGACGCAAATCTGGCTGTCATGACCTGCTCCATTTGCAAGAACCCTGCCCTTTCGTGTATCGCAGGCATGGGTCGGGGCACAGATGGAAAAGGCCGCGAAAGCGATGAAAAACGACCGAGAACTGATGCGCGTGCAGGATTTGGCCCTGGCTATGTCCCTTTTGACGCGTATTCCAGTGCGTGTGGGCGACACCTCACGCAATGCACGCGCCGCGTGGACCTATCCCATTGTGGGACTGATGCCCGCAGGGCTCGCGGCCTTGGGCGGTATGCTGGCGGGATGGCTTGGTTGGGGCCCAGCGATCAGTGCTCTGATTTCGTTGAGCATTCTGGTTGTTACCACCGGCGCCATGCATGAAGATGGCCTGTCGGATACAGTCGACGGGCTTTGGGGGGGATGGACCAAGGAACGACGCCTTGAGATCATGAAGGACAGTCGGATTGGCGCGTATGGCGTGATTGCCCTCGTCCTGTCTCTGGCGGCAAGATGGGCCGCATTGACGGCACTGTTTGAAGCCGGAGCACAATTTGCTGTCCCTGCCCTTTTGGCCTCTGCCCTTCTATCCCGCGCCGCGATGCCCGTTCTGATGGCCCTGCTGCCACATGCGCGATCAACTGGATTGTCTCATGACGTTGGACGCGTGCCAGACAACGCCGCAGCGATGGCCGTTCTGATCGCGGTGGTACTGGGGATTTTCCTGTTGGGAGGTCTGATCCTGATCGCCGGTCTTTGCGCGGCACTGATCACATGGGGTTTGGGATATCTGGCGCATAAACGGATCGGCGGTCAAACCGGGGACATCCTGGGCGCAACACAGCAGATGGTCGAAATCGCTGTACTGCTTTGCCTCCTGCCATAAAGAAAGCCGCACTTCTCAGCGCGGCTTTTCTATTTTTTCAAATGCTTAGGCTGCCGCGCGCGACACCAGCACATCGTCAACCTGCTTGGCGGCCTGCACTTCGTCACCGCCACCCACAGCAGCCACTTCACGCGTCAAGCGCTCAAGTGCCGCTTCATAAAGCTGACGCTCAGAATAGCTTTGCTCACGCTGGTCATCAGTGCGGTGAAGATCGCGGACCACCTCGGCAATCGCAATAAGATCACCAGAGTTGATCTTTTGCTCATATTCCTGCGCCCGGCGAGACCACATGGCACGCTTGACCTTGGCCTTGCCCTTGAGTGTCGTCATCGCTTTGGACACCACATCGGGGCTCGACAAGCTACGCATACCGATCTCAGTCGCTTTGTGCGTCGGCACGCGAAGCGTCATCTTGTCTTTCTCAAAAGAAATCACAAAGAGTTCCAATTCGATCCCGGCAATCTCTTGCTTTTCGATGGAAAGAATCTGACCCACACCATGCGCCGGGTAAACGACGTAGTCATCAGGCCGGAACTCGGACTTTTCGATTTGCTCATTCAGGTTTTCCTTATCGCGTTATCGGGGTGCGTCAGACGTGGCCAACGGCTTATCTTCGGGGCCCAGGCGCAAAAAATCCATCCCCATGCGGCAGCTTGGGCGAAATGGATATTGAGCAGTGGACTACATTTGTAACGAGAATGTATCACAAAAAACGGCTTCGCGAAAGTCTGACCGCAGCGTCACATAAATTTGGTGATAAAATTCAAACACATGGCCAAAAAACGCGGTGTCTTTGGGCTGGATCACAGACCTGAAAACCAAACGAATCGGTTTAGCCGCCTTCGCCTGGGTTCTCCGAGAAGTACTTTTCAAGCTTGCCTTCTTCGCCGTCGCGCTCATCGGCATTTGGCATCTGGTCTTTCTTAGTGATGATGACCGGCCACATCTCGGAATACTTGCGGTTAAACTCGACCCATTTTTCCATATCCGGCTCAGTATCTGGGCGAATGGCGTCCGCGGGGCATTCTGGTTCACAGACCCCGCAGTCAATGCACTCGTCCGGATGGATGACCAACATATTCTCACCCTCATAGAAACAATCCACGGGGCACACTTCGACACAGTCGGTGTATTTGCACTCGATGCAGTTGTCGTTGACGATATAGGTCATCTTCGGCTCTCGTTCATCCGTCTCTCGCCTCACCTAATTCAAGGTTTCGCGTCATTCAAGCTTATCTGGACGGTTAAGGTCGAGTTTGCGACGATCTCGCTTGGTGGGACGCCCTTTTCCCTCAAACTGCGGGGATTGCGGAAGGATCTCCTTGGGGCGCGCCTGCGGTGGATCCAAATCTTCGTAAAGTGCCCGTGCCTCCGGGGCCGGGCCGCGCCGGTCCGTAACCGCGACAATGCGGATGACACGAATGTCTCGGGCCTGAGGAAAGGTCAGCACATCGCCAGAGCCCACCGCATGCGATGGTTTTGAAACCTTCACACGATTGACGCGAACATGACCACCCGACACAAGTTTCGCTGACAGGCCGCGGGTTTTGAAAAACCGGGCGTGCCAGAGCCATTTGTCCAGACGGATTTTGCTCTCAGGCGTGTCGCTCACGCGTTACCCTTTGTCCTTCAACCCCATCAATGCGGCTGCAAAGGGATTGTCGGGGTCGATTTTGTCTTTCTTGGAAGGCTTTGACGAAAAGGTCTTTGGCCCTGCATCACGTCTGGGCTTGCCCTTGCCCGGCTTGCCGCCTTTGGGTTTGGGCTTGCCGCCGGTGCGGCGTTGATCCGTGCGAGCGCGAGCCGCTCGACCCGCCCATGTGAAGGTGAAGAACACTTCTTGTTCGGGGCCTTCATTGGGGTTTTCTGTTTTTTCTTCAAGAACTTCAGCAGTTTCAGATTTGGGTGCAGTAGCATCTTCCTCAGATGCCATCGCCTCAGCATCTGTCACTTCGGGCTTCGTTTCTTCCGGCTTGGCCTCGGCCGTTTCGGTCGTCACTGGGGGCGCATCTTCGGCAGGGGTCGGTTTGACCTTTTCGCGCTCCCCGCGCTCAGCTTTGTACCCCAACCCCTGCATCAGGTCGGCAAATTGCTCCAGCGTCATGCCCGTGATCGAGAGCATGTCCGGATTGGCCTCAAAGCCGCCGCGGCTGTCCTCACCGCGCAGCATATCGGCCAGTCGTTCCAGCATATCGATGCGCACGGCGCGTTCACCCGCCGCGCGATACCCGGACATCGTGTGATACCCGCGCGGATGCGCCGTACCGGATGGCACAGTCACCAGACCTGGCGGTGGCGATTCAGGGAATTCATCGAGACCCTGGGCCAAAGACCAAAGCACAAGCCGCAGTCTTGTTGGCGCAGGTTTCAGAAGCAATGGCATGAAGATCGTAAATTGACCAAAACGGACGCCATGCTTGCGAAGCTGTCCGCGCGCGTCCTGATCCAGTGACTTGACCTCATCAGCCACTTCACCGCGTGGGATAATTCCAAACGCTTCCACAAGCTGGAACCCAAAGCCGCGGGCCAGCCCGGTAAGCGTCTCATCCCGTTGAATATTCAACAGCGGCTCAAACAATGTGGCCACCTTGCGATCGATGAAGTGCTGCAGGCGGCGTTGCACTTTCTGCGCCACATCGGCTCCGGCGGCTTCGTCCACAAATGCGCTGACCTGAGGTTTCAGGGGATCGGCGCCGGCGACAAGCTTGCCCACCGCGTACTCGCCCCACATCAAACCGCCCTGTTCGGTAAAGTCGATTTCGGTATCAGGCGCGTTGTAAAACTTGTCCGCGCGCAAATGGAAATGCGGCGTCAGCGCTTGCAGGCTTGCCTGACTGACGGCCTTGGCCTCTTGGCCACCGGCGGTTTTGTCCTGAATAAACCGGAACCCATCCAGACGGCCGACGAATTCGCCCTCAACCGTCACTTCACCTTTGTCGTTCACTTCGGCCACCATGGCCTCCTTCTGTTTGAGTCGGCGCAACAATACAGACGTGCGCCGATCCACAAATCTTTGGGTCAGCGCCTCATGGAGTGCGTCTGACACGCGGTCTTCTACAGCGCGCGTGGCCTCGCGCCAATGGCTTTCATCTGCAATCCAGCCATTTCGTTGCGCCACGTAGGTCCATGTGCGGATATATGCCAAGCGCTTGGAAAGCGTATCGATATCCCCGTCGGTCCGGTCGATCCGACGCACCTGCGCGGCAAACCAGTCTTCGGATACGCGACCATCCTGGTGCAGATCGCTGAAAATACGCTCCAAAAGGCTCGCATGCTCGGCGTGGCTAATCCCGCGAAAATCCGGCACGCGGCAGACGTCCCACAACAGCTTAACCGATTGCGCATCACCGGCGCGCGCGCGTATCTCGGTTTGCGCGGCCAGTGTTTTCAAGGCGATAAGGTCATCCGCCTCTCTGGCTCGCACGAGCAACTCGTCCCCTGGTTTCTCTTCTAGCGACGCAATCAGAGCCTCAACCGTGCCAAACCTTAAATTGGCATTGCGCCACTCCAGCTTGCGCAAGGGCGCAAAACGGTGATCCATGATGGCCTGTGCCATGTCATCGGGCAGATCGGGGGCCTCACCCGTGACGCCGAAGGTTCCATCACTCATCCCGCGACCAGCGCGCCCGGCGATCTGCGCCAGTTCATTGGGGGCCAGCACGCGCATCCGCCGCCCGTCAAATTTGCTCAGTGAGGAAAATGCGACGTGATTGATATCGAGGTTGAGGCCCATGCCGATGGCATCTGTGGCCACAAGGTAGTCGACATCCCCATTTTGATAGAGGTCGACCTGTGCGTTTCGTGTCCGGGGGCTCAAAGCGCCCATAACCACCGCTGCACCACCCTTTTGACGGCGCAAAAGCTCGGCTATGGCATATACATTCTCAACTGAAAATCCAACTATTGCACTGCGGGCTGGCATCTTGCTTATCTTTTTCGAACCTGCGTAGGTCAGATTGGACATTCTGGTTCGACCGATGAATTCCGCCTTGGGAACCAGCTGGGAAATGACACCGCGCATGGTGTGTGCACCCAGAAACTGGGTCTCTCGCAATCCACGCATGCGCAAAAGCCTGTCGGTAAACACATGGCCACGCTCCGGATCAGCACATAGCTGAATTTCGTCCACAACCACGAAATCGGCGCCCACGCCTTCGGGCATCGCCTCGACGGTGCACACCCAGTATTGCGTGCGCGGCGGCACGATCCGCTCTTCACCTGTGACCAAAGCCACAACAGAGGGTCCGCGCGCCGCTACGATCTTGTCATAGACCTCACGCGCCAAGAGACGCAAAGGAAGCCCAATGATTCCAGTGCGATACCCCAGCATCCGCTCGATCGCGTAATGCGTTTTGCCGGTATTGGTCGGGCCGAGGACCGCGAGGACCCTGGACTGCTCGGCCATAGGCCGCTCCCTCATTGATTAGAGTTCCGAGCCGCCGATCTCGCGCTCGATATGTTCCAGCGCTTCGGATACGTCTTCGTGATGGGGATGTATAGCCAGAACCAACTCAAACGCCTCTTTGGCCATATCCAGCCGGTCGATCTGCGCCAGAACGCCACCGAGGCTTGCAATCGCATTATAGTGACGCGGTTCCAGTGCCAGGGCACGTTCGATATCGGCCATGGCGGGACCAAAGAGTTCCGCCTCTGAATAGGCCACGGCGCGCATGTGCCAGCCTTCGGCAAAATCCGGCGCATGATCGGTGAGCGCCGTCAAATGTTCTATTGCTTTCGTCACATCCCCAGCGTCAAGCGCATCTGTGCCGCGTTTGAGCAGTAAATCTGCCGAAGCAGACCCGGACCTGGTGAGTTCCAGCTCGATTTCTTTGGCCACACGGCGTGCCTCGTCCTTTTCCTCTGCCTCAGACAACTGTTCAAACAAGCCGTCAAGGCGGGTTTCTTCCGCAGCAAGAGGTAAGGAAAACATGACTGTCGCCAAAAGTGCCGCGACGATAGAATTGTGAAAGATATGTTTAATGCTCATAGTGCGCTAGAATTTAGCGCACCGGGTCAGGATTCATAGTCCTGACAAGTCACAATTTGGAGGACAAGACATGAGCGACGTAGTGGCAGCCGCAGTAGAGGCTTTGAGCAGCAAGATGAGCGGCGGCCTGGATGGCAGTGCGAAATTCGTCATCGAAGGCGAAGGGGCCATTGTGATCGATGATGATGGTGTACGTGCAGGCGATGATGACACCGATGTCACGCTGACCGCGGATGTTGACACCTTCCAATCCATTCTGGCGGGTGATCTTGATCCCACCGCTGCCTTCATGTCCGGCAAGCTGGCTGTAGATGGTGACATGGGCATGGCCATGAAACTTGGCAGTGTTCTGAGCTGATATGATGCAAAGCGCGCCGTTTTTCTCTGATATGGCCGAGGGCCCCGATGGGGGTGCTGCCTATTGGATCACGGCAAAGGATGGCGTGCGTTTGCGGCTTGGGGTATGGCCGGGGCAATCCGAGGGCATCACAGGAACGGTGTACCTGTTTCCGGGCCGCACTGAATATGTTGAAAAATATGGGAAAACCTCCCTTGACCTAAGCCGTGCGGGGCTGCACGTCGCCGTCATTGACTGGCGTGGCCAAGGGCTGGCCGATCGCGTGGCATCCGACCCGATACTGGGCCATGTTCATGATTTCGCTGACTATCAGCTAGACGTTTCCGCAATGATTGAGGCGGCTGAGGCGCTTGACCTTCCCAAGCCGTGGTTTCTTTTGGGGCATTCAATGGGAGGCTGCATCGGCCTTCGATCCTTGATGGATGGCATGCCGGTGGAAGCAGCCGCATTTTCTGCGCCCATGTGGGGCATTCACATGTCGCCCCATATACGCCCTTTTGCCTGGGCCCTGTCCTGGGCCAGCCGGTATCTAGGCTTTGACCAACGCTATGCGCCCGGCACTTTGCCAGAGGCGTATGTGTTGAGTGAACCTTTTGAAACCAATCGCCTGACCACTGACACGCAGATGTATGATTACATGATCCGTCATGTCGTAGAGCAGCCTGAGCTTCGGGTCGGCGGACCAAGCCTGCGCTGGTTGTACGAAGGCCTCGCAGAGACGCGTGCCTTGTCCAACATGGCCTCTCCAAACGTACCCTGCCTGGTCTTGCTCGGCACGGATGAAGACATTGTCGACCCCGCCCGCATCCATGACCGTGTGGCAAGGTGGCCCAGTGCGATACTGGATTTGGCCGAGGGCGCGCGGCACGAGGTTTTGATGGAAGAAACCGGCACACGCACCCGAGCAGACGCCTGCGTCACCAAGTTTTTCGCAAATTATCAGAGCATTACGGCATGCGAGCCACAGGCAACCTCTGCTGCCCCAGATGCTCAATCGCAAGCTCCATCACATCGCCTTCGGACAGGAAACGCTTAGGGGTTTGCCCCATACCGACGCCCGGCGGTGTCCCTGTCGCGATCACGTCCCCGGGATGCAACGTCATCAATTCGCTCAGATGAGAGATGATATGGGCGACCGAAAAGATCATCTTTGAGGTCGAGCCGGTTTGCATGCGTTCGCCATTCAAATCCAATGAAAGCGACAGATTTTGCACGTCGCCCACCTCATCCGGCGTAACCAGCCAGGGACCGATGGGCGCAAACGTGTCACAGCTTTTGCCCTTGGTCCATTGGCCCGAAAGCTCCATCTGAAAACGCCGTTCGGAAACATCGTTGACGATAGTATAGCCAGCGACATGATCGAGTGCCGCGTCTTCACTCACGTAAGACGCTGGTTTTCCGATCACGATACCAAGTTCAATCTCCCAATCGCCATGGGTCGAACCGCGCGGCAGTCTGACAGTGTCATTGGGACCGATGATCGCAGACGTGGCTTTCATAAAGACCACGGGGTGATCGGGAAATGGCATCCCAAGCTCTTCGGCGTGGTCGGTATAGTTAAGCCCGATGCACACAAGTTTGCCCAGATGGCCAACCGGCGGCCCAATCCGTGGATCGCCGGAGACAAGAGGCAAGCGCTCGGGATCAATGGAGGACAGGTTAGCCAGGTAAGCCCCTGAAAGATCGGACATAACAGCGCTCAAATCCCTGATCTTGCCGTCTTTATCCAAAACGCCGGGCTTTTCCTCGCCCAGTGCCCCATAGCGTAGAAATCGCATGCCATTCTCCCTTACTTCTGCCCTCACGATACCGGCGTGTGACCCCGCCGCAAGCGCGGATATGGTCATGGCGTGAGACCACGCTAAACTTGGCTTATGGTTTTAGAATTCAAACCCCATGGCATCTATTGCCCTGCCGGTGACTTTTTCATCGACCCATGGAAGCCGGTAGATCGGGCTCTGATCACCCATGGTCATGCGGACCATGCACGACCGGGGCATCAACGGTACTTGTCCACCGTATCCGCCGCACCGGTGATGCGGCATCGGTTGGGTGAGATCACACTTGAAACTGTGCGCTATGGTGAGGCGAAGCAGATAGGGGACGCGACCGTTTCTTTTCATCCCGCAGGCCATGTCCCCGGATCGGCGCAAATACGGGTTGAGGTGAAAGGCGAGGTTTGGGTTGTCTCGGGCGACTATAAAACCGAGCCGGATCGCTTGTCTGAGCCGTTTGAACCGGTGCGCTGTCACAGTTTCATCTCGGAATGCACCTTCGGCCTGCCTGTGTTCACCTGGGCGCAGGAAGACATCGTTGCAAAGGAAATCAACGAGTGGTGGGCGGGAAACGCGGCCAAAGGTATGTTCAGCCTTTTGGAGGCCTACTCGCTGGGTAAGGCACAGCGCGTTTTGTCGCTTTTGGATCCGTCCATCGGACCGATTCTGACCCATGGCGCAGTGGAAAACACCAATGCGGTATTGCGCGCGCAGGGGTTGGCCTTACCCAACACATGCCATGTAACACCTGATCTTGATCCCAAATCTCATCCCGGCGCGATGGTTCTTGCGCCACCGGGCGCGCTTGGAAGCACTTGGGCACGACGGTTCAGGCCCAATTCAACTGGTTTCGCAAGTGGCTGGATGCGTCTGCGTGGGGTGCGACGGCGACGTGCTGTGGATCGTGGGTTTGTGATGTCCGATCATGCCGATTGGCCGGGGTTGAATACGGCGATCAGAGAAACGAATGCGGAAAATATATATGTTACACATGGTTATACGGATATATTTGCGCGATGGCTGAAGGAAAGCGGGTTAAATACTGAAATCGTTCCAACAGAGTTCACCGGTGAGACGTTAGATGCTGCGACAGATGACGGTGACGCCGCATGAAACGGTTCACCGCACTCTATGCCACGCTGGATCAAACGACGAAGACCTCTGCCAAAACGTCTGAAATGGCAAGATATTTTGCGGATGCGCCTGTTGAGGATCGGCTATGGACTGTCGCGCTGTTTTCCGGGCGCAGACCACGCCGCGCGATCACCACAACAAAGCTTCGGGAATGGGCGGCAGAAGGCGCCGATATCCCATTGTGGCTTTTCGAGGAAAGCTACCCGATTGTAGGCGATCTGGCGGAAACCATCGCCCTTGTCCTGCCCCCGGCCACACGGGATCAGGATGAGAGCCTGAGCACATGGATCGGCAGGCTCCGTGCCCTGAACACGCAGAAGGAAGAGGCGCGCAAAGCGGCTGTGTTGGAGGCCTGGGACCAGATGGGCGCGCAGGAACGCATGGTGTTCAACAAGCTTCTGACAGGCGGGTTTCGTATCGGGGTGAGCCGCAAGCTCATGACCCGCGCTTTGGCGCAGGCCACGGGCCGCGATGAGGCCGAACTGGCGCATCGCTTGATGGGGGATTGGACGCCAGACACAACAACATGGGAGGCCTTGATCGAGGCGCCCGATTCAGGTGCGGATCTCTCGCGCCCCTACCCTTTTGCCTTGCGTATGGGCTGGACGATGATGGGCCCGAGGCATTGGGAGATCCCAAAGACTGGCTCGCGGAATGGAAGTGGGATGGCATTCGCGGTCAGCTCATTCTGCGCGGCGGCGAGCATTTCGTCTGGTCACGTGGCGAGGAATTGATGACAGACCGGTTTCCCGAACTGGCGCGTGCGCGGGACTTTCTGCCGGATGGCACCGTGATTGACGGAGAGATTGTGGCTTGGGACGGTACTGCGCCCCTGCCCTTCAATGCGCTGCAAAAGCGGATCGGTCGTAAGACCGTACCGAAGAAGTTGCTGAAAGACGCGCCTGTGATCGTGCTGGCCTATGATCTTCTGGAGGAGAACGGAAAGGACCTGCGCGAAGTGCCGTTCGCAGAGAGGCGCGCTAGGCTTGATGCCATATTGGGCACCCTGCCAGAGGATGCACCGTTGCGCTCGTCTTCTGTGCTTCCGTTCAAATCTTGGAAAACACTCGCCGATTTACGCAGCACAGCCCGCGAAGAACGCGCCGAAGGGCTGATGATCAAGCGCGCGTCCAGCCCCTATCATACGGGCCGCAAGAAAGGGGACTGGTGGAAATGGAAGCTCGATCCGCTGACGATTGATGCGGTGATGATCTATGCCCAACAAGGTCACGGACGGCGCGCCAACCTGTTTACCGATTTCACCTTTGCGGTTCGGGACGGAAATGAGCTTGTGCCATTCACCAAGGCCTATTCCGGCCTCACGGACGCGGAATTCCGCAAGATCACGGACTGGGTGCGCAAAAACACGTTGCAGCGCTTTGGTCCGGTGAGGCAGGTGCGCGCCGAGCATGTATTTGAAATCGCCTTTGAAGGCATTGCGGAAAGTACCCGTCATAAATCCGGCCTGTCCCTTCGTTTTCCGCGCATGAAACGCTGGCGACATGACAAACCGGTGGATGAGGCCAATACAATCGAGGACCTGCGTGAGATGCTGAAGCAATACGGCTGAAGAGCAAAAGCCCTCAAAAGGCTTAGCCCATGTCTTTTCAGAAAAGACTTGGGGTTGAGGCCCCGCCCTACCCCGCCTATGTCAGACAAAACGTTACTCCGGAGTGTCCCATGATCCATCTTCCCTTTCCTGTCCGCGATGCCAATGCTGCCTCGGGCGCTGACAATCTTGGCGATTTGCCGGAATGGAACCTGGATGATCTCTACACCGGCGAGGATGCGCCAGAACTCACACGCGACCTGGACTGGTTAGAAGGCGCGTGCGCCAGTTTTGCGACCGATTACGAGGGTAAGCTTGGCGATCTCGGTGCGGACGGTCTGCTCAAATGTATTGAACGTAATGAAAAAATTTCCAACATCGCCGGGCGCATCATGTCCTATGCCGGGCTACGGTACTATCAGGTTACAACGGATGGCGAGCGTGCCAAGTTCATGTCCGACTGCCAGGAGAAAATCACCAATTTCACCACGCCTTTGGTGTTCTTCACGCTTGAGCTGAACCGCTTGGATGCAGATGCATTGAAGGCGATGTATGCGGAGAATGCTGATCTGGCTCGCTACGCACCTGTGATCCGACGTATTCAGGCTATGAAGCCGCATCAACTCTCTGATGAACTTGAGAAATTCCTGCATGATCTGGGTGTTGTAGGGGACGCATGGGAACGCCTTTTTGACGAAACCATTGCCGGTCTGACTTTTGATGTGGACGGCGATGAGATGGGCATCGAGGCGACGCTCAACCTTCTGACCGAGCAGGATCGTAACAAACGCGAGGCGGCTAGCCGCGAATTGGCGCGTGTGTTTCAAGACAACATCAAAGTCTTTGCCCGTGTACACAACACATCGGCCAAGGAAAAAGAAGTCCTTGACCGCTGGCGCAACATGCCCACGGCGCAAACCGGGCGGCACTTGTCCAACGATGTGGAGGCCGAGGTGGTCGAGGCGCTGCGCAACGCAGTGGTCGCGGCCTATCCCAAGCTGAGCCATCGCTATTATGAGCTTAAGCGTAAGTGGCTGGGCCTCGACACAATGCAGGTCTGGGACCGCAATGCGCCCCTGCCGATGGAAGAAACGCGCGTCATTGACTGGCCGCAGGCGCAGAAAATGGTGATGGAGGCCTATAGCGCATTTGATCCACGCATGGGCGATCTTGCTGATCCGTTCTTCAACAAAGGCTGGATTGATGCGGCCGTGAAACCTGGCAAGGCGCCCGGAGCGTTTGCACATCCTACGGTGACCAATGTGCATCCGTATGTGATGCTGAACTATCTCGGTAAACCGCGTGATGTGATGACGCTGGCGCATGAGTTGGGCCATGGTGTGCATCAGGTGCTGGCGGCTGAGCAAGGCGAGCTATTGTCCTCAACACCGCTCACTCTGGCCGAAACGGCGTCGGTCTTCGGCGAGATGCTAACCTTTCGCAAGATGCTCGACGGGGCCAAGGATCAGGCCGAGCGCAAGGTGCTTCTTGCGGGCAAAGTTGAGGACATGATCAACACGGTCGTGCGACAGATCGCGTTCTATGATTTCGAATGCAAACTGCACGCCGCGCGCCGCGAGGGGGAGTTAACACCTGAAGATATCGGCGCGCTCTGGATGTCGGTGCAAGGCGAAAGCCTTGGGCCTGCCTTTGAGTTCATGGACGGGTACGAGACATTCTGGGCTTATATCCCGCATTTCGTGCATTCACCCTTCTACGTCTACGCCTATGCCTTTGGCGACGGGTTGGTGAACGCGCTTTATGCGGTTTACGAGGAAAATCCGGACGGGTTTCAGGACAAGTATTTCGACATGCTCAAAGCAGGCGGGTCGATGCACCACAAAGAGCTTTTGGCTCCCTTCGGCTTGGACGCCTCTGATCCGGCCTTCTGGGACAAGGGTTTGTCGATGATCTCTGGCTTTATTGATGAGCTTGAGGCGATGGAGGGCTGAACCCCTGCCACGCGGCACCGGCCACTATACCCCTCGCGGACGGATAAAACGCGCGCTCGTGACGGTCAGGGTGAACGTGCCGCCGGGTCTGCGGCTAACCCTTGGCATCCTATTGATTGTAGGCGGTACCTTTGGGTTCCTACCCATTCTCGGTTTCTGGATGATCCCTCTTGGGATTGGAGTCGCAGCGCTTGATGTTATGCCGCTCTATCGCAGGCTGCGTGGCAGAGCGGCGGCGCGGAAGCCCAAAACATTTACCCTCGCACCGCTGCTGCGTGAAGAGGTTGCCAAGGTAAAGCACCTTGGCTTGCCCGATACGCAGGCTGATTTTGTTGGTACGATTTCCGAGATGACAAATGAACCGGATCTGCTGCAAGATTTTCATTACGCCCGCTACGGCAATGACGTCGTGGGTTTTTTCAAGATCGACCGAGACTTTTCACGCACGGTAGCGCGCCTGCCGAAAGGCACGCATGGGTTTCGCGGCCTTTTGATCGGAGCGCAGTTTCAGGGGCAGGGATTTGGTCACGCGCTTCTGTCAGAGCTACCTGGCTACGTGGCGCGCCACTATCTGGTTTCTGGTCTGTGGCTTGCGGTAGATGCGGATAACTCCCATGCGATCCGGCTCTACAAACGTCATGGTTGGGTGCTGGACGGACCACAGCGCAAGGGCCGGATTGCCATGGAAGACGTGATGCGTTTGCCTATTTCAGCTGACTGTCCTTCGAGCCACGTCGATTGATACCGCCGCGTGCCTTATAGGTGCTGTCCCGGTCTTGCTGACAATCTATGCAGAGCTTTACGCCGGGAATAGCGGTGCGGCGTGCCTCTGGAATAGGTTCTTCGCATTCGGCACAATGCGTGAAGCTATCTCCAACGGGTTGCGATTTGGTCTTCAGACGCTGTAGCTCGTCCTCGATTGAGGCCTCGATCTGTTCATTCACCGCGCCATCGCGCGCCCAGCCTCCGGCCATGGCAGTCTCCTTCCTCCATACAGACTAAGCCGTTTGAGGACAGGTCGCAAATCGCTGGTGAGAGATCAGGTTATTCAGCTGGCAGCCCCTGTTGGGCATCAACCTTGCCTACTGGCTTATCGTCAGATTGCGCATTCGGCGCTTTGTAAATGAGGAAGGGCAACGCCCGAGCAAGCCTGCGAAACACACTGCGTTCGTTCATGGCCAGCGCATATTCGACGTAGGCCGGGTCTTCTGAGAGGTGCTTTTCCTCCATCCGTGCACGACCATAGTAGACCGCGTTGATAACGAAGAGAGATAGGGTGGCCGTCACCGCCTGCCACGTGGTGAAGGCGGTCAGGAATGGCGCGGCGGTCAACCAGAAGAAAAGGCTCTTCGCGACATAATCGGGATGTTTGGTAAAGGCATATGGCCCGTTGGTGATGATGCCGCGATGGGTCAGGTTGGACCAGCGCAGACCAAAGATGGCCGTCGCCCAGACCCATAGCCCGAACGCGAAAAGAATAAGCGCCATCCACGGCCACATGAGTAGCGGATACTCTCCGGCAACCGCCGACCAATCGCGATCCGTGCGGTAAGGGTAAATCGTTCCCGACGCTAGGGCTCGGAACGGTTCATAGCAAATGAGCGTGACCACCCACGCCCCCAAGAGCCCGTTGGGGGATCGGATATGAGCATCAAAAAGTCGAACCGTCATGGCGTAACCCACCACGACAATGGTCAATTCGACCACCACCAGCGCCGTCGTGAGGTAAAGAACGGCGGCCACCGGCCCTTGCGCCAGCTGCACGGTGTTCTCGTGAAGACCCGGCATATTGAGCGTCAGATAGGCGAACATGATAGGCAGGAAAAACCCCTTAATGGCCCAGCCCAAGACAAAGTCCTTGAGAATAGAATAGTCGGGGTTTGGATTTCTCCGCAAAAGCCAAAGACCGAATTCATGATAGCCGTCATGCGGATCGCGCATGCGGCGGTCAATGATGACGAAATACGCAATGATGATCGGCAGACAAAGAGGCAGCAGTATCTGCATCGCTGCGAGAGGCAGGATCAGTCTCTCTACCGCGTAGATGCGGAACACAGCGTGAATAGCAATGACTGCCATGATTACTGCGCCAAACCCGACGAGTTTAACCATGACTCGCTTTGGGTTCGCGGCACGGATCTGTTCCCAGTTGAGGCCGGTTGAGGGACTGCGGTGGATCTTGCGAACAACAAGCTCATAGAGCGCCACGGGTACAAGATAGCAAAACACCAGAAAAAGCGCGCCAGACACGGCGTTGTCGGCGGGAACAACAGCGCGATAGGCAATGCCCAAACCTAGACAGACGCATCCGATAAGCGCCGTCCAATTGCTTGCGACAGTGTCGAGCTTTTTCACCTGCTTGCCCTTTGTCAAAGCCTGTTGTGCAAAGCTATGTACGCTTCAGGCCATATTTCCTTGATCCTTTAAGACCATAAGAAAGGGGCGAATATTTGGCTCAGGCTTGGCGAAATGGCGTCTTAGGGGCCGATGGGTGGCGATGTCGTCAGGACCATGTAACGTTGAAAAGCGGACGCACCCGCGCCTGCCTGGGACATCATACCTCGAAGCACTGCAATTGCCGAAGGTGAGGTTGTGGCGACTGCGTGATCAAGCCCTTCTCCGTTGGCGAGTGCAGTAAAATCGATCACCCGAACAGGTAAGTCCGCCACAGCTTCGGGGCTGTTGATCACGCCAAGGCGCGGCTTGCGACCTGTGATGAAACTGGCAAGGCCCAGCGCACGGTCTTGTTGTGATACGAAGATCAGGAAGGGATCCGGCATGTCTCCGATGGCCTCGGCTTGCCTGCGAAAGACATCAGGATCAATATCAGGCGACATCAGAACCACCGCATTGATCCGATTGAGCAATGTGCGATCTCCACGAAGCGCCGCCTGACGCATCACCTCCATGACGAGCTGTGATCCCATGGAATGGGCAATCAGAACAACGCGGTCATTGGGCCCCCGCGTGAGCTGCTTGAGCAAGTCTTCAAGGTCGTCGCGCGCGTAGAGCACACTGTCGCGGTCATAGATGTAACCACGCGGGTCGCCCGCCGAGGCCCATGAAAAGAGCACCGTAGGCACCCCGCGCCCAAAATCAGCATGCATTTGCGCGGTGCGGTACATGCCATCGGACAGGGTCGCGTTGAAGCCATGCACGAAAACTTGCGTTTCAGAACCCGAGCGTTCTGATTTCACGTCCCGTAGGAATTGATTGGGCGTCTCATAAACTTTGGTTTCCGTCACGACGAAATCGGTCGCGGCATCTGGCGGGCCATCTGGCCATTCGATGCGACCCGGTTCATGGGTTGGCGGAACTGAGACAGCCGCACGAAAGTAGTTCATCTCGCCTGTTCGCCGCTCGCCAAAGGTCTGCCCGTTATTGTCCAAAGCCTTTTGCGTGGCCACATAGACCTGTTCGATCTGGGCCTCAGGCACGGGTGCTGCGTATTGTGCGGCTTCGCGGGGTGCGCAAGCCGTTAAACCAACAAAACAGGCAAAAAGGAAAAGGCGCACCTGGGGTCATCCAAATCATGATTGAATTTTTCACTGCGCAAAGTAATGGCCCCTGTCCATCTCCGGAAGGGGCCATCGAACAATCGGTAAAAGAAAGGGTCAGACTGAGGCCAACATGCCCTTCTCCTGTGCCAGGGACCGCATGCGCTTTTGTAGCTTCTCAAACGCGCGCACTTCAATCTGGCGGATGCGTTCGCGGCTGACGTCGTATTGCGCACTCAGGTCCTCAAGCGTGATGGTCTTGTCGCTCAGGCGCCGCTGCGTCAGGATATCTTTTTCACGGTCATTGAGCACCGACATCGCCTCAGCCAAAAGCTCACGACGCGCGTCCAACTCGTCCTTGGCCTCGTAGTCACCCGCTTGATCGGCATCCTCGTCTTCGAGCCAATCCTGCCATTGCATGGTGCCCTCGCCTTCGGAGCCCACTGTGGCATTCAATGACGCATCGCCACCCGACATGCGGCGGTTCATGCTGATCACTTCGTCTTCGGTGACGCCCAAATCATGCGCAATGCGCGCCACATTGTCGGGGTGCATATCCCCTTCTTCCAACGCGCCAATGCGCGCCTTGGCCTTGCGCAGGTTGAAGAAAAGCTTTTTCTGCGCGCTTGTCGTGCCCAGTTTGACCATCGACCAACTGCGCAGGATGTATTCCTGAATGCTGGCGCGGATCCACCACATGGCATAGGTGGCCAGACGGAAACCCTTTTCTGGGTCAAAGCGTTTCACCGCCTGCATCAGGCCTACATTCGCCTCCGAGATGACCTCGGCCTGCGGCAGGCCATAGCCGCGGTAGCCCATGGCAATTTTGGCCGCCAGGCGCAGGTGGCTTGTGACCATCTGATGGGCGGCGTCGGTATCTTCTTTCTCGACCCAGGCCTTGGCCAGCATGTATTCCTGTTCCGGTTCCAACAGCGGGAATTTGCGGATTTCCTGCAAATAGCGGTTCAGACCGGCCTCTGGTGACGGTGCGGGAAGATTTGCGTAGTTACTCATGTCCTCGTCCCTCCAATGTTTAAAGGTTTAACATTGATGTAAGCACAACTGGGCTGTTTTCAAGATCAGATGAACTGAATTGTTTAACAGAATATGAATGCTCAGCCGGATGCCCGCCAGTGGTGTGACAGGGTATTCACGTGAAGGTGCAAAACCGCGCGGAATTGTTTCAAATCATGTGGAACTGCGCAGTTTTCCCAATAGTTCTGCAAAATCAGATGGTAAAGGCGCTTCAAACCGCAGGGCTTCACCCGAAACCGGGTGCTCAAAGCCCAAAACCGCTGCGTGAAGCGCCTGACGGGAAAAGGCCTCTACGGCTGAAAAACCCGCTTCATTGAGCGCTCGGGCGTTCATTTTCCGCCGACCGCCATAGACCGGATCGCCAACCAAACCATGCCCGGCATGGGCCATGTGCACCCGGATCTGGTGTGTGCGCCCGGTTTCGAGCCAGCACTCAACCAGTGACACTTGCGGTGGACTTCCAAAGGTCTCAATGCGTCGCGCGCGCGTCACGGCATGGCGGCCACTTTGAAACACAACAGCCTGCTTCTGCCGGTCGGTTTTATGGCGTGTCAGTTGCGTGGTGAGTTTAAGGATATTGCCAGCCTCAAAGCTGGCCCCTTTGATGCCACGAAGGCGGGGATCGGCGGCATCTGGCATCCCATGCACGAGGGCAAGGTATTTTCGTTCAACGCTATGGGCTTCAAACTGCGCCGCCAACCCGTGATGCGCCTTGTCCGATTTGGCCACAACCAGAAGACCCGAGGTGTCCTTGTCGATGCGGTGCACAATGCCGGGGCGACGTTCACCTCCGATACCAGAAAGGCTGTCGCCACAATGATGCAAAAGTGCGTTCACCAGCGTGCCATCCGGGCTGCCTGGTGCGGGATGCACAACAAGGCCAGCGGGTTTGTTCACCACGATGAGGTCTGCGTCTTCATGCACCACGTCGAGAGGAATATCCTGCGCAACTGTATCAAGCTCTTCGGCCTGAGGTACGGTAATCTCAACAATGTCTCCCTCGGACACCTTACGTTTGGGGTCCATGACCGGCGCGCCCCCTATCTGCACGCACCCTTCTGCAATCAGCCGCGTCAGGCGCGTGCGGGACAAGGCCGCCGCCTCTGGCACATCGCGCGCAAGCGCCTTATCAAGGCGAGGCGGCGGATCCGCCGCAATGCGCACGGAAATCGTCTTAGAAGGGGCTTCGCCCATGAATGACACTCCAGATCCAAACCCCATCGACCCCGGGCTGGTGAAATACCTGCGCCTTCTGGTCACCGTGCTGACCGCCGTGATGGTTGTGGGGTTCATAGTGATCGTGGTGCTCTTTGTCACCAAGTTCTCCGACGCGTTCGGCCCGGAAATGCCAGATAAGATTACCCTGCCCGACGGCACGGTCCCTACGGCCTATACGCGCGGCGATGGCTGGTATGCGGTGGTGACGGAAGACAACCAGATCCTGATCTTTAACGCCGAAACGGGCGAGTTGCGGCAGGAAATTGCGATTGAGGTCGGGAAATAAGGAGTGGTACCACCTCCCCGGCTCGAACGGGGGACCTCCTGATCCACAATCAGGCGCTCTAACCAACTGAGCTAAGGCGGCACGCGGTGTCGATTTAACTTTTGCGCGGTGCGATTGCAAGACTCTTTGAGCGGACCAAGCGACTTGCGCGCCTTGCGTCTTGGCGCTAAGCCCGGGTTGCACTTTGGGAGACCACCATGGGCATCAACGACGAACGCGATATCGAAGCCAACTTGCAAATCGGCCCCACTGATCAAGGCATGGTGCGGTTGTTCATCGAGGCGGGCCAGGCGGAAATTCCGATGGATTTCGACCCTGATGAGGCGCGCGAGATTGCCGAGGAGTTGCTGGCTGCGGCAAAGGTGGCCGAGGGGCGTACAAGATAAGTCACGTGGAATTTTCCAAAATTCCAGACCAGAAAATTCGAATTTTCTGTCGCGTTTTCTTGCAAGAAAACGCCTGCTTTAAAGGTTCGGA
This sequence comes from Roseovarius sp. W115, assembly GCF_032842945.2. Classification (NCBI taxonomy): domain Bacteria; kingdom Pseudomonadati; phylum Pseudomonadota; class Alphaproteobacteria; order Rhodobacterales; family Roseobacteraceae; genus Roseovarius; species Roseovarius rhodophyticola. The sequence goes on from NZ_CP146606.1 coordinate 643,882, forward strand.
TCACGAGCGGACTGCAGTCTAAGCGCCGCTTGGCGCGCAAACCTGCGCGTAAGTGCTGTGCGCCGCGCCGCTGCAAGCTTGATCTCGGGCGCCATACGAATGATCTGCGCATCATAGGCATCGGCAATCATCAATCCCGTGCCCTCGGGCAAAAGATCGGTAGGGAAATCCTCATCCACAGCCCAGAAGTACCTGTCGCACCATTCAAGATACCCATCCCATTTGGCATCAGAGGTAAAATCGGCCCGGCTTGATTTGCACTCTACCACCCAAATCTCACCTTTGGGACCCAGCGCCATGACATCCACCCGTTTGCCCCGTTCCGGTGTGAATTCTTCGACGCAGACGAAATCATAGCCCAGCAAATGCCTGCACACGCCCCGCGCCAAAAGCTGGCCGGGTTTCTGGGTGTTCAAGGCTGTGACTACATCCTGCATGACACCAAACATACGAACATACCGGGAACATTGGCAAGACTTTCCCCTATTTTTTGTGCAGTCCCAGCTGATCACGAGAGCCTGACTTGATGTTTCATCTCGTGTTTCCATACTCGAACGGCTGGGTCGGCATCACAGGAGTGGGTCTATGTCTGACAATTCAAAAGACGGCGCACGCGCGCGCCAAGTGCGGTACGCGCAAGAGCTGGAAGGCCATATTGACTGGCTCAACACGTTCTCCGGGACGGCGCTTGGTGTGCTGGCGGTGGCGTCGGGCATCTATACGTATCTCGGGGTTTCCTCCCTTCTCGATGACACCGGAGCGCTGTCGACCTTTGCCGCGTTGGCCTATTCGGTGGCAGTCTCTGTCGGCATCTTTGTCTTCTGGTCCTATCTTCTACGACTTTACCCTGCGGTGACCACAGCGCGCGCCCGCGTGGCGCTTCTGGGGGCTATGGGACTGGGATCGCTCGCGATTGTGGCCATGTCGAGCTGGCTCAATGCTGCGGCGCTTGCAGGGTCTGCGGCGGTGGAACAGCATCTGGCCAAGACGGTGCAGGATTATCAACAAAGTCTGGAGCGCGCGCATGAAATCGCTCTGACCGGCCAGGCGCTTGAACGTGACGTCGCGCGCGTGCGTCAATCCTTTGAGGATCTAAGTGAGCAGGAAGCCACTGGCAATCTCTCTGGCCTTGCGGGGCGTGGGGCGGTCTTTCGCGTGTTACGTCAGAAATCAGCAGAGCTCAGCGCACTTGAAGCCCAGATTGGCCAGCAGTCACCCCTAGTTGAGACAGCTTTCGCCGAGGGCAATGCCATTCTGAGCCGCATGCGCGCACTGACCGTTGAGCCCGGCCCGGTTGAAGCACGCTCTGTCGAGTTTTCCGAGGCTGCTGTACGCCTGCAGGGGCTTATCACGCAGATGCGGCAGCTCACCGTGGCCCCGCTGGTGAAGCGCGCCGCGCAAGATCTGGCCGCCTCGGTTGTATTGCCCGAACTCGACAGCCGCACAGCAGAGGGACGGAGCGATCAAGCGGCAACGATCACATCCGTGTTGGAGGTTTTGGGTCAGCGCGCCATGACGCTGGAGACCGCAGCCCAGGATGTCGCTGCTTTGGAGCCTGCCCCCGAGGTCGTCTACACCCCGATTTCCTCAGCCGATGCCGTAATCCTCTATGCCCGCAATTTCGTCCCCTCCTGGGCGGGCGCGATTGCCATTGACCTTCTGCCTGCCGTGCTGGTGCTGATCCTCGCCATCACCCAAAGCGTGATCCGGCATCTGCGCGATGGCAGTGCGGTGGAAGACACGTTGACCGTAGCCGAGCTGCGCGCCGCCATTGCCATCTCGCGCGAGATTGAAGAAGCCCCGCGTGACACACGCCGCCCCCCGGCTGAGAACCCCAAAGACGGCAAGATCAGTCCGATCACCGGGACCAAACCAACGGGCACCAAACCATGAGCAAGGACCCAAAACCCAAAGGCCCGCTGGTTGCGCGTGTTCTCACTGCTGTTTTGGTTTTTCAGCTGGCCATCGGCGCCTTTCTGGTTCTGGGCGATGTGCAACAGGCGCGCCTTGCCCTGCCCGGCTTTGGCCCGGATGCCCCGAGCCTCTCTGAACCGGTGCGCCCCGGTGATCAGCGCCGCATCTTCAACCCGGGCCGCGATCGCCCCGCCACGCGCCCGGCTCGGGACCCCGGTCAATTGCCTGACCGCCTGGTGCTCACCAAGGTTGAGAATGCAACCTACCGGCTCGAAGGGGATGTTAGCGAGGGCGACGCGGACCGCGTCATCAAGCTTTTGCAGGATGCCCGACCCGCCCCGGAATGGCTTATCCTGCAATCCCCTGGCGGCGTGGTCAGCGACGCGCTAGAACTGGGCCGCTACATCCGCCAATCCGGTATCAACACGCGCATGCTGTCTGGCGAGTACTGTTACTCGGCCTGCCCCTATATCCTCATGGGCGGGGTTGAACGCGACGTGCATGGCAACGCGCAAGTGGGCGTGCATCAACACTACTTTGGTGAAAGCACCCTCCTGCCTGCCTCTTTCGCGGTAGAGGATATTCAGGCCGGTCAAGGCGAGGTGATGCTCTATCTCGATGAGATGGGGATTGACCCGCTGATCATGGTTCCTGCGCTGACCACACCGCCAGATGAAATTTACGTACTGCTGCCCGAGGAGTTGCGGAAATTTGGAGTCGTGGATAGTGTAGATGCGCAATGATTTAAGAGGCTCTGCCAAGCGAACTTAATGGCCACGCTCTGGCCTTTATGCGTCACCTGTCGCAAGCTTGTGACCGGATGAGAGATGTCTGTGTCACCGCTGAGCCTGTTAAAGAACAGAGCAGCACGGTTCCACGCTCTGGGAGAAGTGTGTTATGACGTCCAAGACCATAAAACCTACACCACCGAAAAATCTGACGCCGGAGCAGCGAGCCATGCTCAATGTAAACAAGGTAACGGCAGGTGATATCAGCGCTTCGCTGAGGGCCGGGTTGACCGACTTTCTGGCCCGCCCCCTCATGAGCGGTTTCTTCGGTCTGTTCTATGCGGTTTTCGGCATTCTCTTTGTTTGGTGCCTGGTCTGGCTTGGCAAGATCTGGATGATCATCCCTGCTATGGTCGGTTTTCCGTTGATCGCGCCTTTCGCTGCTGCCGGTCTTTATGAGATGTCCCGACGTTTGCAGAAAGGTGAAAGTTTCGGCTGGTCTGAAATCCTGACCGTTATGGCCAATCAACGTAAGCGCGAAATGGGCTGGATGGCCTTTGTCACCCTGTTCATTTTCTGGGTGTGGATGTATCAGGTTCGGCTTTGGTTGGCGATCATTCTGCAGGATGCCTCCTTCTCGGATTTTGACGGGTTCTTGAACACCGTGTTCTTCACACCGGAAGGCTGGACCTTCCTTGCCATTGGCACCTGCGCAGGTGCAGTTTTGTCGGCCGTTCTGTTTTCGGTGACCGTCGTCGCCATGCCCATGTTGCTCGACCGCGACATCGACTTTGTGTCCGCCATGCTCACGTCCATTCGCGTCGTCACGGAAAACCCAGGTATCATGCTCATCTGGGCAGCAATCATTTCGGTCACTATGCTGGTGTCCATGCTGCCGGCGTTTCTAGGCCTCATCTTGACACTGCCGATCCTTGGCCACACCACATGGCACCTCTACCAGCGGGCCGTGACATCCGCGGACGCATGATCGCTTTGGAGCGTGTCTCGGGGCGCGTTAAGACAAGTCGTGCCCGTGAACAAAGCGTTCGAGTCCAAGCTTAAGCACTGTATTAAAGCGTTTCGCGATCATCTGCGTCTCAGGTTAATCGCGAAACGCTTCAGGTCGAAGAGCTTACGCTTTTACCACGCCAGCCCCTTGCCCCACCATCCCACACGGCTTACCTACAAAGCGTGACGGGTTCTGCCCTTCTCGTGACAGGTTGCATTCCGGTGGCCTTAAGCAATTCCGAGGGAGCTGGCTCTGTCCGGGCCGTGGTCCGGTTACCTGGCGCCCACCTGTATATACAGGTCCTCGGGAATGAGAGAACCAAACGGTTGTGCGTGGTCCCGTCACACCACATCCCTCTCAGGATGCAAACAATCTCGTATCAAAACCTTGGAATTATTTCTTCTGCCAGAACGGCGCGCGGCCTTCATTGGCACGTACTGGGATCGTCTTGAGCTCACGCCGCATATTGACGTGCTGACCCAGACCACCACGCGGCTCATCGTCATCATCATCCTTCTGGCGCATCACGGCGATACCGAACTGCACGCCAGCAAAGATGATGCCGTTTGAGAACCACAGAAGGAACACGGCCAAGAGCCCCTTGTCCGAATGCGTCACAAGATGCCACAGATTCGCGACATTGAACCAAAGCAACATGGCCACGAACACTGCCGCGAGGCAGAAGCCGATGATAACATTGACGATGTATAGTCGAATAAGTTCAGGCATGACGCGCCTTTCGGATCACTCGGCAAAAGATAGCACAAAGAGACGTCACCACAAGGGTGACGCTGTGTGAATGGCCGAATATGCGGCGCATTTAACTCAGCTTTCCGTCCGGGAAATGGTACATATCCCTCTGGCCATCCTCCCAAGCCTGCGGTATCTGGCAGGCCTGCAATGCGCAGGGGGATGACATGTCGGAAATCCAAGCCTACGAAACGCCAGGGCCGATTGAGGCCGAACTGCGTGCGGCCATCTCTTCAACCGAAGAGATCATTGCCGAGGCGCGGGCAGGACGGATGTTTATTCTTGTGGATCATGAGGATCGCGAGAATGAAGGCGATCTGGTGATCCCGGCAGAGTTTGCCACGCCAGAGGTCATCAATTTCATGGCCACACATGGACGCGGGCTTATTTGTTTGCCGATGACGTCTGAGCGGATCGACCGGCTAGGTCTGCCGATGATGGCGGTGAACAACTCCTCGCGCCACGAGACGGCGTTTACCGTAAGCATTGAGGCGCGCGAAGGCGTCAGCACCGGCATTTCCGCCGCGGACCGCGCCCTGACGGTCGCCACCGCCATCAATGAACAAAACACCCAGGCGCATATTGCAACGCCGGGGCATATTTTTCCGTTGCGGGCAAAGAATGGCGGCGTGCTGGTCCGAGCCGGGCACACAGAAGCGGCAGTTGATATCGCACGGCTCGCCCAGCTCAACCCTTCGGGGGTCATCTGCGAGATCATGAAGGAAGACGGCACCATGGCGCGCCTCCCAGATCTGGTGGAATTTGCCAAGGCGCACAGCATGAAGATCGGCACCATCTCTGATCTGATCGCTTACCGGCATAAGCATGACAACCTGGTACGGGAAGTACGGCATGAAACTGTGCATTCTTCTCATGGAGGAGACTGGGATATGCGCATCTTTGCCGATCAGATCACAGGTACTGAACATGTTGTCCTATCCAAAGGCGACATCACAGATGGCAGCCCTGTTTTGGCCCGCACCCATGCTCTGAATGCGCTTGAGGATGTGTTGGGCATTGGCCTTGCAGCCGATACTGGCCGTCCCACTGGCAAATTGCCGCGTGCGATGGAAATCATCGCCGCCGAAGGACGTGGTGCGGTGTTCCTGTTCCGCCAACCGCGCCCCCGTCTGGCCTCCGAGATGGAAGAAGACGACGGACCGCGCACCATCAAACAAACCGGGCTTGGGGCGCAGATCATGTCGACCATGGGCATCCAGGATCTGATCCTCGTGACCGACAGCCCGCAAACACGGTATCTTGGTCTTGATGCCTATGGGATTACCATTGTGGGCACGCGTCCATTGAGTGAAGGATAAGCGGCATGGCCGAAAAAGAATATACGCTGCCGCGTGCGACTTTTGACAAACCGGTGAAGCTGTTGATTGTCGTCGCGCCATTCTATCGCGATATCGCCGATATGCTGATCAGTGGTGCCCTCGCCGAGATCGAAGCCTCCGGTGGCACGCACGAGTTGATTGAGGTGCCCGGCGCTTTGGAAGTCCCGACCGCCATCGGCATCGCCGAACGGATGAGCAATTTCGATGGCTATGTTGCCTTGGGATGCGTCATCCGCGGCGCCACGACGCACTATGAGACCGTGTGCAATGACAGCAGCCGGGGCATCACCCTGTTGGGTCTGCAAGGTTTGTGTGTGGGCAATGGCATTCTGACGGTGGAAAACCGCGATCAGGCCCTGGAACGCGCCGACCCCGCTCAGATGAACAAAGGTGCGGGGGCCGCGGCAGCCGCGATGCACCTGATCGCGCTGGAACGCAAATGGGGAGGCGCGCGCAAAGGCGTGGGCTTTGTTCCATCTGCCGAAGAATACAAACTGGCCGGTGGCCTTAAGGACAATCCCACGGCATGACCGAGCTTTCCGGCAACCAGAAACGCAAGATGCGCTCCGCCGCGCGGCTTTATGCGGTGCAGGCACTGTTTCAAATGGAACATTCAGGGCAAAGCGTGGATGCGGTGCGCCAGGAATTTCTCAACTTCCGGTTTGGCGCCGAAGTGGAGGACGGGATCGAGATGGCCGAGGGCGACATCGACCTGTTTGAGCTTTTGCTGGAACAGGCCGTCAACTGGCAAGCCAAGATCGACCAGATGACGGATCGTGCTCTGGTCGCCAAATGGCCAATTGATCGCATTGATCCGACCGTTCGTGCTCTCTTCCGCGCTGCGGGCGCCGAGATGCTAGAGGGCGAGGCCCCTCCCAAGGTGGTGATCTCGGAGTTTGTCGACATCGCCAAAAGCTTTTTCCCCGAAGGCAAGGAGGCCAGCTTTGTGAATGCTGTGCTGGATCACATAGCACGAGAGGCCAAACCCGAGGCGTTTTGATAAAGGTGTGCGATTGCGGCTTTGAGCCCTGAGGTTTGATGCTGAGCCTCGCATGAACGTCTGTCACAACGCGTTGTGCGGAAATCAGGAATGCAACGAAATCGAACCTTAGTGAATGCGAAAACGCGCTGCGGGCCATTTACTGAGAACGCATGCGTCGGCTTGATCATGAACCGACAGAAGACGCCTGATCCTGGCTGCCAGATGCCGTATCTGAAAAACGATTTGGAAGCCTGTTACGATGCGCATAAGGCGCGCCATTTCTGAATTTTGGAAACCGGTCTTTAGTAAGCCATTAGAGATGACAATGCAGTTGCATTCACGACTTTTCAACTAATGCTCGTTGCTTATGTTTGCACGTCGCAAGTTTGGTATCCGTGCTCTAGAGTGAAAGATTAGGTCAACGCCCAGCGCGGGAGAGATTGGATGTCAGCGTTTTTAGCATCGCCCGAACAGATTTTGTTGTTCGGATTGGCCAGCGTGTTTGTCTACGCGCTCCTCTCCAATGCGATTGCCAAAACCATTGTAACGCTGCCGATGATTTTTACGGCTATTGGATATATCTGCTCAGAACCGCTCGACGCCTTGATCTCCCCCGAAATCCTGAATGACGGAACCCGGCTTTTGGCGGAGATTACCTTGGTGCTGGTCCTGTTTTCAGATGCGAGCCGTGTGCGCTTTCAGGCTTTCAAAAAGACGTATTCGCTTGCGTTGCGTATGTTATCGATTGGATTGCCTCTGACTGTGTTGTTCGGCACCGTTGTGGTGTACGCCCTACATCCCTTCGGTGGACTGGGTGTCGCCTTGTTGACGGCTGCAGTGTTAACACCAACGGATGCCGCGTTGGGTCAAACTGTTGTCACGGGCAAAACCGTACCAGAGGAATTGCGAAACACGATCAATGTAGAGAGCGGGCTGAACGACGGGTTGGCTCTACCATTCATTCTTATGGGCGCAATTCTGGCATCATCAGGGATAGGTGGGTCGCATGTCGACGATCTGGGCAAAGTAATCCTTTTGCAGATAACGCTCGGCCCTTTGATAGGTCTGCTCTTGGGCTGGGGGTTTGCCAAAATCATGAGTGCCGCGCAGGAGCGCCAACTCATGGCTGAAGCAGCTGGTGGAGTAGCATTTCTAACAGTTGCGTTTGCCGCATATTTTTTGTCCGAAGCGGCTGGCGGAAACGGTTTCATCGCAGCCTTCACAGCAGGCATGGTTTTCGGAAATACATACAAATCCCAAATACACTTTATAAGTGAATTCATGGAAGGCATGGGACAGCTATTGACCATTCTGTCCTTCTTTGTTTTTGGCGCTGTTCTTTTGCCAGACGGTCTCGCGCATGTGAATTGGATTCCCGTCACTATTGCCATCTTCTGTCTTACCGTCGTGCGTATGGTGCCCATTTGGGTTTCGCTCCTGGGCACGGGCTTGGAAATTAGGGACAAATTGTTTTTGGGATGGTTCGGACCGCGTGGATTGGCCTCTATCCTGTTTACCCTCATTATAATTGATGAATATGATTTTGTTGGGGAAACGTCCTTGCTCGCGTGTGTGTCGATGACCGTCTTTTTGTCGATCATCGCACATGGCGTAACGGCCGCTCCCATGTCAAAGCGGATTGGGGCAGCGCGTTAAAGGTCGGGTTTTGCAGAGTGACTGCAATCAGAATGCCCAGGCGCCCGTGACCTATCGACAACATCTTCGAAACAATCCGTTTCCCTCAAGGTAAGGGGTTTTCAGGCGAAACGAGTTGTGACATGTGTTCATGCGTGAACACACTTTGAGTCGTTTCGTAATGCTATTGTCACCTGACGCCAAACCGAGCCTGGAGGAAGAAGACCAGCTCTTCCGCCTGCTGCGTCAGCTTGATGTCGCGCCTGAGGCATCACAGCGCGCAACGGCGTCAGCGCTCGGCATCTCACTGGGCCGGCTCAATGCACTACTGCGGCGGGCTGTCGAGGCTGGTCTTGTTAAGATCAGTGAGCGTGACGGCCCGGACAAACGCCAACGCTTCGCTTATGCGATCACAACCCGTGGAGCAGCCGAAAAGAACCGCCTCACGGATCAGTTTCTCACCCGTAAACTCACCGAGTATGACGCTCTCCATGCCGAACTGACTGGCACGTCGAGCGGCCTAGTACCCCTCAAACACAGGACAACGATTGTGCAAAGTAACCTCGCCCCCATCCCCGAACTTTATGTCTCTTACGAAAGCGCGCAGAAGCTCAAGGTTGAAGCCGCCGACCTGACCAGCTGGGACATGACCCCACGCCAGATATGTGATCTGGAGCTTTTGATGAACGGCGGCTTCAACCCGCTCAAAGGCTTCCTGTCTGAGGCTGACTATGACAGCGTCATCGAGAACATGCGCCTTGCCGATGGCAGCCTCTGGCCCATGCCAGTCACCCTCGATGTCAGCGAAGACTTCGCCGACAAGATTGAGTTAGGTCAGGATATCGCCCTGCGCGATCAGGAAGGTGTGATCCTTGGCACAATGACGGTCACCGATCGCTGGACACCAAACAAAGCCCGCGAAGCCGAAAAAGTGTTCGGTGCTGATGATGACGCGCATCCCGCCGTCAACTATCTGCACAATACCGCAGGCGCAGTTTACCTTGGCGGCCCGGTCACTGGTATCCAACAGCCTGTGCACTATGATTTCCGCGCCCGCCGTGACACACCCAATGAGTTGCGCGCCTATTTCCGCAAGCTGGGGTGGCGCAAGGTTGTGGCCTTCCAAACCCGCAACCCGCTACACCGTGCGCATCAGGAACTGACTTTCCGCGCCGCGAAAGAAGCGCAGGCCAACCTGCTCATTCACCCTGTGGTCGGAATGACCAAACCGGGCGATGTGGATCATTTCACCCGCGTGCGGTGCTATGAGGCGGTCCTTGACAAGTATCCCGCCTCCACCACCACCATGAGCCTGCTCAACCTTGCCATGCGCATGGCCGGCCCGCGCGAGGCCGTCTGGCACGGGCTCATTCGCAAAAACCACGGCTGCACGCATTTCATCGTCGGTCGAGACCATGCCGGACCCGGCAAAAACTCAGCCGGTGAGGATTTCTATGGCCCCTACGATGCGCAAGACCTGTTCCGCGAACATCAGGCGGAGATCGGCATCGAAATGGTGGATTTCAAACACATGGTCTATGTGCAGGAACGCGCTCAATATGAGCCGATGGATGAAATTGCCGACAAGGACAACGTCACAATCCTGAACATTTCTGGCACTGAATTGCGCCGACGTCTGGCCGAAGGGCTTGAGATCCCGGAATGGTTTTCCTTCCCCGAAGTGGTCACAGAACTGCGCAAAACGCGGCCGCCACGCAGTCAGCAGGGGTTTACCGTGTTTTTCACTGGCTTCTCCGGGTCTGGCAAATCGACCATCGCGAACGCGCTTATGGTCAAGCTGATGGAGATGGGCGGGCGTCCGGTGACATTGCTGGACGGGGATATCGTGCGGAAAAACCTTAGCTCTGAGCTGGGCTTCTCCAAGGAACACCGCGACCTGAACATTCGCCGTATCGGTTACGTGGCCTCTGAGATCACCAAAAACGGCGGCATTGCCATCTGTGCGCCGATTGCACCCTATGCCACGACACGCCGGGCGGTACGCGAAGACATCGAAGCCTTTGGCGCGTTTGTTGAAGTGCATGTCGCGACCAGTATCGAAGAATGCGAACGGCGTGACCGCAAAGGCCTTTACAAGCTTGCCCGCGAGGGGAAAATCGAGGAATTCACAGGGATATCTGACCCCTACGATGTGCCTGAGACCCCTGAACTGAGCGTCGAGACCGAGAATGTCGAAGTTGATAACTGCGCCCATCAGGTCATTCTAAAGCTCGAACAAATGGGCCTGATTGCGGGCTGATATGCGCTACGCGGTATCGCTCACATCGATCCCGCCACGTTTTGACCGGCTTGGTCCGGTGCTGACATCTCTTCTGGCGCAGACCCCTGCGCCAGAAACTGTCTTTTTGACCCTACCGCGCCAATACTGGCGATTTACCGGCCTGGTTCAGGCTCCGCTCCCTCCAAAAGGTGTGGAGCCTCTTTGGTCTGAGGTAGATCACGGCCCCGCAACCAAGGCCCTTGTCGCAGCGCAAGCTCTCGCAGATCAGGACCTGAGACTGATCTATTGCGACGATGATTGGCTTTATGGTCCAGACTGGGCTGCTGCATTGCTGGAGGGTGATCCGGATGCGGCTGCGACTGGCCAAGCCTGGGATATCAAACGCATCGGGCGCCAAGGCACTGGCCGCGACATCGCTCAGGGATTCAGTGGGGTGTCCATACGGCCCGAATGGCTGAGCGGCGCTGACGTTTCACCACCCAAAGTGGCCTGGAGCGTCGATGACATCTGGCTTTCGGGCCACCTGGCGCGCCAAGGCATTGCTCTTATGGTGTCCTCTGAGGCGCGCGCGGCTATTCGCCCCGCCTATGACGATGCACACGCTTTGCAAGACCATGCGGCGGGCGGCAAGTCCCGGGACGCCGCCAACCGCGCGACCGCCGCAGTCATGCATCAACGCTATGGCATCTGGCCGGAAGTGGACGCGTGTAGCACCGCCTGAGCGGCGCGCTCATACACATCCGCATAAGACGCCGCCGCCTTTTGCGCTTTCAAGAGGCCCGGCAGCCTTGCCGCATACCCGTCTTCCGACATCGCCAAAACAGCCGCGCGCACATCTTTCTCTGTTTCGCAAATCACAATGCCCGAAACGTCCATAAAGTCCGCCAGATTGGGACATCCCCAGTAGATCGGCACAGACTGGCACAGCACCGCATCAATCAGTTTTTCGGTGAAATAATTCCGTTCACGCACATTCTCGATCACGATGGAATAGCGGAATGGCGACAGCCCGTCAGACTTTTTATCGAAAGGTTGATAGCCCAGCCCCATCACATCAACGTCCAGGCCTTCTTCCCGCACCCAATCCACCGTGTTGTGACGCAAGGCATGGCCGCTCAAATCCCGTTTGCCCGAGGCTATGAGCGAGCACATCTTGGTCTTTTCATGTGGTCGATCCTGCCAATCCTCGGCCCAGACCCCCCCAAAGGGAAGAAAATGCCGTTGGGAATGGCGTTGAGCAATCCTTCATTACAGCTCAGAACCTTGTGAAACCGGCGATAGGACCGCCGCAACCGCCGCATGTGTTTGGCATGAATGGCCTCAGGTTCCAGAACCATGACCGACAGTTGCGCACATGTTGCGCGCCAAGGCTGTGCCATCAGCCCAGTCGACACAAAGGCAATCAGGTGGTCCGCCGGTGCAAGATCACGCAGGGTTTGACCAGGTCGCTTTAACCGGTCCGGTCGCCCAAGCGGCCAGAACAGCTCGTCCAAAGCGACCTGGCGTGGGATAAATCCTGGTTTGATGTGATAGGGCAGGATTGCAATGGCGGGCGTGTCTGGAGCCATGGGGCACTCGTCTCTTGTCGAGGCGGTGATACGGGCTTGGGGCCCAAAGCGCAATCTGTCACAAGGCACGCGTGCAGATCGTTTTGACCCTGCCCCGGCAATGCACTATTTCCAGTGGCAAGTTGACACCGAAACGCAGCGTGGCGTGAGAATGCCTCATCCGCCCCTGCGTTATGACCGGAGCCATTAGATGAATAACCCGCGAGACGCCTTTATCACCGCTATGCGCCAGGTGGCCTCGACCGTGACCGTGGTCACAACAGATGGTCCTGCGGGCAAGGCCGGGGCAACGGTCAGCGCCTTCACGTCGCTCTCAGCCGATCCGCCCTCTGTTCTGGTCTGCCTCAAGGCCGATAGCAACATTGCACAGACCGTGGCGGCCAATGGCACGTTTTGCGTCAACATCCTCGCCGAGGACGCAGTGGAAGTGGCCAAGCGCTTTGCAGGCATGTTCGATGCCGATCAACCCAACCGGTTCGAAGGGCTGGATGTGGCCGACACCGAGTTCGGCCCCCTCCTGCCCCGCGCTACGGCGTTTTCCTGCAGCCTGACCCACCGCCACGTACATGGCAGCCATGCCATTTGTATCGGCGATGTCACCGGTATCTCCAACGCAGGAGAACGGCCGCTGACCTATATGAGCGGGTCTTTTCACATCGTGCGGCCTTCTGAGGCAAGCTGAAGCGTTTCGCCTTTAAATCGTGTTGCGACCACCTGTTGACTCAGCACTTACACAGCAGACAGCCCTGTTACTCCAGCTTTTGCCGAATGCGTCGCACCATCCACCAGACAAAGAGCAGCATCGGCAGCGCCACGATTGCGGTCAGCATGTCTTTGCTGAGCCCCGTCGGCTCTGCCAGCGGATAGAGCACATAACCGGCCAGTGACACCGCGTAATAGCTGATCGCAACAACGCTCAGCCCCTCGACCGTGCGCTGCAGCCGCAGTTGTAGATCGGCGCGGCGGTTCATGCTTTCCAGCACATCCTGGTTCTGGGCGCTGCGTTCCACGTCCACCCGTGTGCGCAAAAGCTCACCGGCGCGCATGGCGCGGTCAGCCATGGCGTCAAGGCGTTTCTTGGTCGAACGCACGGTGCGCATCGCCGGATCGTAGCGGCGCATCATGAACTCGCCAAAGGTCTGACGGCCTTCGAAGCGCTCTTCGCGCAGCACTTCGATACGTTGTTTGACGATCTGCTCATAGGCAGCGGATGCGCCGAACCGATAGGAAGACCGCGCCACCATGCCTTCCAGCTCTGCCGAGATCGCCAAAAGGTTGTCAAGCGTATCCTCAGCCCGCACGGACCCGCCCGGCATGTTGCCGATAAGCTGGGTCAACCCTTGATCGAGCGCCCCAAGATTTGGGTTCAACTCGCGCACGCGGGCGAGGCCCAACATGGACATTGTCTTATATGTTTCGATTTCGCATAGGCGTTGCACGATGCGCCCGATCCGGCGTGGACCTGTCTGCGATGCGGCGTTTACGAGGAACCGCAGGTGTCCGGCGGTGTCGATGCGAAAATCGCCTGCGACTTTGGCCGTGTCATCCAGCACCCGTGCGACCGCCACGCTTTCTGAAACAAAATGCTCGGATACCGCTTCGCGAAACACCGCGTCATCGCGCTCTGTGTCGATGCGGATAAGCGCCGATGTAACGCGATTGCCGGGCGCATTTTCGAGCCAATCCGTTGGAAACACGTCGAAATCTGACGGATCAAATGGTCGGTCGCTCACGCCTTCCCGGAAGGCCGTGTAGGTGACGAACTCGGTGTGGCTTTCCCATTTCAGGTGATACCGACCGAGGTCACCGGAATAATGCGAGGCATCGGGTTGCGGGTGTGGTGCGCCGTAGCGGTCAAGCAAAGCGATCAGGTGTTCAAGATCAGCCCCCCGGTCTCTGGCCGCGGCGCTGTCGAGGTGTTTGAGCGCCAAAAATGCAGCAGTTGCAGGGGCTTGGACGGTTGGGAAGGGGCGGGCGTGGAGCTCGTTTGCGAGCAGGTATCGCAGGGGGTGATCTTGGATCGGGGGCATGGCAAATACACTTCTGAGTCGCGCGCAACCTAGCGCCCTACCCCACCTATGGAAACAGATTTATTTGTCGCATCAAGCAGTTAGAGGAATGCCATTGTATACCTGCCTGTATTTCAGGCACAGGGCCTCTGTCGGTACACCGCTCGTTTCCGCACCCTCTCATCGTCGCAAATCAAGCCAGATCGCAATGTCGGTATCACGTCGGTATTGCGTCGGTGCCGTGTGGCAAATGCACCTCGCACAAATAGGCGCCGCGCGCATGCCCTTGCATCCGCGCCGTCAAAAACCTAGGTCACGCTCACGTATCGCATAACGCGAACGACGGAGAGTTTATGTCTACGATTGCGGTCAGCCGCTAGGCCCAACCGACCGGGCCCATTCCATTTCAAAGACACCCGCGCGAGATGCCGGGTGCCTTTTGGGCTGACCTAAATCCACGAGACAAAACAATGAATATCTCAAAACACGAACAGCGCGTGCTGCATGTGCTCGCGCAGGGTGGTGCAATCCATTTCGAACGCATGGGCAATGGCAAGGTCCGGCATGTCACCTGCTTTACGCGGGACGGCCATGCCTTGGCCAATTGCCCCCTTCCTCTCTTTGACAGATTGCGAAAGCGCAAATTCATTCATTCCCGCAACAGCCTGCCCTATCGCATCACGCAACTGGGGCTGCGATCCGTCAATGCACAACTGGACAACAGATAAGGACATCTCTCATGACAGATATTATTGTGAAACCAACAACGGCGGCCGACATTCCTGCGTTGCGACTGGTGCTGGATGGCACCGAACTTTTCCCAAGCGATGTGCTGGTGGAGATGATGACGCCTTACCTGGAGGGGCAGAGTGAAGCCTTCTGGCTAAGTTGCCACGTGCAGAATGTGGCCGTGGGTCTGGCCTATACCGCCCCGGAAGCGCTCACCAACGGGACCTGGAACATGTTAGCTCTAGCCGTGCTTCCCGAAGTGCACGGGCAAGGATGCGGTGCGGCTCTTGTTTCCGGCGTTGAAGAACGGCTGCGACTGATGGGTCAGCGCATGATCATCGTGGAAACATCCGGCACCGAGGCGTTTTCAACGGCACGACATTTCTATGTGGCGGCCGGGTACGAAGAAGAGGCACGCATCCGAGATTTCTGGGACAAAGGCGATGATAAGGTTGTGTTTCGAAAGGCGCTCTAGGCGGGACGCTTGGGGCTCGTTCGCCCGCAGGGGTCTTGCCAGCGGTGGACCGTCTCATCTGGACTGTGGTTCGGTCGAGTTACTTCGGCTTTGCGGGACTTTGCTGCCGTTCCGGAATCTCCGCGATGAGCCGCGCGATCGCCAGACCGCGGGGTGGCGACCTGCCATTGGTTCAGATCACTTTATGGCAGCCAAGCCTGCAAATTCGTTGATCTCAGCGCCCACGTGGACCAATCGCCAGCCCGGGGGACGGTCTGGCGATCGCGCGGCGGCGCTGCGCGCCTTGATTCCGCGCGAGGGGAGTCATTGTGGGCTCACAGCAGACCTCCAGCACAAGCCGTGGCAGCGTCGGACCGGGGGACGGCGCATCCGACGTATGACCGATGCGCTTTATCCCCGGCCCGTCCGTCAGCCGGATTTTCAGAGCGCCTATGCCAGACAAAGCGCCGGCCCATAGGGCCGGTCCGGCGCTGGCACGGCGGGACTACGCCCCTCGATTCCGTGCCATGGGTGCGATATCAGATGTCCCGAACAGGCTGACAGCCGGCACCTGACAGGTTCAGCCGCATACGTTAACCTGTTTTGAAGCACTTAAAGCGCTTCGCCTTTATCCTGAGACATCAGCGAAAGGCGAAACGCGTGCAACGATTGAGTGCCTTGCTGCGTTTCGCGCTCATCTGTGAGCCAGATTTATCGCGAAACGCTTTTGGTGCACGTCGCGGGACGGAATAGTCTCTGAGCACACTCACGCGGTACCAAGGCACGAAGCGCCGCCGCGCCATCATGATCAATGAAAAAAGCCCGCCAAATTAGCGGGCCTCTTCCTGTTTTCAAAGCGTTTTGCCTAACCCACTTTCGGCAAGAGCGTGCTCACACTGTCCTTGGCGTCGCCATAGAACATGCGGGTGTTCTCTTTGTAGAAAAGCGGGTTTTCGATGCCGGAATATCCTGTGCCCTGCCCCCGTTTAGAGACAAACACCTGCTTGGCTTTCCACACTTCCAGCACCGGCATGCCGGCGATGGGTGAGTTGGGATCATCCTGAGCCGCGGGGTTCACGATGTCATTGGAGCCGATCACGATGACCACATCCGTTTCGGGGAAGTCATCATTGATCTCGTCCATTTCCAGCACGATGTCATAGGGCACCTTGGCTTCGGCCAGAAGCACGTTCATGTGGCCTGGCAGACGTCCGGCGACCGGGTGGATGGCAAAGCGGACTTCCTTGCCCGCCGCGCGCATCTTGTTGGTCAGTTCACTGACCGCCTGCTGTGCCTGTGCCACCGCCATACCATAGCCCGGCACGATGATGACGCTGGAGGCCTCGTTGAGGGCGGCTGCAACACCATCAGCATCAATCGCCACCTGTTCACCTTCCACAGCCATCTGCTCACCAGCTGCGCCGCCGAAGCCGCCGAGGATCACGCTGACAAAGGACCGGTTCATCGCCTTGCACATGATGTAACTCAGGATCGCACCGGACGAGCCCACAAGCGCACCCACAACGATGAGAAGGTCGTTGCCAAGGCTGAAGCCAATGGCTGCCGCCGCCCAGCCCGAGTAGCTGTTGAGCATGGAGACCACGACGGGCATATCCGCGCCGCCGATGCCCATGATCAGGTGATAGCCGATGAAGAGCGCCAGAAGCGTCAGAAGGACCAATGTCCAGCTGCCCGAGCCACCCAGGTACATGATGGCCAGCAGGAGCGAGCCACCTGCGGCGGCTGCGTTCAGCATATGTCCACCGGGCAGCTGTTTGGCCGCTGTGTCCACTTTGCCGGCAAGCTTGCCATAGGCAATGACAGAGCCGGTAAAGGTCACAGCCCCGATCCAGATGCCAAGCACAAGCTCGACCCGCAGGATGGTGATCTCGACAGAGGTTTTCTTGGCGATGAGCTGACCGAAGGAGGACAGTTCGTTGTAGATCGCCGTGGGCAGGCCAATGGCCTGATACCCGCCGTCCTTGGCCGCGCCGAGCACAAGATCGTTCTCGGCAAAGAGGCTGCTCATGGTGTTGATCATGATGTCGGCGTTAAAGCCCACAAAGACCGCTGCGAGGCCCACAAGCGAGTGCATGATGGCCACAAGCTCGGGCATCTGCGTCATTTGCACCCGCGTGGCGAGTTGATAGCCCACGACGGCGCCAAGCGCGATCAGGATAAGCGAAACAAGCCAAAGCCCCTGACCGGGTCCGATGAGCGTTGCCAGAACAGCAATCCCCATGCCGACAATGCCATACCAAACCGCGCGTTTTGCGCTTTCCTGACCGGAAAGCCCGCCCAGCGAGAAGATGAACAAAACCGCAGCAACAACGTAAGCGGCAGTGGTAAATCCGAATTCCATAACCCTGTCCCCTTACGATTTCTGGAACATGGCGAGCATGCGCCGTGTGACCAGGAAGCCGCCAAATATGTTGATTGCGGCCATGAAGACCGCGAGCATTGCCATCAGTGTGATCAAGAACGAGCTTGATCCGATTTGAATCAGCGCGCCCAGGATGATGATCGACGAGATTGCGTTGGTCACAGCCATGAGCGGCGTGTGCAGTGAGTGCGACACGTTCCAGATCACCTGGAAGCCAACAAAGACCGACAGTACGAAAACGATGAAATGCTGCATGAAGCTGGCCGGGGCGACGAGACCCACGAGCAGGATCAGCGCACCGCCGACACCCAGAAGCGAGACCTGCTGCACCGTTTGCTTTTTGAACGCCGCCAGTTCTTCGGCACGCTTTTCCTCGGGTGTCAGCTCGCGCGGCGCTTCTTTCTTGGGTTGCGCTGCGATGGCCTGAATTTTGGGTGGTGGTGGTGGGAAGGTGATTTCGCCCGCATGGGTCACAGTAGCCCCACGGATCACGTCATCCTCCATGTCATGCACGACCTTGCCATCTTTTTCCGGCGTGAGGTCGGTCATCATGTGGCGGATGTTGGTGGAGTAGAGCGTCGAGGATTGCGAGGCCATGCGCGACGGGAAGTCGGTGTAACCCACAATGGTCACGCCATTGTCGGTGACGATTTTCTCGTCCTTTTGGGTCAGCTCACAGTTACCGCCGCGTTCAGCCGCGAGGTCCACGATCACCGAGCCGGGCTTCATCATCTCGACCATGTCCTTGGTCCAGAGGATGGGCGCATCCCGGTTGGGAATGAGGGCCGTGGTGATGACAATGTCGATATCTGGCGCCATCTCGCGGAACTTCTCAAGCTGCTTGGCCTGGAACTCCGGGCTGGAGGGGGCGGCATAGCCCCCTGTCTCTGCGCCGTCTTGTTGAGTGTCCTCAAAGTCGAGGAACACGAATTCCGCGCCCATGGATTCGATTTGTTCGGCCACTTCGGGGCGCACATCGAAGGCGTAGGTGATGGCCCCCAGAGACGTCGAGGTGCCGATCGCGGCAAGGCCGGCAACACCGGCGCCGACAACGAGCACCTTAGCCGGGGGCACCTTGCCCGCGGCAGTGACTTGACCGGTGAAGAAACGGCCAAAGTTGTTACCGGCCTCAATGACAGCGCGGTAACCGGCGATATTGGCCATCGAACTCAGCGCGTCCATCTTTTGCGCGCGGGAGATGCGGGGCACCATTTCCATGGCGACAACCGTCGCGCCCTTGTCGGCGGCGGCCTTCATCTGCTTCTCATTTCCACCGGGATTGAAGAAGGAAATCAGCGTCTTACCCTTTGTAAGGCGTTTGACCTCGGTGTCGGTGGGCACGCGCACCTTGGCGACTATGTCGCTGGCCTTCCACAGGGCCGAGGCGGATTTGATCACCTCAACACCCGCTTCCTTGTAATCAGCGTCGGAAAACCCCGCCGCCAGGCCTGCACCGGCCTCAATCGCACACTCGTGTCCGAGCTTTTGCAGTTGCAGGGCGGAGTCCGGCGTCATCGCGACCCGGTTTTCGCCCTCGGCAACCTCTTTAGGTGTTCCGATCTTCAATGTCTTAGTCTCCCCGTGTCTTGGCTACGGATACGTCACCGCATGGTTGGCGTGTGTCTCAACGGATTCTAGGTCAGGCGCGTTATATTTCACATTCTTTCTGAAGTTGGAATGCTGCGATTGTCGCAGGGGTCAAAGCCAACGTCGGGTATTTTGGCAATACCGCGCGAAATCGGCGCGAAATTTGCGGCGCAGGCGGTCTTCTTCGGGAATGATAAAGCGGCGTTCGATGATCCAGACGAAGACGGGAATCAGAGGCAGTGACAGAACCGCGTCCCAACGCAAGATAAGACCCGTCAGAATGAGGGCGTCCCCGAGGTAGATGGGGTTGCGCGAGCGTTTGAAGATGCCCGTGGTGACCAGCCGGTCGGCCTCCATATGCGGAATGGGCGTGGTTTTGAAGCGGCGCATTTCGTAGAGCGCGAAAGCCATGAACAGGAGGCCCGCCCCGACAAACAGACCACCGGCAAAGTCAGCCCAAGCCCCACCGAAGCTTAGACCGGCGGAAAAATGCGTCGCCTGCATCCAAGTCACCACAAGGGCGAGCAACAGCCATATGGGTGGAATGTCGGTCCATTTGAGCATGGGTCTTCCTTTCGCAGAGCTGGAATTTTGCAAAATTCCAGGATAGAAAATTGCAATTTTCCACACCTTTGTCACACCCCGAAATGCGAGGCTTGGCAAGACCTATGGTTCGGGCGAGTGTGGGGAAAGGAGGATTTGACATGCTGAGCGGAAAACACGCGGTGGTCACAGGAGGCGGCACGGGCATCGGGCTTGCCATTGCACAAGCACTGGCGGAGGCTGGCGCGGATGTTACCATCACCGGGCGCCGCGAAGAGGTTTTGCAGGACGCGGCTGGGGGTGTCCTTCATCCACTGGTCATGGATGTGAGCGATGAGGCCAGTGTCGTCGATGGGTTTTCGCAGGCGGTTAACACCAGGGGACCGATTTCGATTGTCGTACCCAACGCAGGCATTGCCGAAGGGCGCGCCCTGCACAAGACAGACACGGAGTTTTGGCGGCGGATCATGGCCACCAATCTGGATGGTGCCTTTTGGACCATTCGCGAGGCGCTCAAATCCATGCATGAAGCAGGTTGGGGCCGGGTCATTGCGGTGTCTTCCATTGCCGGGCTGAAAGGGCTCAGAGGGGCTTCGGCCTACACGGCGAGCAAACATGGGCTTATGGGACTTATCCGTGCCCTCAGCGAAGACTACCTGGGGTCAGAGATCACGTTCAACGCGCTGTGCCCCGGCTATGTTGATACAGATATTGTGACGCGCAATGTTCAAGCCATCAGCGCCCGTGCTGGTATTGATGAGGATGCCGCCCGCGCCATGATGGTGGAGGCCAACAAACACAAACGTCTGATCGCACCCGAAGAAGTGGCCGCTGCCGCACTCTGGCTCTGTGGACCGGGATCAAACAGCGTGAATGGGCAAGCGATTGAGATTGCCGGTGGTCAGTTTTGATGCTGAGCAGAGATGATTTCAATACGTTTTGCGCCCGGCTGAAGGCCACCAGCCATGTGGTGCAATGGGGCAATGCGGATGTGTGGAAAGTTGGCGGCAAAGTCTTTGCCATTGCCGGATGGAATGAGGGCCGTGATGCCTATACCTTTAAGGTCAGCGAGATTGCCTATGAGGTCTTGCGGGACAGCCCCGGTATCCGCCCTGCGCCCTACCTTGCCTCGCGCGGGATGAAGTGGCTTCAGGTTTACGAAGACCCGGGGTTATCTGACGCCGAGCTATATGAACATATTGTGATGTCCTACGACATGGTTGTCGCCGGATTGACCAAGAAAAAGCGTTCTGAATTAGGGCTTTAGTACACTTCAGCCTTACGGCTCCTGCCTATAGCCCACGCCTGAATTTTCAGTTTCGGCCAAAAAAGACCTCGTTTCAGCCTCATTCCCTGCAAAGACCTGCCTTTGGTGGGTGTTAAGCAGGCAGCAAGAGTATTGTGCTAGCCATAAATACAAACGAGCAGTGAGATGGTGGTTTTGAAGTGTAATGAATGGCGCGTGGTATGCGCCAGGTCGGCCGGAATGGTCACCAGCCGGGGGGCTGATATATGACAGTGTTTGCCAACAATGGCGCGTGGCATGCGTCTGAGGATCCAAGGTTAGATTCTGGTTATCGACCTTCGCAAACGGATTGCGTGTTGGAAGTTATTGCGCCAGACCACATCCGAACACGCGTTGAGACACCCCTGCCCAATCTACGCGGCTCAACGTCTCGCATGCGCCATTCTTCATCCGGTTTGGATGTGCGCGCGCCTGATACCACGCTGCAGCAGGTCAAGACATCTGTCGCCAAAGCTTTGCCCACGGCACCACCAAGCGCAGACGTTATGGCACACACCGCGCTTGACCAGGTGGTTTGCTTCACGCCCGGTGCGCGCATCCTGACCGGACAAGGCGAACGCGCGCTCGAAACGCTTCAGGTCGGTGATATGGTTGTCACCCGCGATCAGGGCCTGCGCCCGATCCGCTGGATCGGTCAGCGCACCGTGCAAGCCGACGGTCTTCTTGCACCAATTGAACTTTGTAATAGCGGACGTGGTGATACGCCTTATGGCCTGCTTGTGTCACCGCATCACCGGATACTGTACACCGGGCACCGGGCCAACATGCTGTTTGGCGCATCTGAAGTCTTGGTCGCAGCCAAAGATCTGGTGAACGGGCGCGATATCAGACGCCGCCCCGTGGCGAAAATCAATTACATCCATTTGATGTTTGACCATCATGAAGTGATCTATGCCGATGGAATCGCGACTGAGAGCTTCCAAGCTACGGATCCTGTCCTCACAGCGTTGGATGAAACGGCACGCGAAGCGGTGTTTTCTGTCTTTCCAGAACTGCGCACGGCAACAGGTCGTCATCTTGTACCCGCGCGCGCATGCGTGTCTGAGGAAGACGCAAGAATACTTTCTAACCAAGGTTCAGATGCGGCGTCTTACTCCTAGGCTATATCCCTTGTCTTCTTGCATGTGTATGCATTCAAACCGCGCCCGCCGGGATGCTATGGTCACGCAGACTTCAAAACAGGGCTTCCACGGCCAGATTGCCAGGAACGCGCGGCTTCCCCAAAAGCGCTGAAGAGCGGGCGGCTGACAGGATCGTTGGCGGCGTTCCATTCCGGGTGCCACTGCACAGATAGCGCAAATCCAGGTGCGTCCTGCACATAGATCGCCTCGGGCGTGCCATCCGGGGCAAGACCATCAATCACAACACCGTCGCCGGGGTCGATGATGCCCTGACCATGCAGCGTGTTGGTCATCACCTCTTGTGCCCCCATCAGTCGGTGAAAGACACCGCCTTCTGTAAACGTCACCGGATGGCGCAGGGCAAATTGCTCTTCCAACGTGCCATCGGGGGGCATGCGGTGATTGTCACGGCCCGGCAAGTCGCGGATTTCGGGATGCAGCGTACCGCCCAGCGCAACGTTCATCTCCTGAAAGCCGCGGCACACGCCGAGGATCGGCTGCCCACGCTCAAGGCAGGCCCGCACCAAAGGCAAGGCAACTGCGTCACGTGCGCGATCAAAAGCTCCATGCGCCTCTGTTGGCTCATGCCCGTATTCTTCGGGATGCACATTGGGGCGCCCGCCGGTCAGCAAAAACCCATCACAGGCGTCCAAAAGCTCCGGCACGCTGACAAATGCCGGATCGGAGGGCACAAGCATCGGCATACATTCAGACACTTCCGCGACCGCGGCGGAATTCATCGTGCCCCCGGCATGCACCGGATAGCGCTCGTCAATCTCGTATCTGTTGCCAATGATCCCAATAATCGGGCGTGTCATGCCAAAATCCGTAACCGTTTTTCCCACTATCGTGCAGGCAAGTAGATAAGAAAACCTCAATCAATGCACAAGCACACCTGCAAAACTGCAATTTGATCCATCGCCCGGTACGAACCGTATGGTAAGGCTTTTGTCGTACATCCACGAGGCAGGCGGCGGCACGCATTTGTCTATGCACCATTTGCATCCCGGTGCATGGCAAGCTGTCGCCTGCACACGGGGCCTTGCGGCGGGGTCGTGATGCGCTACACCTTGGGGCAATCATCAGAAAGATATGCCCAATGAAAGATGCCGCGCCTCAAACGATCTACCTGAAGGACTATCAGCCTTTTGGCTTTGAAATCGACAAGGTTCACCTGACCTTTCGGCTGAACCCAGAGAAAACCCGCGTCATCAGCCGGATTGTGTTTCGCCCCAACCCTGAGGCGGAAGAGCGCGATTTTTTCCTTCACGGAGAAGAGCTTGACCTGATCTGGGCCAAGATTGACGGCGCTGAGGTTACACCCATCCTGGAAGACGGCGGGTTGCGTTGTGCGGTGCCTGAGAGGGCATTCACCTGGGAAGCCGAGGTCGAGATCAACCCAGAGGCCAATACCGCGCTAGAAGGGCTATACATGTCAAACGGTATGTATTGCACGCAGTGCGAGGCCGAGGGGTTTCGCAAGATCACGTATTACCCGGACCGGCCAGATGTCATGGCGCCTTTTGAGGTGCGCATTGAGGGGGATGAAAAGGTCAAGCTGTCCAATGGCAATCCTGGTGCATCTGGTGACGGGTTTGCCGAGTGGCACGATCCCTGGCCGAAACCGGCCTATCTTTTTGCGTTGGTGGCCGGTGACCTGGTCAACCACCCAGACCGTTTTGAGACAATGTCGGGCCGCGATGTCGAGCTGAATATTTGGGTGCGCCCCGGCGACGAGGGCAAATGTGCCTTTGGGATGGAGGCGCTCAAGGCGTCTATGCGGTGGGATGAGGACGTCTATGGGCGCGAGTATGATCTCGATATTTTCAACATCGTCGCGGTGGATGACTTCAACATGGGGGCGATGGAAAACAAAGGGTTGAACATCTTCAACTCCTCTTGCGTTCTGGCCAGCCCCGAGACCAGCACCGATGGCAATTTCGAACGCGTCGAGGCGATCATTGCGCATGAGTACTTTCACAACTGGACCGGCAACCGCATCACCTGCCGTGACTGGTTTCAGCTGTGCCTGAAAGAGGGCCTGACGGTGTTTCGCGATGCGCAGTTCACATCGGATATGCGCTCAGAGCCGGTCAAACGTATCTCGGATGTGATTGCCCTGCGCGCACGTCAATTCTGTGAAGACAATGGCCCGCTGGCGCATCCGGTACGGCCTGAGAGCTTTGTTGAGATCAACAACTTTTATACCGCCACGGTCTACGAAAAGGGCGCCGAGGTGATTGGCATGCTCAAAACTCTGGTGGGGGATGAGGCTTATGCCAAGGCGCTTGATCTTTATTTCGAGCGTCACGATGGGGACGCGGCCACGATTGAGGATTGGCTCAGGGTGTTTGAAGACACTACGGGGCGTGATCTGAGCCAGTTCAAGCGCTGGTATGAACAGGCGGGTACGCCGCGCGTGAAAGTGCGCGATACCTATAAGGATGGCACGTTCACTCTGCATCTTGAGCAATCCACGCCGCCTACCCCCGGTCAGGACGTCAAAGACGCCCGCGTCATCCCCATTGCTATCGGGCTTCTGGCGCCAAATGGAAATGAAGTGGTGCCCACGCAAGTGCTTGAGATGACGCAAGCCAACCAGAGCTTTGTCTTTGAAGGTCTGGCCAGCCGCCCGGTGCCGTCCATTCTGCGCGGATTTTCCGCACCTGTGATCCTGGAGCGTGAGAGCGACAACGCCGAACGCGCCTTTTTGCTCGCGCATGACACCGATCCGTTCAACAAATGGGAAGCGGGACGCGCGCTGGCGCGGGATGGCTTGCTGGCGATGATCCGCAATGGCGCGGGGCCGGATGATGCTTATCTGGACGCGATTGAGGCCGTCGCACGTGACGACAACCTTGACCCAGCGTTCCGTGCCCTGGCGCTTGGTCTGCCCAGCCAGGAAGATTTGGCGCAAAGCCTATATGAGGCAGGCGATACACCCGATCCACAGGCAATCTGGGACGCGCTTGAGACGCTAAAACAGGCGCAAGCGCAAAAGATGCAGGACCTCGCGACGCGTCTTTATGCACAATATCAGGTGGACGAACCTTATGCCCCGAATGCCGAGCAATCCGGGGCGCGCGCGCTGGCCAATGCGGCCCTTGGCATGATCAGCCGTGTGGATGGCGGGGCTTTGGCGCAAAAACAGTATGACAACGCTGACAATATGACCCAACAACTGGCCGCCTTGTCTTGTCTTCTCAAGGCAGGCAAAGGCGCGGCAGCAGTGACCGCGTTTTACGATCAGTGGAAACATGACCGCCTTGTGATCGACAAGTGGTTCAGCTTGCAGATCTTGCAGGCGGATCCGGATGATGCGGCCGAAGTGACGCAAATCCTGACAAATCATCCTGATTTTACAATGAAAAACCCAAATCGCTTTCGTGCCACGCTTGGTGCCTTAACGATGAATACTGCCGGGTTCCACCATGTCTCAGGCGTAGGGTATGGCGTGCTCGCCGACTGGCTGATCAAGCTGGACCCGATCAATCCGCAGACCACGGCGCGCATGTGTACCGCCTTTGAGACCTGGAAGCGCTATGATGAGACGCGTCAGGAAATGGCAGCGCGGGCGCTCGACCGCATCCTGGCCCAGCCCGAGCTGAGCCGTGACACAACCGAGATGGTGACACGCATTCGCGGTGCGTGAAAGCATAGTTCACATTTCCTGGAAGCCACAGTTCCGCTAAAGCTTTGCGTTTGATCGATTTTTTGTTTGCTACGCTCTCCACGTGACGTTTATGTGGGTTCGGGGCGCTAATGAGGATTGTTTTATGCATATTCTTGTAGGCCTGCTTGGCGTTGCTGCGGCCGTCTATTTCTTTTTCATCCGAGCCAGACATGCCGCTGATGTGGCACATGACGTTGTCGAAATGGCCGGTGATGTGCGCAGTGCGGCGCGTCGTTTTGGTTTTAAGCGCAAAACCAATGTGCATCCGGTTGAAACCATTGAAGATCCCAATCTGGCCATTGCAGCAATTGCCACGGCGTTTGTTGAGATGGATGACCTGCCTACCAAGGAGCAACGTGATGCGCTTGATCGGGCGTTGCGCTCTCAACTGGGGATGGATGCAAGCACGTCGCAAGAGGCAACTATTCTGGGGCATTGGTTTGTCTCAGAGTGCCACGGCACTGAAACAGCTGTTCCGCGTGTGTCCCGTAAGCTTTTCAAACTCAATGGAAAAGAGAGTTTTGAGCCACTTCTGAACGTCATCAACACAGCGGTGGGCGCCGGGTCAGGTGAGCTTAATCAAAAGCAACGTGACGCGCTGGATGACATTCGTCGCGCGTTTCGTGTGAGTTAGTGCCCAGGGTTTAGTCGTCAGACGGCAGTACAAGCGCAACGGTGTCGGGCCGCAAACGCGGTCGGACAGAATTGAGCGGCTTGCAATAGGGCTGCCGCTTCGTCCAGGCCATCATGTCCCTGCGCTTTTTGCTGCTGTGCAAAGGTCCCCAATCTGCTGCGACACCACGCATGCCGCGTGAGACCACCCCATCGCGCGGGACGGTTTTGGCCATGATGCGAATAGCACAGCTGAGGTTGGCAACGGGGTTTTTCAAGGCAGAGCCAGAGCGCGCGGTGCACCCATAAAGCCGCGCCGTTGATGGAGAAATCTGCGTCAGGCCGAACCAGCGACCGCCACCGCCAACAGCCCTTGGGCGATACGTGCTTTCATGTTTGACCAAGGTCGACACAAACCCCACCCAAAAGGCGCGCCGCGCCTTGGGGCTGGAAGTGGGGTAAGCCGGGCACCAATCGGCGATATCACTTGGCACCGTCGCAGCCAGAGGTTCTCCGTGATTTTTGAGGGCTGCAAGGGATGTGCGGGTCCATAAGGCCGTACCAGAAATGGTTTCCCATCTGGTACGAGGCAAATTCGCTTCGCGCGCGGGCGGAGACAGCTTGGTATCGGCCACAGGTGTCTCGGCGGAGGCAGACAAGGTGGTGGACGCCACCACGATACAACAGGCAAAGAGGCGCAACATCGGGGCATCGTGACGTGATTCTTGTGTTAAATCAACATTCTCGCCAGAGCGCTTTTCCCCTTATTTTCCGCGCCCTTGCCGCTTTTTGGCCGGATTGGTATGGCACATAAGCGCGAAACAGCCGAGAGCAGACGACTCTATGCCAGACAGCCCGCGCCACAGAGCCGGCCCCTTAAAGGGTATTTCCCGCTTGTTCGGACAGCGAAATTCGCCGTCGACAACGGCCGGTCCTGCTATGGCTGACAAACGAGCCGAGGATGAGATCGACGCCTTGGCCCGGCGGATCATTCTGCCGTCGCAGATTGTGACCGACGAAGAGATGGTGCGCTCTATGCATCAGGATCGCGGGCAGAAACTGGCACGACAGGATCTTTGGGATGAGCTGTCCCAAAAGATCAAGTTTGCGGATGCCACGCGTCTGCCAACGCCCGGTGGCGAGTCCGCGGCTATGCTTATGGCGTTCGGAGCACGAAGTGACCTCGTGGCCGCGGCGGAAGATGCTCTTTACGATGGATTTGCCCCGGATGCCGAGGGCCTTGCCGCGCTGGAAGATGTTCTGAACGACCATCCTGGCGATTATCCCACGTCGCTTGTGGTGGCGTTGGCGCATGTCGATATTGCCTGGTCCTGGCGGAACGTGGCGGGCCGAAGCGACCCGGTGCGCGCGGCGGAGCAGTCTTCGGAACATATCGAACGCGCGGCCACAATTCTGGCCCCATTTGACGGGACAGCCCTTAATGCCCCGTCCTTGATCGCCGCGCGCTGCGCGCTCTTTGCTGCCTGCGAAAAGCGCGGGGTGCGGGTGAGTGAGGAATACGAAAAGTTAATCGACCTTGATCCTGCCACACCCCGGCATATGCGCGCTTTGGGGCGGCATATCCTACCGGACTATGCCGGTGGCCTGCAAAAACTTGAGATCAGTGCACGACGTATCGCGGCCATGACGCAGGACACTTGGGGCGCTGGAGCTTACACTTGGGTCTATCTGGATGCGCTGGCGCTCAAACGACGTGCGCTTGAGCTTTTGGATGCGGAGTTCTTTATCGAAGGGCTGCAAGACATCGCATCGCGCAAACAAGACCAACACATCGTTAACCATTTGACAGCATTCAGCGCAATCACAATGGCACCGCAAGGCGAAGAAGCACTTTTGACGAAACAGGCGCGACAAAACCGCGAAGATATCCACGCCTGTCTGGATTGGCTTCTCAAGAACCACCTGCGTGAACTGCACCCGCTGATCTGGTCGCAAACGCTGCTTTCTCCGGGTCTTGGTCCGATGCTGCCGTCGCGGCGCGCTCTGGTGGCCAAGGGCCGACAGACGGCACTACGCATCATTGCGGCACAACTGTCATCGATGCTCAAAGATGGTTGCACAATCACCTTTTCGCCGCGCGGTATTGAGCGACAGCGTTTGATTTAAACAAGTTACACAACCGTGTGGTCATCAGGAATGTTGGGTTGGTCATAGTCAGTCGACGTCCCTCGACGCTCAAAGACTGAGCTGTGTACTTTGGACCCAAGGGGCACGTACCGCCGTTCAAAGAAAGGCAAATACAGCCACAAAAACGCGGGCCGCTTTGACAGGCAATACTTGGTTTTGATCCGTGGGATGAACTCCAGAATGGCCCAGGCCCAATTCATCGACCTGTTCCGAGGGGCCTTACCGTCTGGGGCGACATAGCGTCCTTTCTTGTCTTCCCCCAGAACAAGGCTCCGAATTGTGTCGTCCTTGTAGAGAAGCCCCAGCGCACGCGTCTCATCAATCAGCCATTTGAGTGGGAGTTTGGCAAGCTGGCTTTTGCGTTCGGCATAACCGCCCCCCACATCTCCGTGCACCCCGGAAAACCAAACTTCCTCCACATCCTGCACCTTGATTTTCGCATCTTGCCTTGGCCGGAATGCGCCACCCCAAAATTCACCCCCTCGGGCCAGAGCGTCGGCAAAAACATTGTGCGTCGCTCATCCAGACACACCGCATGCCGCACTGCGGCCACCGAAGGGTTGGCCGAAGTATGGGCGTGCGTGCGAATGCGCGGAACCAGTTCGGTCCATTCGATTACGGACCCAACCGTGTCAAAGAGGCCCAGACAGGCGATGGCGGGACGGCGCGGACGCAGCATACGCTCAAAAAGGCGCACTTCGGCAAACGGGTTCTTCTCGGGTTCGCGGGCATCCGTTTCATCGCGGCCCGTGCTTTTCCCGATGTTCTTGTACGCCCGGTAGGCATAGTCGAGCAGGTTCAGATTTCGAGCATCCATAAGGCCAATATTGTGAATGAGACCGGCTAACATGCGTGCGGTGTAGGCACCCCGGCTGAACCCGATGATGAAGATGCGGTCAGGGTCCTGATCGTCGCCATTTTCGCGTTTGCCATCGTCATAATTCTCAACCAGAAACTGGTACGCTTCCTTGACATTCCGGTCGATGCCCCAGCCCGTGGCGAGGCCCCAAATCTCAACCGCCTTGCGGACAAAATAAGCCCAGCTGTTTTCCGCCCCGAATGTGCCGACTCCGGGATCGTAGAAGACAAGTTGATCGGCATCTTTCTTAAGGCAGCCATAAAGACGCAGGATGTTTGTGCGGTTGCGGGCGATTTCATTGGATGTGCCATCGCAGAGCAGAACAATGTTTTTGGGCATAACGATACCTTGTCGAAAAACAGAAGTTTCAAATTCAAATAGGTCTTAATAAAACAGCAATTTGTTAACCCATCGCGCTTTGTCCCGCAAATTCGATGCGCGTAACCTTGCTAATCTGAGTGGCCGAAACTTTCGCCCCAATCACGGAACGCCTGGATCAAGGGACCCAGCGCTTTGCCGGCATCTGTCAGTACATATTCTGAACGAGGTGGATTGGTGGAATAGGCGCGCCGCGACAAAACCCCGGCCTGTTCCAGGGTTTTCAGTCGGCCTGACAGAGTGTTTGGCGAAACGTTCAATTCGTCTTGCAGGTCCTGAAACCGACGCGGGCCTTCAAGAAAAAATTCCCGCAAAATCAGAATAGACCACCGGTCTCCAACGACATTGGCGGTGCGCATCACAGGGCAATTGTTGCGATCATAGCTTTTCATTTGTCCAATTTAGCATGGAAATTCAAAAATTGAATTGACTATCATATTTGAAGTTACCTATATCAAATATAGTAACTACTAATTTCGTATCTACTGGAGGTTTTTCTATGTTGGACATGTTCTTTTTGGCGTTCGTTGATGTGTTCACGATCCTGTTGCCGATTTTCGCAGTACTGCTTTGCAACGCGGCGGCGATCAATGCGGGTCTGACCCAGCATCACCGCATTTGGGTCGTTGGGGGATTTGCCACCGCACTTGCGCTCTGGGCGGTTGTTTCGATGGAAATGTCGCGCAACAACCTGTTCAATGTGCCGGTTACCCTAGGCGACCCGCCAACAGTTCTGATCGTCTTGTTTGGCGGGGCGCTGACCCTTTGGGCGCTGTCACAGCTCACCTTTACCGGACGCAGGTTGACCCATGCGCTGAGCAATGCTGACCTGGTCGCCTTTCAAATCCCCCGCATGATGGGTGCCTTGTTCCTGCTGGGCTGGGCCGGAGGGGTTATCCCCTGGCAGTTTGCCTTGCCAGCTGGGCTTGGCGACGTCTGGGCGGGGCTTTTTGCCTGGCAGGCGTGGAAAGCCGCCCGTGTGGCCGCACCAAATGCACGCCAGTTGATCTTGCGTGCCAACATCATCGGCATGGTTGACTTTGCATTTGCGGTTTTCTTTGGCATCATCACGTCAGAAGGATTTGCGCATCTTCTGGCGCATGACACGCCCAACATCATCAACCTGCATCCGCTAGCCATGTTCCCGGGTTATTTTGTGCCGCTGTTCCTGGGCGCCCACCTGATATCCTTGTCTCGTTTGCGTCAGCGCGACCCAGGGCTCTCTGTGGCAGCGTGAGCTGCTCTTTGGGCAAGGCATATCGTCTTGCCCGCATCGCTGCCGTGGCCTAAAACCGCGGCGAGGACGTCAAGCGGAGCATGACCGATGTTGGATCTGACCTATGAGACCCCGAAACCCAAGGTGATTGCCGGGGCCAAGCAGGATTGGGAACTGGTCATTGGTATGGAGGTGCACGCACAGGTGGCGTCACAGGCCAAGCTCTTCTCTGGGGCCTCAACCACCTTTGGGGCCGAACCAAACTCAAATGTCGCGTTCGTGGACGCCGCCATGCCGGGCATGTTGCCGGTGATCAATGAATTTTGCGTCGAACAAGCGGTGCGCACCGGGCTGGGGCTGAAGGCTGAGATCAACCTGAAGTCGGCGTTTGACCGAAAGAACTATTTCTATCCTGACTTACCGCAGGGCTACCAGATTTCTCAACTTTATCATCCTATCGTTGGTGAAGGCGAAATTCTGGTGGATATGGAGCCAGGTGTCGCGCGGCTTGTGCGGGTCGAACGCATTCACATGGAGCAAGACGCAGGCAAATCCATTCATGACATGGACCCAGCGATGTCCTTTGTGGATCTGAACCGCACGGGCGTTTGTCTCATGGAGATTGTCAGCCGCCCTGACATTCGCGGGCCCGAAGAAGCCGCGGCCTATGTCGGTAAGCTGCGCCAGATCCTGCGCTACCTGGGCACCTGTGATGGCAACATGCAAAACGGCAACCTGCGTGCCGATGTGAACGTCTCCATCTGCCAGCCTGGTGCATATGAGAAATATATGGAAACACAGGATTTCTCCCATCTTGGCACGCGCTGCGAGATCAAGAACATGAACTCCATGCGGTTCATTCAGCAAGCCATCATGGTCGAGGCCGAGCGGCAGATCAAAATTGTTGAGGCCGGCGGTGAGGTCGAGCAGGAAACCCGGCTTTATGACCCGGACAAGAACGAGACCCGCTCTATGCGCTCCAAGGAAGAGGCGCATGATTACCGGTATTTCCCCGATCCTGATCTGCTGCCTTTGGAGATCGAACAAGACTGGGTTGATGCGATTGCATCTTCTTTGCCGGAACTGCCAGATGAGAAGAAGGCGCGGTTTGTAGGCGATTTTGGTCTGTCAGAATATGACGCCAGCGTTCTGACCGCCGATGTTCAGGATGCCGCCTATTTTGAAGAGGCCGCGCAGGGGCGCGATGGTAAGCTCGTGGCCAACTGGGTCATCAACGAACTTTTCGGACGCCTTAAGAAAGACGATGCCGAGATCGCCGAAAGCCCTGTGAATCCTGCGCAACTGGGTGGTATTGTAGATCTCATCGCCTCAGACGCCATCTCCGGCAAAATCGCCAAGGATCTTTTCGAGATCGTTTATACCGAAGGTGGTGATCCCGCGAAGATCGTCGAAGAGCGTGGCATGAAACAGGTCACGGACACCGGCGCGATTGAGGCCGCGGTGGACCAGATCATCGCCGACAATCCCGCGCAGGTCGAAAAAGCCAAGGAGAACCCCAAGCTAGCCGGCTGGTTCGTGGGTCAGGTGATGAAAGCCACAGGCGGCAAGGCCAACCCCAAGGCGGTGAACGAGATTGTGAGCAAGAAGCTGGGGGGTGAGCGATTTGCGGCTTTTTCGGGTTCTAGTTGCCCTGACAGCGCTGTGCCTATCTCCATGGGCTTCTGCGCAGGAGGGGTATCCCAACAGTTGTGATCCTTCGAAATACGATGAATGCCTACACCTTGCTTGGAATTATGAAAATGGTCACTGGCCATTTCCAGAGGACAAAAAACGGGCTGAGGCTCTGCTACAGAAAGGAATAGAAGGAACGATTGAAGCCTGCAAAACCGGACGGCATCTTTCGTGTGAGGAACTTCTATCCATTCCACGCGACTTCGAACAGATAACACAGCAGGAAAAGACCAAACTTGGATTGCTAGCCCAGGCAGAGCTTGAACTGCAATGCGAAGACGGGAATGCATTTTCTTGTGACATGCGGTCAATCAAATCATGGCATCTACGTGATGTTGGTGCTCTGCCAGAGACAACAGAAGAAGTCTTGGACGCCGAACGCAAGTCTTGGAGCAACAAATCAGAGGCCGCGGCCCGCGGCGTGCTTTCTGATTTGGAAGCACAATGTACGGCTGGCGGTGGAGATGTCTGCGTGACGATGGCGATGACCCAATTTCTTTTGGGTAATAAGTCCGCCGTTTCGCAACCACTCGACACTTTACGACAAGAATGCATACGACCAGATACAACGGTTTGCGAAATGGTTGTTTCCACGCTGGAAGACCTCTTGGGTCCGATGGATCGAAGTGCATTTATCCCATTGGATATTTTGACAACCGCTTGCGAAAATGGATCGGGTCGCCTGTGCGGTTTGGCTGGACAAACTTATTTCGTAAACGACGTCAGAGCACTCAACAACGAAGCGCTGTCTTTGGATGCACAATCAGCATCTTTCTGGTCCAAAGGATGTGAACTGGATCACGCAAAAAGTTGTGAATCGTTAGCAAATTTAGCATTGCATATCTGGGATCTAGGTGAAGACAAGGATGCGGCTATGCTAAACAAAGCCACAAGCTGGTTTGCCCGCGCCTGCGATTTCAAAAGCGCCCTTGCCTGTCACACGCTGGAACATATCGGCAAAGGATAGATGCTTTTCGCCCGAAACAAAGGTGCGCCGCCGGGCAGCGCCCAACCGCTCCGATGGGTGAGGGCTCTTGCAACATTGCATAAGAAAACACCGGTTTGATGTGAACCTGCAATAAAGCAGCATAAAATATTGTTGCGGCGCCCGCCCGTAGTCGGGCACTCCCCGGCTTTCCCTACCCCGGCTCCGGTTCCAGCACTGCTTCAAACAACTTCTTCGTATAGTCGTCCTGCGGGTTGCCGTAGATGGCCTTGGCCGTGCCCTGTTCACAGACCCTGCCCTGTTTGAGCACGACGATATGATCGGCCAGTTCCTGTACCACGGCAAGGTCATGGCTGACAAAGACGTACGTGGTTTTCTTCTCGCGTTTGAGGTCCTGCAGAAGCTCCATCACCGAGGCTTGCACAGACACATCCAGCGCTGATGTCACCTCATCACACAGCACAATCTCCGGCTCGGCGGCAAAGGCGCGGGCAATGGCGAGGCGCTGTTTTTCGCCGCCTGACATTTGGCCGGGAAACCGATCCAGATAGTCCGCACTGAGCCGCATGCGGTCCAGAAGCTCTACTGCCCGGTCGCGCAGGTCATTGCCCTTCATGCCAAAGTAGAGCTGCAGAGGTTGTGTGAGGATTTGCAGCGCTGTGTGGCGTGGGTTGAGGGCCTGGTCGGCATTCTGGAAAATCAGCTGGATGCGGCGCAGCTCGGTTGGGCTGCGCTGATCAATCCGCTCGGGCAAGGCAGCACCTTCGGCCAGGGTAATCGACCCGTTTTGAGGCGGCAGCATCCCAGCAATGGCCTTGAGAATGGTGGATTTCCCGCTGCCGGATTCACCGACAAGACCCAGGGTTTCCCCTTGCTTCAGCGATACGTTAACGCCATCCACAGTCAGCGGCAGATCGGTTTTGCCAAAGCTGCGTTCCCAAAAGCCAGGCTGACGATAGCTCAGCGCAAGATCTTGCAGGCGTAACACCTCTTTTTCGCCGTCACAGACAGGCGCAGGCATCTTCGCCACCGGCTTGATCCGCGGTGTGGCATCCAGCAGTTTTCTTGAATACGGGTGTTCTGGCTGGCACAAAACCTGTTGCGCGGGCGCGCTCTGCACCACTTCGCCGGACAGCATGACTGTCACTTTCTGGCAGCATCGCCCGATCACCCCGAGATCATGACTCACCATGACCATCGCCATATTGCGCTCTGCCGCCAAATCTCGCAGCAGGTCCAGAATGTGAATCTGTGTGGTCACATCAAGACCTGTGGTCGGCTCATCTAGCACCAACGCCTCGGGTTCGCCGGCCAGAGCCATGGCAATCGCTACGCGCTGCTGTTGCCCACCCGACAGCTCATGAGGAAAGCGGCCCATGATGGATTTGACATCGCGCAGACGGACCTGGCTCAAGAGGTCTTCGGCGCGTGGCGCACAGGCATGTTTTTCGATGTTGCAATGCAGAGCGAGCGACTCGCAAAGCTGCGCGCCGATGCGCATGGTTGGCGTGAGGGCCTGACCGGAGTTTTGCGGGATAAGACCAAGCTCGCCACCGCGAATGTCTTCAAGCCTTGATGAGGACATGGCAAACATGTCTTCACCAGCAAACCGCGCATCTCCTCCGGTTTTGCGAAGGCCGGGTTTCAGGAAGCCCATCGTGGCCAGCGCAAGGGTGCTTTTGCCTGAGCCGCTTTCACCAACGATGCCCATGGTTTCGCCTCGGCACACAGTCAGATCGACATTCTTCAGGACATTGAACGTCTCCCCCGCGCGCGTCGTGAACCCCACCGAGAGGTTTTTCACCTCGATAATCCCGTCGTCGGCCATCTACACCACCGCCCGTTGTGAACGATCGAGGCCCAGTGTTTTGGCCAGTGCATCTGCTGTCAGATTCACACCGATGATGAGAGAGCTGAGCGCGAACATCGGGCCCAGAACGCCCCAGGGGGCCAAAGACATGTAGACCCGCGCCTCAGAGACTTCCTGGCCCCAGTCGGGTGTGGGCGGAGCCACACCGTAGCCCAAAAAGGAAAGTGCGGAAAAGCTCAGCAGCATCCAGCTCAGTCGCATGGCCCCTTCGACCATGACCACATCGAACACGTTGGGAAGAAGCTCTCGCCACATGATGTTACCGCGTTTGTGGCCGCGGGCGCGGGCGGCAACAATAAAATCACGGGCGACAACGCCATGTGTTGCGGCGCGCACCACGCGGATGACGGGGATGCCGAAAAGGAAGCCGAGCGTCAGGATCAGCACGAGGTTTCCCCCATCGAACATCACCACCACGACCATGAGCGGCAGTATACCCGGCAATGACAGGACCGCATCAACCAGCCGCATTGCGACCTCATCGATCCAACCGCCCCGCAGACCGAGGTAAATCCCCAGAAGCCCACCCCAAAGCATCGCCAGCGGTGTGGCAATACCACAGACAATCAGCGCCTGCCGCCCGCCTTGCAAAACGCGGCTGAACACATCTCTGCCCAACGCATCGGTGCCCAGCCAATGATTGGAGGTGGGCGGGGCGAGTATTTCATCTGACCCCATTGTGATGGCGTCATGCGGCACAATCCAAGGGCTAAGGATAGCCACCACGACATGCAAAGTGACCAGAAAGATACCGATCGCGCCGGACGGTCTGCTGCCTGCTTCGCGCAAGATGTTGATCCAGCGTCGCAAAAGCGAGGGTCGGTCTTGTCTTATCTGTTCCACCTGCGCCATCACATCCGCCCCAATTGCGACCTTTGCCGCGGGTTGAGCAAGATTGTCAGCAGATCAGCCACCAGGTTGATCACCACATAGGTCGCTGCAACGAGCAATGTGATCGCCTGGATCACCGGCAGATTTCGGTCGGAAATAGCGTCGATCATCATGCGGCCAAGGCCCGGATAGTTGAAGACGACCTCAACCACGACCACCCCACCCAAGAGCCATGCCACGGTGAGAGCAACCACGTTGATCGCAGGCAAGAGGGCCGAGGGCAGTGCGTGACGAAAGACAATGCGCCAGTATGGCACGCCTTTGAGTTGGGCCATCTGAACAAATTCACTGGCCATGACTTCGATCACCGAAGACCGCACCATGCGCATGATATGCGCCACCATGACAAAGGTGAGCACGATGGAGGCGGGAACAAATTCCGGAAAGAAATCAAGGGCCGGGGCATCTGCAGGCGTCAGAACAACCGCCGGCAACCAGCCAAGCCAGATTGCGAAGACCAGAACAAGGATCGTTGCCGTGACAAACTCCGGGATGGTCATGGCAAAGATCGCCGCAGTGGATACGAACAAGTCGGGAAAGCTGTCACGCCACAGTCCGGCGACGACACCTAGGAAAATCGCAAGAGGAACACCAACACTCAGCGCACCTGCCGCCAGCAGGATGGAGTTTTTAACACGCAGCGCCACCTCGGACGTAATGTGTGTTTCGCCATCCACTGAGACACCAAAATCGCCTTGCACGGCGGCTGCAGCCCACTCGAGGTAGCGGGTGATCGCGGGTTTATCGAGGCCCAGAGCAGCCCGGCAGTTGTCCAGAAGCTGCCCCTGTGCATCGCGCTCCAGATAGGCTGTACAGGCATCGCCCGGCAGAGTTTCGATGCCGACAAAAATGATGACAGAGACCAGCCACAACGTGACCAGACCCAAGCTCAACCTTTTCAGAATCAGACTAACCATCCGGTCCCGTCGCGCGTGCCATGTGCCAGTTCAACTTGAGTGGTGGACACATTGGCGTTCTCCCATTTTGCCGACCCTAGACCGGGCCGATGCCATGCGTCGAGACACTTGTCACATTTTTCACAAAGAATTTCGTAAGTTCAACGCATTCGGCGCAGGCTGATCGCCGCGCCAACAGCCTCCGGCTGCGGCATGTCAGACTGGGTGCGGGCCATGGCTTTCACGTTGTTCAGGATGTCTACGGGCATGGGCGCCACCTTTGGGCCTGACATATCCACATGCAAAACCATGGATTCACCTGTCGCTGCCATCCAACCATCTTCGTGGTACATTTCCTGATAACTGTGGAACCGTTTTTCATCGTGATCGACGATACGAAAGGCGATGCGTACTTTGTCCCCAAGTTTTAGCTCACGCATGTAGCGAATGTGAAATTCGGCTGTGTACGTGGTCAGCCCCCGTTCCTCGGCGTAGTCAGGACCGAAGCCCAGCACCGCATAAGCCTCATCCGCACCGCGATCAAAAAGGACGGTATTGTAGCCCATGTTGAGGTGATTATTGTAGTCTATCCAGTCGGCCTCAATGGCGTGCAGGTTGGACATGAAAAGTTTGGGATCAGGCATCGTGTGGCTCATTTTGGTCAGGTCAGTAACATCATCCCCTTTGCATCGACTGGATGCCAAGGAATTCTGCCCGGTACGAAACACTGCAAAACCAGTGCTTTACGCCGACACCATACCAATTTATACCAATTATACCAAAAGTGACGCGGTGAAAGATGAGCACGTCTGTAACATCCGACGATCCCGGCATTGTCATCCCAGGCCAGATCGGGGCCACGGTCCAGATCGTGGTGGATACGCTTTTTGCGCGGATAAAGTCTGAGGAATATCAAAGAGATACGCGCCTTCCGTCTGAGCGAACTCTGGCGGCGGAGTTGGGTGTGGCGCGCAACACAGTGCGCGAAGCGCTGGATGTGCTGGAGAGCCAGAACGTGATCCTGCGGCGGCCCGGATCTGGCAGCTTTGTCACCTACAGGTCCAGCCCCCGCGCCGCCATGACCGCCGACAGCGTGGCAGGCGAAACCAGCCCGCTCGACCACCTTGTGGTACGGGGCATTCTGGAGCCCGAGATTGTACGGCTGGCCGTGGTGAACATGACACCGCGCATGGTGTCGGACATGGCCAAAACGCTGTCTCAGATCGAAGCGGTCACAACCGATCTCGATGCCTTTATCGCCTTGGAAGAAAAGCTTTATGTGCAGATCGCGGAGGGCACGGGCAACGCCCTTTTGGCGTCGTGCTACAGGCTGGCGGTCGAAACCTACCGCCAGAGCTTTCGCACCGAGCTGCGCCGCCGAAGCCTCACGCCCAAACGCGTGCAGGACTACCAAAAACGCTACAACACGCTTTATAACGCCATCGCTTCTCGCGATGTGGCGCAAGCAGTGGAATTCATCAAACTGCACCTCGTGGAAGAGCAAAAACTACTCTTGCAGGACGGATAAAGGTTAACGCCCTTATTTTGCTGGAATTTGGGCGTCGGTATTACATCGGTATCACGTCGGTATCGCGTCGGTGCGGGATCGGTAAAGCACCCCAGTTAACAGGGCGCACGATGGGTTTCTCAATGTTCAAGGATTGGTAGTCAAAGTTTGGCGCGTGATGTGCTTGGCGAAATTCAGGGTTTACAGATTTGTTCTGAGAGCGCTTGGGGTCTTCTTTGCGGACAAAGCGGACCTAAAGTCTCGCGATGTATTGACCAATTCTCATCAGATCCGAGGCTTCAATTTGGCTGTGCAATTTTTTGGCTGCTCAGCCTCGCTTCCAAAAACCGTCTGAGAATGTTTCGTGCGTCATCAGCATTCGAAACAGTTCCGTGGGCCAGCAGAGTCCATAGACCATAGACCATGGCAAGATATTCCAATGAGAGCGTTCTTGCGTCATTTCTACGGAACCCCAAGCTGCGCAAGTCGTGCACAATATTACTGGTCATGCGTCTCGTATTGATTTTCTCCAACCGGGCCAGGGCTGGCGTATTCATGGCCTGTGCGCTTATGGCAAACCAAGTCGCGACCACCCGGGGTGTGACCATTTCGGCGCTGACTTGCGCCTCAAGAACAGCGTTGAGGCGATCCAGAGGTGAGCTCGATTGTTTCAATCGCACACGTGTGGCGGCGCCCAGCCTCACGTATAAGTGGCGATAGACAGCAGCAATAACGGCATTCTTATCGCCGAAGTAGTAAAGAATATGACTTGGCGCGACGCCAGCATAACGCGCTATGGCTTTGAGACTTGTGTTTTCGAAGCCTTCCGAATGGATGCAATCCATGACGGCCTCGATTATTTGTCTGCGGCGTACCGGCTCCATTCCAACCTTGGGCATGCGATCTCCATTCGCATTCTCACACTACGGTTCAAAAATAGTTTTTCTTGACCGAACGTTCAAACAAAATAAATTTGGAATGCAATCACTCCAGAGAATCAGCCGATGACACAGGAAATCTTCGATTGGCCAAACCGCGAGCTTGAAGCGGCGCAAACCCTTCCATCACGATACTTTTTTGACCCGGCGATCTTCGATGCCGAGAAGCGCGCGATTTTCTACAAGGCCTGGCACTTTGCCTGTCATCCGAACGAAATTGAGGAGCCGGGCCAGTTTGTCGTCGTCGATATTTTCGACCAAAGCGTCATCATTGTGCGCGGAAGAGATGGCGAAATTCGTGCGTTTCACAATGTATGCCAGCACCGGGGCAACAGACTGGTGACCGAGCGCCGGGGTCATGTCAGGACATTCGTATGTGCGTATCATGCGTGGACATACGGTCTTGGTGGAGAGCTTCGTGGTGCGCCACGCACCGAACGATTGGAGGGTTTTGACAAGTCAAAGTTTGGACTGAAAGCCGTGCGTGTTGAGTATTTTGCAGGGTTTGTTTACTTTAATCTGTATGAAGACGCTGCGCCCATGACGAACCTCTTTCCAGGCGCGGAGGCTTACTTTCTCGATCTTTGTCCCGATATCAAAGACATGCGGCTTGACAGTGAGGAAGACATGGTCGTGCCCGTGAACTGGAAAGTGATCGTCGACAACGCCATTGAATCCTATCACGTAATGCTGTCGGGCCCCTGCCACAAAGAGCTGGCTGACTTTCTCGATTTCGAGAAGGATTTACCCATCTGTCGGGGAAATTGGTGGACATTGGGAGGGCCAGTAAAGCCGGGACTCGACAAGATGTTTGGCGTTCCGATTGGTGACGAGCCTTACCAGACAGAGACCTACATGAATTGGTGGCTCTTTCCCGCCACGTGCTTGTACTTCGTGCCCTACACTGACCTTGTATCGACTTTTCTGATTATTCCGACGGGGCCAGAAGAAACCTTTGTGCGCTTTGGATATTACACCCCAAACCGCCCGGAAACGAAGATCACCTCTGCGTGCAAGGACTGGATGAACGGCGGTTTGGGGCCGGAAGACATTGAGTTGAACCTCACGGTGCAGAAGGGCCTGAAGTCATTCGGCTTTGATCAGGGGCGATACATGATTGACGCGGAACGGAGTGCAGAGAGCGAGCATGCCGTACATCACTTTCACAATCTGGTCCACGGTGCGCTGACGTCGCATCAGTAGGCGTATCAGGCTCTTGGCAAGTGCGTTTCCTGATGTCCCTTCCGGACTCAAACCGGCCCTTGCTCAAAGCCGCACCCCTCATCCAATCACCCGCGCGCCCAGTTCAGGCCCGTGTTCGGCGCGGCCAAGCCTTTGGTCCCACATCTGGCCCAGATCCTGCATCTCGGCTCGCAAGAGCGCTTCGTGCTGCCTGAGCCAACCCGGCACAGAGCCAAATTCGACCACTCTTGCGCGGCCCTTTTCAATGCGCACCACGGGCCAATCGCCTATCAACGCATTGTCGATGCCAAACATATCTGTGCCCCACCATTCGGCTGGGCCAAAGGCGTGGGTGACATGGCCCAACTGTTTCATTGCGGCCAATACTGAGGACGGCGTGACACTGTCGGCCTTCTCTACTGCGGCATGCCAGATATCGAGGATGGCGGCGTATTCCCAGCTCACCGCGGTCCAGCCGTCAGGATAGCGGCTGTTATATTCTTCAAAGAAGGCATTGGGCTGATTGAAGAAGAACGCTTTTTCACTGAGTGCAGGGTCGTCAAAATCAGGGAACTGGAAGGTGACACCTTCCATGAAGTCTCGCCCCAGTCGCTCCACCAGTTTCTGGTAGTGATCCAACGTACAGGACAGGATTTGACCGCCATACCCCTGCGCGGCTGCATATTCTGTCAGGGCATGCACCATGGGCGTATAGCTGGTGCACCAGCAAAGGATATCGGGCTTGGCCGCCAGCATGGGCCCCGCGACATCCTCGGCGGAGGCACCTTCGGCGGGGTATTGCACCTCTTTGACAATCTCGATGCCCGCCGCCTTGAAGGCCGCGCGGTAGGTGGCGAGAGATGGCAGGCCCATGCCATCCTGTTGGGCGCAGAGGGCCACGGTTTTCAGCTCTGGCCGGGTACGGGTGAGCCACTCGACGCCCGTCACAACATAGACAGGGTGCACCTCGGAGGGCGCGATCAGGTATGGCGAATCCGGAGACAGATCGGAGGGCAGAAGTGTCGAGGTCAGGATGCGACGCGCGTGCAAGTCATCGGCCACAGCTGCGTAAGCATCCCCGCCTAACATCATCATCAGCTTGATGTCATGGGTCTGTAAAAGCTGTGCCGCACCTTCCCGCGCGGTCTGTTCGGTATCGCCACAGTCTTGGGCATGAATGGCAATCGGATACCGCCGCCCATTGATGAGCACGCCGCCCGCCCGGTTCAGCCAGTTTTCCCAGATGCGGCATCCGTGTAGCCCGGGCAGACCCCAAGATACAGCCTGACCGGACAAGGGCGCCAGAAACCCAATATCCACCGTATTGGTCATGCCCACCGACAGACGTGGCATGGCGCCGGAGATGGCCAGTCTTTGGGCGAAGCTGGAGGTATCGATGGGG
Source organism: Roseovarius sp. W115 (assembly GCF_032842945.2). Taxonomy (NCBI): domain Bacteria; kingdom Pseudomonadati; phylum Pseudomonadota; class Alphaproteobacteria; order Rhodobacterales; family Roseobacteraceae; genus Roseovarius; species Roseovarius rhodophyticola. The sequence goes on from NZ_CP146606.1 coordinate 686,392, forward strand.
CGTCTCCGGTTTGGCGAAATGAATCTGTTGACAGACTGGTCCAGTCTTTGGCTTAATTCAAGGAACCAAAAGAACCAAAGTGAAATATTGGTTCAATCCAATCCAGGGAGAAAGACCACATGGCCAAAAAACGCGTTGCCGTGATCGGCGCAGGCCCATCCGGGCTGGCACAGCTCAGGGCGTTCCAGTCCGCCAAACAAAACGGCGAGGATATTCCGGACATAGTTTGCTACGAAAAGCAGGACGACTGGGGCGGTCTGTGGAAATACACCTGGCGCACGGGCGTCGGCGCGGATGGTGAGCCGTGCCATGGCTCGATGTATCGCTATCTGTGGTCGAATGGTCCCAAAGAGGGGTTGGAGTTTGCCGACTACACTTTTGATGAGCATTTCGGCAAAGAGATCGCAAGTTACCCGCCGCGCGCGGTTCTGTTCGACTATATCGAAGGCCGGGTGAAAAAGGCCGGCGTGCGCGACTGGATCCGGTTCAACAACACCATTCGCGATGTGCGCTATGATGAGGGTTCGGGCAAGTTCACAGTGACAGCGCGGGATTCTGTGAACGATTCCGAGACAGCCGAAGAGTTTGATCATGTGGTGGTGGCCAGTGGGCATTTCTCGTCGCCCAATGTGCCCTACTACCCCGGGTTTGAGAGCTTCAATGGCCGCGTGCTGCATGCCCATGATTTCCGCGATGCACGTGAATTCACGAACAAGGACATCTTGATCCTTGGCACGTCTTATTCGGCCGAGGACATCGGATCACAATGCTGGAAATACGGCTGCAAGTCGGTGACGGTGGCCCATCGTACGGCGCCCATGGGTTACGACTGGCCCGATAATTGGGAGGAAGTGCCTGCGCTTGTGAAGGTCGAGGGCAAGACGGCGCATTTCAAGGATGGGTCCAGCAAGGATGTTGACGCGATCATCCTGTGCACCGGCTACAAGCATCATTTCCCCTTCCTGCCCGATGATCTGCGCCTGAAGACGGCCAACCGTCTGGCGGCGGCGGATCTCTACAAAGGCGTGGTGTGGAACAAGAATCCCAAGATGTTCTACCTGGGCATGCAGGACCAGTGGTACACGTTCAACATGTTTGACGCCCAGGCCTGGTGGGTGCGGGACCAGATTATGGGCAAGATTGATTTGCCCGATCAGGCCACGATGGAGGCCGATCCGGTGGCGCGTGAGGCGGCAGAAGACGCTTTGGAGGATGACTACGCCTGTATCCGCTATCAGGGGGATTATGTGCGTGAGTTGATTGCCGAGACGGATTATCCCAGCTTTGATGTGGACGCGGCCAATCAAGCCTTCTTTGAGTGGAAGAAGCACAAGAAGAAGGGCATCATGGAGTTCCGCAACCATGGCTATACCTCGCCCATGACCGGCAAAAAGGCCCCGGCGCACCACACACCATGGAAAGACGCGCTGGATGACAGTCTGGAGAGTTATCTGCAGACGTAAGTTTGGCGGAATGAATTTGAGACCGGCTGCACCCGAGGGGTGTGGCCGGTTTTTTGTTGGGGTGTAGGTCTGGAATGCGGACAAAGCGGACCTTGAAAGGTCACTTCTTGTCTCGCGCGGCCTTCTCTTCTTTCGTCAGTTTATTGTTCCAAACGTTTTTGCTTAAGCCAAGCTCGCTTGGAAGCGGTTTGGTTTTTCCAACGCTGACCTTGCCGCCCTTGTTCATGAACTCCCGAATAAGCGCATCATCCGTGTTTTTTCTGGGAACATATTTCATGGGTTGGACCCTACATCGTCCCCGCACCCCAAGCAACGACGGCTTTGCGGACAAAGCTGCCGTTGAACACCCTCGCGCGGAATCAAGGGCCGCAGGCCCGCCGCGCGATCGCCAGACCGCCCCATCGGGCTGGCGATTGGCTCACGCAAGCGCGCCGATCCAAGGACATGCAGACTTGGCTGACATAAAGTGTTCAGAATTTGTAAAGGGTCGCCATCCCGCGGTCTGGCGATCGCGCGCCTCTGCTGATTAACGTGCAACACGGGCTCAAACCGGTCATTTAGACATAGCAGTGCGTTGATGAGATGAACGTGTGCCCTTACCCCGCCTTCACTGCCGCGCCAAGTTTGGCGGCTTTGCGGCCCGGTTCTTCGCGGCCGATGGAGCGGCAGAGGATCATCACGGGCAGCAGGCCAAACGCCACCAGCACGAGGGATGGTACAGCTGCTTGGGAGAGGCGTTCATCTGACGCAAGGCGGTGGGCCTGGACGGCCAAGGTCTGAAAGTTGAACGGGTGCAGGATGAGCGTGGCGGGGAGCTCCTTCATCACGTCGACAAAGACGATGAGGAGTGCAGTGAGCACCGAGCTGCGCGCGACAGGCAGGTGCACACGCCAGAGCAACCGTGGCCCGGATTGCCCCAATGACCGACCGATGGCATCGAAATGACCCGGTACTGTGGCCATGCCGCTGTCATAGGCGTTGAGCGCAGCGGCCATAAAGCGCACCATGTAAGCCAGCACCATGAGCCAGATCGATCCGGTGATCAGCAAGCCGGTGTCGATGCCGAAATTGCCTTCCATGAAACGGTCGATGACATTGTCGAGCCCCGCCATAGGCACCATCAGGCCAACGGCAATCACGCCACCGGGCACGGCATAACCCAGCCCTGCCCCGATGACGATGAGCTTGGAGCCACGTGTCGGCCGTGTGCGGGCGCGGAAGCCGACGAGGATGGCCCCGGCCACGGTGAGCACCGCTGCCACGCTGGCCACCAGAAGCGAGTTTTGCATGAAATCCAGGTAGCGGCTGGAAAACAGGTTCTGCCCTGAGCCGATGGCCATGCTGCCCAGCATGATGACCGGGATGATAAAGCCCAGCAACACAGGCAAGAAGCAAATCGCGAAGGCGATCCAGCCCGGTGCACCGGTCAGGTGAGGTTTCTCCATTGTCTCGAACCGCGCCCCGCGCCCCGCGGTTTGGGCTTTGCCGCGTTGGGCGCGCTCCAGCCCCGCGATAAGAAGCGCAAAGCAGAGCAGGCAGAGGGCAAGCTGTGCGGCGGCTGCGCGATTGCCGAGGCTGAACCACGCCTGGTAGATGCCGGTGGCAAAGGTCTGGACGTTGAAAAATGCCACGGTGCCGTAGTCGGCGATGGTTTCCATTACCGCGAGTAATGCGCCGCCTGCAATCGCCGGGCGCGCCATGGGCAGGGCTACGCGGTAAAAGGCGCGGATAGGTGAACGGCCCAGTGTGCGGGCGACCAGAAAGGCGTTTGAGGATTGCTGGCGAAACGAAGCACGCGCCAAAAGGTAGACATACGGGTAGAGCACGATGGTCAGCATGACCGCCGCGCCCCCAAGGCTTCGGATTTCAGGGAACCAATAATCGCGCGGGCCCCATCCCGTCAGGCCGCGCAGGAGCGTCTGCACCGGGCCGGGGTGGTCCAGCATGTGCGTGTAGGCATAGGCCATCACATAGGCCGGGAAGGCCAGCGGCAGAGCGAGAGCGATCTCCAGCCAACGCTGACCGGGAAAGCGGTAAACCGTCACAAGCCAGGCGGTGACAGAGCCGATGATCGCAGTCGATAGTCCAACCGTGATGACCAAAAAGAGTGTGGTGGCCGCGTAGCGCGGCAGCACGGGGGCCAGCACCTCTCGCCAGACGCTGAGGTCGCCTGTCAGCGCCGAAAGTGCAGCCGCCAGGATAGGCGCGACGCAAATCGCGACCACAAGCCAGGCCAGGCGGTGCAGCGTTTTTTCGGACATCAATTGCGCCTCTGGGTGGTTTTAACCCTTCCAGTGGCCATGGCTGCCACATTGCGGCGCAACTTGCCAGAAAAACCTGACAAAAACGTTTGTGTTTAGCGCTCTTGCGTGCCTTGGAAGGCATTTGCAGTGGACAGATACACAACGGCTGCGTCTCGCATGACCGTTGGGTCGTCACCTTCGGAGGCCTTGTGCAGTACTTCCAAGGTGTCCGGAAGGTCGGCCAATTCGGCATTTATGCGAGCGAGCGCCTCTTCCAGGGTGTAGGTCAGCTCATGCACCTTTTCCATGTCTTCCGCCGTCAGTGGGTCACGCGCGAGCACCTCTTCGACCAGGGCATTGTAGGTAATAAAATTTTTCACCGCTTGCTCCAATGTTTCTGATGGTTCCGCCGCATAGTGGCTCGGCGTTTCGTCAGCAAAGGCCGCGCCAACGAGGATTGCGGTCGCGAGGCTTATGCAGAGCAGGCTCCGGTTTTGGACAAGGGGCATCATGTGTTTGGTCTTTCTGAGGTATTTGGGAAGAGTTTACTTGGTCAGGATGAGCTTGCCTGCGCGGGTGATGCGCAGGGTATAATCCTTGTCATCCAGCGTGATTTGCGCAGTCGGCCCACCTTGGGTCAGGTCGCGCGCATCGTGTAGAACATCAGGTTCGGAATGTGCGGGCTGAGGCGGGGCAAACTCTGTTCTGGGAGGATGTAGCATCAGAGCCTCTCCTCATTGCGGTCGAGCATACGCTCGATCATCACATCAAGACACAAGCCACTTGAAAGCGCTGCGTGCAAAAGTGTTACGCGGCGTGGGCCGGGTGCGGGCGTGTGCAGAGGGACGGGGTGCGGAATTATGCGGTCCTTGAAGTCAGTCGAAACAGTCATCTTGTCGCTCCAATGGTTGCGATTAAGGTGCTGGCTGACCGCGTGTGGGCTAGCTTGCTTTTATTTCTGACTAAAATACTAAGCTTTGTCAAGCGCTCAAGTTTTGCTGGGCATTGCCCCGCCGCTGATGCTGCCTCTTGGCACGGCTGTTGCGTTGAGAATGGCATGGCATTGCGCGCCCGGTGCCAACTCCATTTCCTCAGCCGCACGGGCCGTGATGCGCGCCAAAAGGACGTCCTCTCCGGCGCGCAAACGCACAGCCACACCCGGACCAGCCCCGCGGTGCAAGGTTTCGACCGTCACGGGAAGCACGTTGTGAGACGACAGCCCTCGCGGCGGGTCACGCGACAACAACACATCCTGCGCCAGCACCCGAAGACGAATGATGGTGCCAGGTGCAGCGGTGACACCAGGCAAGATGATTTCACCCCCCGACAGTACAAGACGGCTGAGACCGTCAGCATCATGCCCTATCACCTTAGCGGGAAGGATCGCACCCGCCTCGCGCACGCCCAACAGCGGCAGAGCCTTGGGGTCACTCAGCACAGTTTCGGCGCTGCCGGACAAAGCGACTTTTCCGGATTGCAAGACGATCAGATCGTCGGCCAATCGCGCCACTTCTGCAAGGTTGTGGCTCACGTAGATGATCGGCACTTGCGCCACATCCCGCAGCCGTTCCAGATAGGGAAAAATCTCGTCCTTGCGCGGTTCATCAAGTGCTGCGAGGGGTTCATCCATCAACAACAGCCGCGGCCGTGAGAGCCAAGCGCGCGCCAGCGCGACCCGTTGTTTTTCACCGCCGGACAAGGTGCTGGGACGGCGGTCCAGTACTGCTTTAAGCCCTAGCAGTTCAACAAGGCGATTATCTTCTTTTGGGTCAAGGCCACCCGGCGCAAACCGCGCGCCAAAACGGATATTGTCGCGCACGCTCATATGCGGAAAGAGACGCCCGTCCTGAAACACGTACCCTATGCGGCGTTTGGCGGGTGGAGAGTGATGTCCACTTGCTTGATCAAACAGCACTTCGTCGCCCAGCGTGATCCGTCCCTCATCCGGCTTGAACAATCCGGCAATGGCATTCACCAGCGTGGATTTACCTGCGCCGGAGGGGCCAAACACGGCTGTGACGCCCGAACCTGCACGGCAAGTCACCTCCAGCGTGAAACCTTCAAAAGCGTGGCGGATATCAACCTGCAAACTCATGTCCGACCGATCCCCCGCGACACGCGGCGCGCCAGCCATTCCGAGATCAGCACAGCGCCGATGGCTACGGCCACGGCGAGCAATGTCAGACGAATGGCCCCCTCTTCACCTCCCGGCACTTGCAGAAAGGCATAGATCGCAGAGGGCAGTGTCTGGGTCTCGCCTGGGATGTTGGCAACGAAGGTGATCGTGGCGCCGAACTCGCCCATCGCTTTGGCAAAGCCAAGCACCACCCCGGCCAGAATGCCCGGCGCAATCAGGGGAAGCGTGATACGTGTGAACCGGGCTGTGCGGCCAGCCCCAAGGGTTTCAGCGGCCTCTTCCAGCTTGGGATCCACGGACTCAATCGCCAAGCGGATGGCACGTACCATAAGCGGAAAGCCCATGATCGCGGCGGCCAATGCCGCCCCGGTCCAACGAAAAGCCAGGACAATGCCGATCTCATTGAGCCAGGCCCCCACAGCGCCGGTTTTGCCAAATGTCAGTAAGAGCAGATATCCGGTGACCACTGGCGGCAGGACCAAAGGCAAATGCACCAGCGCGCTGAGCAGTGATTTACCCGGAAAGTCGCGTCGGGCCAAAAGCCAGGCCATGGCAATGGCGAAGGGCAGACTGATCAGAACCGCCCAGAAGGACACTTTGAGCGACAGGCCAAGAGCGGCCCATTCTGCACCTGTAAGGTTCATCTGAGACCTTCGGGGCGGGCAAAGCCGTGGGCAGCGAAGATGTCTTGCGCCGTTTTGGTGGTTAAAAATTTGTGAAACGCTTGCGCATCCGGGTGATCCCGTCCCGCAACGATAGCTGCGGGGTAGACAATCGGCGCGTGGTGTTCTGGATTGACGATATGGACCACATCAACGCCCAGCTCGGCCCTTGCATCGCTGAGGTAGACCACGCCCAAAGGCGCTTCACCTCGTGCCACGAGGGCCAATGCCGCGCGAACGTTTTCGGTTTCGGCAAGATGCGGGCGCAGGACCGACCAAAGCCCTGCGGTTTCCATCCATTCACGGGCATAGATGCCAGCTGGAACAGCTTGTGTTTGCCCAAGAGCCAAGCGACCGCCATCTAGTCGGTCCAGCAGCGCATCTGCATTTGGATCACGCAAGCGGTCTGCACCCGCAGGACCAACCACGACCAACTGATTGCTCAGAAACACCTGCTGCGACCCGGCTTTCACTGCGCCTTGTCCGTCCAGCCAAGTCATCCAAGCCGCGTTGGCCAGCAACACCAGATCAGCCGGAGCGCCCTGCGCCACCTGCCGCGCCAAGAGCCCCGATCCGCCATAAGAGATCACGATGTCCACATCAGAGGCCTCGGCCACATCTTCCAGTGCGCCTTGCAGCGAGGCAGCGGCGAAGACTGTCACTTGCGCGTGCACAGGCACGACTACAAGCCCTGTTAAAACAGCGCAAATCCTTAGGAAAAGGTGAAAAAACACGATCATTGGGGCGAGTATTTCTCAGCCCCATGGCATTGGCAAGCCCATGCGGCGCACCCATATGTCGAAGAACAGAGAGTCCCGAACACAACATATTGTCTGAAATTTTCAAAAAACAGTGAAAAATATAGATATTTATGGAATTTAGCTCTAGTTTGCGCATATACATTTTGAGGGCGGTGGCAGAAAAGTCGGGAAGAACCCGGTGACCCAAGCAAAGATGAAACAATTACCTTTATCCGTTGAAATCACTGACAAACGCGACATGCGAACGCAATTTGCAGCGCTGTGTTATCGTGTCAAAGACGACAAAACAGAAGTGCTGATGATCACCTCGCGGGGAACAGGGCGCTGGATCATTCCCAAAGGCTGGCCCATGGACGGCAAGACACCTGCTGATTGCGCCTTGACCGAAGCCTGGGAAGAAGCCGGCGTCAAAGGCAAGGTGTCAGGCGGGTGTCTTGCACTCTATTCCTATGTCAAAGGTATCAGCGCGGACGAACAACTGCCCTGTGCTGTGATGGTGTATCCGGTAAAGGTGAAATCTCTGTCGAAAAACTACCCGGAACATGACAAGCGCAAACGTCAGTGGATGAGCCCCAAAGCTGCGTCCAAGCGTGTGGAGGAACCAGAGCTTGCGCATCTGTTGCGTAAATTTGACGCAAAACGTTTTGTTGCATAAGCCCTGAGATTTGTCGAAAATTCTTGCACCAGTCGTTGGCGTGATTAGGTGTAGGTATACAAGGGTAACTGGAGCGCATCCTCGTGATCAAGTTCACATTGAAATGTGACCAGGACCATCGCTTTGAAAGCTGGTTCCAATCCTCAGACGCGTTTGACAAGCTCAAGCGCGCCGGAATGGTGACTTGTAGTATGTGCGGCTCGGAGGCGGTGGAAAAGGCGATTATGGCTCCCACCGTGCGCGCCAGCCGCAGCGTGGCTGCTGCCCCGACCGAGGGGACAAAGTCACCCGCGCTCACAACGCCGACGACGGAAATGGAACAGGCGCTGGCTGCGTTGAAAAAGCAGGTGGAAGAAAACTCCGAGTATGTCGGCATGAATTTCGCGTCTCAAGCGCGGGATATTCATGACGGATTGGCGCCGAACCGGGCGATCCACGGCGAGGCCAAACCCGAAGAGGCGCGCAAGCTCATAGAGGACGGGGTACCGGTCAGCCCCCTGCCCTTCATCCCCAATCGCAAGACAAATTAACGCGCTTGCCGCGCGTGCAACGGCTTCGTACTCTGCATCACCGATGGAGGGGCAGCCATGCATGTATTGATCACAGGAGCCAACCGAGGAATCGGCGCGGCTTTGGCAGACGCATTTAAAACAAACGGCGCGCAGGTCACCGGCACGTCCCGGCAACCGGGACTTGAAGCAGAGTTGGATGTGACAGACCCCAATAGCCATGCCGCTTTGGCCCAGTCATTGGATGGAGCGGCGATTGATCTTTTGGTGTGCAATGCAGGCGTTTATCTCGACAAAGGTCAAATGCTAAGCGATGGGTTTCCACCTCAGATGTGGGCCGATAGTTTTGCCGCCAATGTGACCGGTGTGTTTCTTGGCATTCAGGCCCTGATGCCCAATCTGCAGGCGGCAAAATCGGCCAAGATCGCGATCCTGTCCAGCACAATGGCAAGCGACACCCGCGCGCCGGGTGGCAGCTATATCTATCGCGCCTCCAAGGCGGCAGCGCTGAATCTTGGGCGCAATCTGGCGGTGGATTTGAAGCCTTTGGGGATTGCAGTGGGTATTTATCACCCTGGATGGGTCCGCACGGATATGGGCAGTGATGCGGCCGATATTTCGGTTGAGGAGTCGGTCGCGGGTCTGATGGAACGATTTGCGGCGCTGGACCTGAACTCCACAGGCTGCTTTGAGAACTGGGACGGGCGCAACCATCCATTCTAGCCGCACAAAAGTCTTTCAAAGACTTTTGCCAAATCCTTACAGAAAGGATTTGGTCCCAGCGACCACCTAAACCTTGCCCTTCTGCGGCTTGCGCCGTAAACCGCCTGCGACGTGATCCAAGGACATAGGCCATGCCTCTGCTCGTGATGAAATTCGGTGGCACATCTGTTGCCAATATCGACCGCATCCGCCGCGCCGCGAAACGCGTGGGCGTGGAAGTGGCCAAGGGCTATGATGTGATTGTCATTGTCTCGGCCATGGCCGGGCGCACCAATGAGCTGGTGGGCTGGGTCAATGAAACCTCACCGATGTATGACGCGCGCGAGTATGACGCGGTGGTGTCGTCAGGCGAAAATGTCACCGCCGGCTTGATGGCTTTAACTTTGCAGGAAATGGATGTCCCGGCCCGCAGTTGGCAGGGATGGCAAGTGCCGCTTCTGACGACCTCGGCGCATTCGGCGGCACGGATTGAAGAAATCCCCACGGACAATATCAATGCCAAATTCGCCGAAGGCATGAGAGTGGCCGTGGTTGCGGGTTTTCAGGGGATCAGCCCGGAAGGCCGGATTACCACGCTGGGCCGGGGCGGATCAGACACCACGGCGGTGGCCTTTGCGGCAGCATTTGAGGCGGAACGATGCGACATCTACACGGATGTCGACGGGGTTTACACCACCGATCCACGGATCACCGACAAGGCGCGCAAGCTGGAAAAGATCGCTTTTGAGGAGATGCTGGAACTGGCCAGTCTTGGGGCCAAGGTGCTTCAGACCCGCTCGGTAGAGCTTGCGATGCGCTATAATGTACGCCTGCGTGTGCTGTCGAGCTTTGAGGAACAATCGGACAATGCGGGCACGCTTGTATGTGCCGAGGAGGACATCATGGAATCCAATGTGGTCAACGGGATCGCCTATTCCCGCGATGAGGCAAAGATGACCTTGATCTCAGTGGCCGACCGCCCGGGGATCGCGGCGGCCATCTTCAGCCCGCTCTCAGAGGCGGGCGTGAATGTCGACATGATCATTCAGAACATCTCGGAAGAGGGGCGTACCGATATGACGTTCTCTTGCCCCACAGATCAGGTGGCACGGGCACAAAAGGCCATGCAAGCGGCCAAGGACAGTGGCGAGATCAATTTCCATGATCTGGTCGCTGACACCGAAGTTGCCAAAGTGTCTGCCGTGGGCATCGGAATGCGCAGCCAGTCGGGGGTTGCTGCGAAAATGTTCGAAACACTTCGGGACGAAGGTATCAATATCAAGGTGATCGCGACCTCAGAGATTAAAATTTCAGTCCTGATCGACCGCAAATACATGGAACTTGCCGTTCAGGCCCTGCATGACGCCTTTGGGTTGGACAAGGCGGCCTGATCCCCTGCATGGTGCACGGTGAGGCCTTGCTGACTCGCGGCAGGGTGGATTGGGACAGACCATGGCGTCGAATTTTCAAACTGATACCCGACAGATGTTGGGACGGCTGCGCGGGGTTATGTCCGAGGATGCGGCAGGTCAGGCGCGACTGGATCGCATCACGCAGCTCATTGCCGAAGAGATGCGCACTGAGGTGTGCTCGATCTATCTGTTTCGCGATGAAGACACTCTGGAGCTTTGCGCCACTGAAGGTTTGAATCCGGATGCCGTTCACCAGACGCGTATGAAGCTGGGTGAAGGTTTGGTGGGGCGCGTGGCGCGGTCTGGCAAGCTGATGAATACCGATGATGCGCCCTCGACCAAGGGTTTCCGCTACATGCCGGAAACCGGTGAAGAGGCTTACAGCTCTTTTCTTGGGGTGCCGGTGCAGAGGCTGGGCGAAAAGCTCGGCGTTTTGGTGGTGCAATCCAAGGAAGCCAGAGTTTTCTCAGATGAAGAGGTTTATGCCGTTGAGGTTGTGGCGATGGTCATCGCCGAGATGGCGGAGCTGGGCGCGTTTGTGGGCGAAGGAGCGGCAATGTCCGCACGCCACCAGCAGCCTGTGCTGTTTCGGGGCGGCACGGCGCAGGAAGGTGCCGCGCAGGGGAACGTCTGGCTGCATGAACCGCGTGTTGTTGTCACCAATCCGTTTGCCGATGACCCTGACCGCGAGATGGAACGCCTCAGCGAAGCTGTTGAGACCCTGCGCGTAGGCGTGGATCGTATGCTCTCAACGGCGGCGAGCGGCGACAAGGAACAACTTCAGGTGCTGGAAGCCTACCGAATGTTTGCCAATTCCAAAGGCTGGATGAAGCGCATGGAGGAGGATATCGCGCGCGGCCTGTCGGCGGAAGCGGCAGTGGAGAAAGAACAGTCTGCCGCCCGCGCACGCATGTCCCAGGTCACGGATGCGTATCTACGCGAGCGGCTGAATGACTTGGATGATCTGAGCAACAGGCTCTTGCGCATTCTGACAGGTCAGGGATCCGTCACCGGAGCAGAAATGCCCGACAATCCGATCCTTATTGCGCGTAACATCGGGCCGGCAGAATTGCTGGATTATGGCCGGTCGCTAAAAGGCATTGTCCTGGAAGAGGGTTCTGTTGGCTCTCATGCGGCGATTGTGGCCCGCGCGCTGGCCATCCCGCTGGTCATTCATGCCGAACGGATCACCACAGAAGCGCTGAACGGGGATTTCATCCTGGTGGACGGCGATCAGGGTGTTGTGCATCTGCGCCCCGATGACAGCGTCATCAGCGCCTTTCGCGACAAGATGGCGATGCAGGCGCAGGCACAGGAACGCTATGCCTCGATCCGCGACAAACCCGCTGAAACGCTTTGCGGTCAGCGCGTGACGCTGATGATGAACGCGGGGCTGATGGCTGACCTGCCCAGCCTGGAAAGTTCTGGTGCCGAGGGTGTGGGCCTATTTCGAACTGAGCTTCAGTTCCTGGTGCGCTCGCAGATGCCCAAACGAGCCGAGCTGAGCAATATCTATGCACGGGTGATCGAAGCGGCCAAAGACAAGCGTGTTTGTTTTCGCACGCTCGATATCGGATCAGACAAGGTGTTGCCCTACATGCGCGCCGTGGATGAGCCGAACCCGGCCCTGGGATGGCGCGCAGTGCGGGTGGGCATCGACAAACCGGGCGTGATGCGCATGCAGCTTCAGGCCTTTGTGCGCGCGGCTGCGGGTCGTCCCCTGACGGTCATGTTCCCTTTTGTGGCGCAACGCGAAGAGTTCACAAAGGCGCGGGCCGAAATGGATAAGGCGTTGGAACGTGAGCGCATTCTTGGCCACCCCTTGCCTGAGCGGATTGAAGTGGGGGCGATGCTAGAAACGCCCTCACTCGCCTTTGCGCCGGACAGCTTTTATGACGAGGTCGATTTTCTGTCGATTGGCGGCAATGACCTCAAACAGTTCTTCTTTGCGGCAGACCGTGAGAATGAGTTGGTGCGTCGCCGCTATGACACGCTCAACGTCAGCTTTCTGACCTTTCTGGAACAGATCGTGGCGCGCTGCGAAGCGCATAAGACACCGCTATCATTCTGTGGCGAAGATGCGGGCCGCCCTGTCGAGGCCGCTTGTTTTGCGGCCATCGGTTTGCGCGTGCTCTCCATGCGACCTGCCTCCATCGGGCCGGTTAAATCCGTGCTGAGACGCACCAACCTTAGAGAGCTCAAGGCGGTGATTGAGGAGGCTCGGCAAACAGGCGTGATGTCGGTAAGACCCGCGGTGATGGAGTATCTTAAGGAAAAACTCTAAGAACGTTACCGTTCAGGCACGTTTTACGGGTGGCGCTTCCACAAGCTTACGAAAGTCTTCGACAAGGTTTTCATGGGCGACATCCGCCTCGATGGCCAACCTGCGCAGGCCAAAATGCACATGCGCCATTTGTTGGTAGTAGCTCATATAAGCATAGTTCGTGGCGGCTCCGGCGGCGGCCCCCAGAACAGGCACAGTTTGTGCGGCGAGCTTCTGACCCAGAACGGTGGCCAATCGCGGGGCGACACGCGCAATCAGGGCCTGCACGGCGGTGCCAGTGACGGCGACACGGGTGCTCAGGAAAGCCAGATCGGTGCCGTCATCATGATCTAGCGGCCCGGCGGCCGCGAAGATCTGAATGCAATCGTATTGCACGCCCGGCTCGGACGGATCGAAACCGTGCTCAACGGCGACGTCCTGAATGGCGCGCAAAAGTACGGCGGTGGTCACTGGAAGCTCGGCGAGAGCCGTCGGCAACCCTCCCATGCCGCCTGCGGCGCCCATGGCGGTGCTTAGGGCGCGGCTCCACCAACCGGGCGTTTCAGAGACGACATCGCGCGACCTGTGTGCGGCCTTCATGGAGACACGCAGGGCGGATTCGGTGGTTTCGCCCAGTTTCGCACGCACTGGTTCCGGCAAACGCGCCAGAAGGCCCTCGGCCTGCCCACCGATGGTGTTTAGGATCTGAATGCCGACATTTCCGGCACGAGCGTGGCGCTGCGCCAGCTCGGACAACCGCGCGTCGACCTCCTGTTTCGGAGGTTTCGGGGGCAAAACATCAATCGGATATGTAGGCTTCATATTTTCAAGATCGGGTTTTCACCGCGAATTTTCAAGCGCTGCGGGTGACTTGGCCTCTGACCCCTGACCACGCATCCGGGACCAGTGCCGCGCCCAAAACCCGTTCAGGGTTGGTGGGTGGCGGCATTTCCACGCCCTCTAGGCGGTCAAATCCGAACCGTCCGTAATACGGCGCGTCGCCCACAAGCATGGCCCGCGCCCAGCCGGTCGCCCGCGCCTTTTCAAGAACCTCCCGGATCAGATACCCGCCCAAACCTTCGCCTTGGCGCGTGGGGTGAACCGCGATGGGGCCCACCAGAATGGCGTTCGCCTCACCTATGGTGACAGGCCAGACACGAATGGCACCGGCCAGAATGCCATCGGCATCGCGCGCCACAAGACACAACTCTGGCACCGCCGCCACGCCTTCGCGCAAACGATAAGACGACAACGCCTCGCGCCCCGGCGCAAAGCACAGGTCATAAAGCGCTTCGACTTCCCACCAGTCGTCTTTTGTTTCCTGCGTCAGATCGTACACCGCAGAGCCTTCCAAAAACCAGTAGATCGCGGCCTAGCATGGGGTTAGGTGTCTTTCCATATTCAACTGATTGTCCAAGCGGCAAAAATCCTGAGGTGTTCCATGTTCTATCGCCCCGAAGACGGTCACGGCCTGCCGCATAACCCGTTCAATGCTGTTGTGTCGCCGCGCCCCATTGGCTGGATTTCCACCCGTGGATCAGATGGATCTGAAAATCTGGCACCTTATTCGTTTTTTAACGCAGTGGCTTACGTGCCGCCGCAGGTGATGTTTGCCTCAACCTCGGCCAAACCGGACCGTGGCGACACCAAGGACAGCGTGGCCAATATCCGAGACACCGGCGTGTTTTGCGTCAACATCGTGGCCCACGACATGAAGGACGCGATGAACCGGACTTCTGGGGCTTGGGACAAAACCGTGGATGAGTTTGACGATGCCGGGATTGAGCGCGTGGCGTGCGAGACAATTGCCTGCTCCCGCGTTTTGAGCACGCCGGCCGCACTGGAATGCAAACTGACACAGATCGTGCAGCTACCGGGTGAGGCGAATTTCACCGTCTTTGGCGAAGTGACCGGTGTGCATCTGCGCGATGATTGCCTGAAAGACGGGGTCTTTGACGTGCTAAGCTACAATCCTTTGGCGCGCATGGGCTACAAGGATTATACAGTTGTGCGCGATATCTTTTCGCTCAGCCGTCCGGGGGAATAGGGCAACAGGGGTTAGTGCCCTGCCCCCAGAATTCCGGTTTTCACATCATAATCCACGGCCAAACCATAGTCGGGATCATCGTCACTATCGACAACGAGGTGGCCGGCCTTGTTCAAGAGCCGATGACAATCGCGGGTCAGGTGTCGCAGTTGAATGCGTTTTCCGGCGGTTTCGTATTTGATGGCAATGGCTTCGATCGCCTGTAGAGCCGAATGATCAACCACCCGGCTTTCGGCAAAGTCCACCACGACCTTATCCGGATCGGATTTGGGGTTGAAGAGTTCAGAGAACCCCGCCGCCGAGCCAAAAAACAACGGCCCCTGCACACGGTAGACTTTGGCGCCCTCAGGCGTGGTCTCGGTGATGGCATGAATGCGCGTGGCATTGTTCCACGCATAGGCCAGCGCCGAGACGATGACACCCACGACAACGGCAATCGCGAGGTCATACTTGACCGTCACGACCGTCACTAGGACGATCACCACCGCATCAGTGAGGGGCATCTTGCGCAAGATACGCAGCGAGTTCCACGCAAAGGTCCCAATCACCACCATGAACATCACACCCACCAGCGCCGCGAGCGGGATCTGTTCGATCAAGGATGAGGCAAAGAGGATGAAGGCGAGCAGGAACAGTGCGGCGGCAATGCCTGCAACACGTGTGCGTCCGCCGGATTTCACGTTGATCATGGACTGACCAATCATCGCACATCCGCCCATGCCGCCAAAGAAGCCAGTGGCCGTGTTGGCCACTCCTTGTGCTATGCATTCCTGGCTTGCGCCGCCACGCTGGCCGGTCATTTCGCCCACAAGGTTCAGGGTCAGCAGGCTTTCGATAAGGCCAATCGCCGCGAGGATCACAGCATAGGGCAAAATGATCTCAAAGGTTTCCCACGAGAGGGGTACTGTGGGGATGTGAAAGCTTGGTAATCCGCCCTGAATGGACGCCAGATCCCCAACGCGCGGCACGTCGAGACCAAAGACCACCACGATTCCTGCCACAAGCGCAATGGCGCCAAGCGGTGCGGGCACGAGCTTGGTGACCCTTGGCATGAGCCAAATCACCGCCATGGTGAGCGCCACAAGCGCAAGCATCGTCCAAAGCTCGATGCCCGACAGCCATTCGCCGCCGCTCATCCCGTGACCAGTGTTGACCATCGTGCCGGGAACCTTGAACTGGCCCAGCTGCGCTAGGAAGATAACTATGGCCAGCCCGTTCACAAAACCCAGCATCACGGGGTGCGGGACAAGCCGGATGAATTTGCCCCAGCGCAACGCGCCGGCCGCAATTTGCAAAAGCCCCATCAACACAACTGTGGCAAAGAGGTATTCCACGCCATGCTGTGCCACGAGCGCCACCATGACCACGGCCAGCGCGCCAGTGGCGCCGCTGATCATCCCCGGACGACCGCCTATGAGCGCGGTGATCAAGCCGACGATGAACGCCGCATAAAGCCCGACAAGCGGGTGCACTCCGGCGACAAACGCAAATGCGACCGCTTCAGGCACCAGAGCAAGGGCGACCGTCAGGCCCGACAAAAGCTCAATGCGGATGCGTGATGCGCTCAGCCGTTCCTGTGGCATCAGGTTGAGGTCGGACAAATCGATCCGTTTGGCCCAGTCGGCCAGCAAACTGCGTTTCAAAGACTGTCCTGCTCTGTAGATGGAAAGCTGCGGGAGGGCCCTGTTAGCGGCAACCGAGGCGCTTGACCATTGTCAAATTCGGAACGCTGCCATGCGCGGCACGGAAGACACGCAGGCGCGTGTTACTTGTCGTAGTATTCGCGATACCAGGCGACAAACTTCGCAATCCCGTCCCGCACGTCCGTCTCCGGGCGGTAACCTGTCAAAGACTGCAACAGAGATGCGTCCGCCCATGTGGCCGGAACATCGCCCTTTTGCATCTCCATCATGTTGCGCGCGGCAGGCATGCCCAGCGCCTCCTCGATGGCATCCACAAAATCCAAAAGCTTTACGGTTTGAGAATTGCCGATATTGACGATCCGGTAGGGCGCGACGGGCGACAGGCTGTCGCCTTCCGCAATGTCATCGGGGCTATCCGGGCGTTCTGGGATGGCATCCATCAAAAGCCGGATACCCCGGACAAGATCGGTCACGTAAGTGAAATCGCGATGCATGTCACCATGGTTGTAGATGTCGATCGCCCGGCCTTTGAGAATTGCATCCACGAACTTGAAATAGGCCATATCGGGTCGCCCCCATGGGCCATAAACCGTGAAAAAACGGAACATGGTCGTCGGCAGGTTCCACAGATGGGCGTAGGCGTGGCCCATGGATTCGCAGGCCTTCTTGGTGGCCGCGTAGATTGTCATCTGGGTGTCAGCCTTTTGCGTCTCTCGATAGGGCATGTCCGTTTCCGCTCCATAGGCCGAGGACGTTGACGCCATTAGAAGATGACGCACCTCGTGGCGGCGCGCGGCCTCCATCACGTTGAACGTGCCCACCACATTGGCGTCAATATAGGCGCGCGGGTTTTCCAGGCTGTAGCGCACACCGGCCTGGGCGGCGAGATGCACGATGATGTCGGGCGCGCAGGCATCAATGGCGGCGTCCACGGCAGCCTGATCCTCAAGCATCGCCTCCGTGGCCACAAACCTCTGATTTTGCATCAACATTTGATGGCGGCGTTGTTTGAGAGAGACGTCGTAATAGTCCGTCATCCCGTCAAGCCCATGCACTTGCATGCCTTCATCCAGCAAGAGCTGTGCCAGATGATACCCGATGAACCCCGCGGTTCCGGTGATGAAAACCTTGGTCATGTGGATCGGGCCCTTGCCAGCTGTCAATCTGGCCTAGCGATACCGATCCGGAACCGTTGGCACAAGGTATTCGCGTTGCTCTTTGCTTGGCAGCGGGAACAGGACGGGTGTCTTCACCTCGCGAACCTCATCTGTTTTCGCAAATTGATCGTCTTTCGAGGTGATTCCCCGCAAGCGCTCGTCAAAAGCGATTTGACGCCCACGGCCTTCTGATTTGGCCTGATACAACGCCAGATCCGCATCCTCCATCATGCGTTCAAGGTTCGGGTGTTCATACTGGCAACTTAGGGTGCTTCCCATGCTGCCGGAGATGCGGCACGCTTGTCCGTTGAAATCAATGGGCCGTTGCAACCGCTCAATCAGGCGTGCGCTTATCTGCGCAAGTGTTCTTGCTTCGACAATGGTGGCAAATATCAGCACAAATTCGTCCCCTCCAACACGAATGATTGTGTCATCATCTCGGGTTTCTTCGCGTAAGACCTCCGCCACTTCGCGCAGAACGTGATCGCCTGCAGCATGGCCTTTTGTATCATTGACCGCTTTGAAATGATCCAGATCGAGTTGCATGAGGGCGAAATCCTCGCCAGCCTCGATCAGGCGAGATACGACCGGCTCTAACGCACGGCGATTGCGCAGCCCGGTCAACGTATCGGTATATGCACGTTCTTCGGCGGCGATCTTGGCTCCTTGAAGCCTTGTGTTGAGCTTGCGCGAGGCCTGCATCGCGGCGGATTTGGCTTCAACCAGATAAAGAAGCTCGACAGTAAGATCCGTAATGGCAAAATCCGCATCACTCAGGTTGAAGGCCTGCACAGCCTCAACAACCGATATCCCGAATGACAGGTTGATTAACGCGCCACCCGGAGGACCCAACGCCCCATTTTCCGGCAAGGGTAAAAGCACACCCTTCATTTCAGCGCGAGATCGATGCCGCAGCATGAAATGCAGGCGTTTGCCCTTGGCGCTGAGCAAATCCTGCATGTTTGGTCCAAGCTTGGGGCGTTTGAGTTCAAAAAGCTCCAAAAACCGTTTGCCGTTCAGGCGGTCGCCTCCAAACACCTTGGTCAAGGTCGGCCCAGTGTGCACAACATGACCGGTTGCATTGAGGACCACATGCATGGGGCACAGGACATCCAGCATTGACGTTACATTGGGGCTTGGCGAAGAGATCATGACGCGTTCACAGCAAGTTCGAAGCGGCGACCTTCGGTGAAGGAATTATGCAAAAGATTGACAGAAATCACCTCTGTCCCCTCGCGCCCGCCTTTGTGCTCTAACAAAACCAACGCACCAAAATCATCCGCCAGAGCGCGCAAGAGCCCCATAAGCACATGACCAAACGCCACGGGTCCTTGCATTTCGTCCCGGATTACTACCGAGAAATGATCAAGATTGTGCTCTTTCAATTCGAACTGTGGCAGGTTCAGATCATCAAGCGCCAAGCGCGCTCGTGCGGGCAAATCTTCGAGCGAATGCAGGAATTCAACGAAATCCCTTCCGGAAAACCGCAGGAGGCGGCGCAGGGATTCGGCACTGGGATGTGACACGAGGAATGTGCCGATATCCTCCAGAATGTCCGACTGGTCCTTTTTTAAATGGTCTGAGAGACCCTCCAAGACCTGCATGGTGACCATATCCTCGTACGTCAGCATCGCCTCGAACTCGGTGAAATCGAGATCCAGTTTTTTGGTCAATGCGATCCAGTCCTTGCCGCCATAGGTCTGGCGTACAAACATCTCAATGGCTCGATTTATAAGCCCATGCATGAAGACCTCCGGCAATTTCCGGGAAACTGTCGCAGGGCTGTGTTAAAAAGATGTAAATGGATTTAGTTGCTGATTGTCAGGCATTTACCTTTATCTAGAAGTCTGTTGGCGCACCGCCTTCCTCTTTGCGACGCGCGACAAAGGCTGACAGTTCCTCACGGATTGCCTCATCTATCGGCGGCGCTTCAAACCCTCCGATGATGTCCTGGAAAGTCTGGTGTGCACGTTGTGCTGTCCAGATACCGCCTGCGGCCTCCCAAGCTTCAAAATTGCGCCAATCGCTCAGGTAGGGCTGATAAAACGCGGTGGTGTAGCGATCTTGCGTGTGCTGAATGCCAAAGAAATGGCCCTGATTGCCGACTTCGCGAATGGCGTCGAGGGCGATGTCATCGGGGCCTGTCGCCGTGATCATCGGATCCATATATCGCTGAATATGCTGCAGGATTTCGCAATCCATCACGAATTTCTCCGGGGATGCGATCAACCCGCCCTCTAGCCAGCCTGCGGCGTGATAAACCATATGCGCGCCGGATTGAACAGCCGACCACAGGCTGTTGGAGGTCTCCCACATGGCTTGCCCATCTGGCACATTGGCCGCGCAGACGCCACTGGCGCGCATGGGCAGCCCGTAGAACCGGGCCATCTGACCGGTCATTTGGGTGGCGCGCATGTATTCCGGTGTGCCAAAGGCGGGTGCGCCAGATTTCATATCCACGTTGGACGTGAACGTGCCAATCGCACAGGCAGCCCCTGGGCGGATGATCTGTGCAAGGACGATGGCGCAAAGCCCTTCGGCGAGAGATTGTGCTACAGCACCTGCCATGGTCACAGGCGCCATCGCACCGGCCAAAGTAAAGGGTGTTACCACCAGCCCTTGATTGCGCCGGGCCAGACGCATCCAGCCATCGAGCATCGGGAAATCATGTTTGAGAGGCGAAGTTGAATTGATGTTGGAATACATCTTCGGTCCAGCCTCGAACTCTTCATCCGAATGCCCGCCTGCGATGCGCACCATCTCCATCACGTCTTCGACCCGTTCTTTGCCCAGGCAATACGCATGGGCCACCTTGTCTGTGAGGGTGAGCTTGTCATAGAGCACATCCAGGTGACGGATGCTGGCATGGATGTCTTGCGGCTCAACAGGGTAGCCCCCGACAAAGTGGATGCAGTTGAAATACTGGCTCAATTTCAAAAGATTGGCACACATCTCGCGCGTACCGGTGACTTTCTTGCCAATCTCCATATCCCAATAGCTGGGCGGCGAGGAGACGTTGCCAAAGTTCAAATGCTTGCCACCGATGGTGATGGTCCGCTCTGGATTGCGCGGCGTGATGTCAAACTGTGACGGCGCTTTGCCCACCATCTCCATCACAAAATCCCGCCCCATGCGGACGTTTTCCCCGTCAATCGTGCAGCCCCCTGATCCTTTCAGAATTTCCACAGCCTCAGGGTTCAGAAACTCGACGCCTATCTCTTCAAGAATGCGCATCGCACCGTCATGGATCGCCTGAATGCCCTCTTCGGTCAGCGGCTCGATTGGACGATCAGTGTTGATTGGCGGGTTCCAGGGCATCTGGTCGATGATGGTCGTGCCGCGTCGCGTGGCGTTGCCCGCCCGTCCGCCGCTGCGTCGTCTGCGTGTGGATGCCTCTGCCATGACCTTGGCCCTCCTTGGTGGCTTGGTCTTATGCAAGCATCGGTTTGGAGCGGAGGTTTGTCACTTTACGACACATGCTGTCGCGGATGGCCTATGGTATCACACGCAACGCCTGCCGCCGCAAATGCCAGAGATACAGCCCAAGGCTGCTCACCACGATAGCTCCCCCCAAGAGCATTGCTTGTGTCGGCACTTCACCCACACCAATCCAGACCCAGAATGGTCCCAGCACAGTTTCAAGTAACATGATCAGACTGACATTAGCGGCCAATGTATGGCGCGCTGACAGCGAGAGCATAAAGAAGGACACAGGCAACACAACAAGTCCGGTGACAGCCATGGCCCAGACAGCCCCCTGCATCATTTGCGCTGGGCCTGTGATCGTCCAGCCAATGATACCTGCAATCCACGCACCGATTCCGATGGCAAGAAGGATCGGCAAATCAGGTTGCGCACGCAGGGTGACGAAATTGAGCGCAAGCGCAAAAGCCACACCGAGGCCAAAGCCCGCCCCCGCGATCAAACGCCAATCGAGCGCAACTGTGCCATGCCCACCGCCCAATACGGCGATGCCAATTCCGGCCATAACAGCCGCGATGGCAGCCCAGGTCGCCGCCGACGTGGTCTCTTGCGTCACATAGCGGCTGAGTAAGGCGGCAAAGACAGGCACCGCCGCGACACCCATCAGCACAACAGCCGCAGGGGCCGCGGCGATGCCCAGGCAAAACAGCGTGGAGTTGAACACTTGCGCAAGGACGATGAGCGCACCGGGTTTCGTGCGCAACCTCGCAAGATCACCAGCACGGCTTCGACTGGTCATAGCCCAGGCCAGCACCATCATGGATCCCATAAAGAGCCCGCGCCACCCGGCCATTTGAAACCCACTCATGTTTGAGAGCCGCATCAGCAGCGCATCGGGCGTCAGGATTACCGTACCCACGAATGCAAGTAGCACCCCATAAAGCGGTGCTTTGGTCATGCAGGCAGCCAGGCCGGGATGTGGCCGATATCGGGAAAGACGACGTCCGCAAAGGGCGCAAGATCAGCCTCCAAAGCCGTACCAGTGAGCACACCGATGGTTTGCATGCCCGCCGCGCGACCCGCGAGAAGATCATGGGTGCTGTCACCCACCATAGCAACACGGGCCGGGTCCAACTCCAGGGCGCGTGCAAAAGCCAGACAGGGATCAGGAGAAGGTTTGGCCCCAAAGCCGGAATCGAACCCCGCGATGAAATCGAAATGGTCCGTTACACCCGCTGAGCCCAGATGCGCGCGTGCACCGTATTCGGTGTCATTTGTCATGACGCCCAAAGAGACACCGTTTTCGGCCAGCGACGACAGGAAAGGCGCAAGCGGTACGGTCTCGGCCTGGGGTGCTGTGGATGAAGTGTGCATCAGGTAGTCTTCTAGCTCTTCCACCGAGCGATCCGTAATGGCTTGGGCCACGCATTCCGCCGCTTCTCGATTTGTGCCTGCGATGATCGGGCTTGTCGGCGCGAACTGCCCTTGGACCAGATTGTAATGCATGGCATCGGCCAGGCGCATACGCAGCGCAGCGTCACCCTCAGACAGGTTGTCGATGATGTGTCCCGCCCAACTGCTCCAGGTGGTGTGGAAGTCAAACAGCGTGCCGTCTTTGTCAAAGAGCAGACCATCAACCTTTCTTGACACGTTGCTTACCATGTTTTGTTCATGTCCAGTTCACTTCCGCCCCACCAGGCAGGGCTGCACGCGCCTGCATTGGGGCTTCGTTTGGGTGGTTGTGGGCTGTGCAAAACTCCATAACCCACGCATCGTCCATCATCAGAAAATCCAGCACAGAGACAAGAAAATCAGGGTCTTGTACCCTGTCGCGCAGGTCATCCCGCCCGGCACCAGTGGCCCCCATGAACACGTCCAGAAGATCCGGCTTTGCCGCAAGCCATCCCAGGACCTGCAGCGCAAGCGTTTCAGCGGCCTCTTGCGCTGCATGCATCCGGTTCAACTCCGTGAAAGGGTTTCTTAACCAATGCCATGGATAGTCGATGCCACAAATTGAAGGCAAGTGCGAAAGGCTGTTTCCTTATGTCAGGCGATATCCTGATCGTGGATAGTATCACGACCAATCGGATTGTTTTGAAAGTCAAACTGTCTTCTGCGTTTTACTCGGTGTTTCAGGCATCTTCCGCGCAAGACGCGCTTGCAATCTGTGCGACTGAAATGCCGGATTTGGTCCTCGTCACATCCGAGTTGACGGATATGGGATTCGGCGCGTTTCACGATCAGCTTCACGCACTTCCAGGATGCCGAAAAACACCCATTGTTGCTTTGACAAGCGAGGATGATGCCCAACTCCGCATGCGCCGCTTTCGCGAAGGGGCGGCAGATGTGATCACATCTCCCATTTCGGATACGGTTCTGTTGGCTCGGCTGCGCACCCTGATGCGCAATGCACATCGCGACACGGATCAGTGGATCAAACCGGAAGCCGCCGAAGTCTTTGGGTTTGCCGATGCACGCGCAACGTTCCTGCGACCCGGTCGCATTGCCGCGATGACCCCGCGCGCCCATCCAGCGCGCGATTCGAAATCAGCTGGCGTTTCCTGGCACCGGTTCTACAAAGAACTGTCCTCGGCCACGACACATCAACTGGAACGGTACGACATGCGCCGCGGGCGCGGTTTGAAGGACCTGCAAACACATCCCGACGCTGTCTTGCTTGAAATCGGTAGGGCGCGCGACGAACACGGGCTTGCCCCTCTGGCAGAACTACGCACAGCGCCACAAACACGTGATGCCAAGATCATTGCGCTCATGGATTATGCCAAAGCCCCCTTGCGGCCACTGCGCTGGATATGGGGGCACATGATGTGATCGATTACGGCACTCATATTGGCGAGGTTAATTGGCGTCTGAACCTTCAGATCAATCGCAAGATGGAAGACGACCGATTGCTGGCCGGTGTCAAATCCGGGTTGCAGGCGGCGGTGACAGATCCCTTAACAGGGCTTTACAATCGCCGGTTCGGCATGTCGCAACTTGATCGGCTTGCGACAGAAACATTGCAAAACAAGGGTGAAATGGCGCTGATTCTTGCTGATCTGGATCATTTCAAACTGGTCAATGACCGGTATGGTCACGCTGCTGGAGACGCGGTTTTATCCCAGGTTGCACAAATCATGTCAGGGTCCTTGCGCAAGGAAGACATCGTGGCGCGGATCGGCGGCGAGGAGTTCATGATACTTCTGCCCAATGTCACACCGGCTCAGGCCAATCAGACAGCGCGTCGTATCTGCCAATCCGTGCGCAACACGCGCATCCAAATCGGGTCTCTCTCCGGCCCGGCGTCGCAGTCTATCACAGTGACGACGAGCCTTGGCGTGGCCTTGCTGAACGGAGCAGATGGCCATTGCCTTACACCTGACGCACTCTTCCGGCGCGCAGACCGCGCGCTTTACGGCTCAAAATCAGGTGGGCGCGGCACGGTGACAGTCTGCAGACGCTCTGCGGCATGATCCATTAGCGTCTGCGGCGGCGCAGTTCTTGTTCCAGACGATCTGCCAAGACTGAGCGTTCCGCATCACTCATCTTCGCAATGTGATCCGTCAGGACATTTTGTGCGCTGTTGAAACGTTGCCCGAGTAGGTCGCGGACATTGTTCATTTCCTGACGCACCGCTTCAGCATCGTAGGGTGTTTTCCGCAAAGCTTGCGCTAGGTTCTTCATCGCGGAACGGTGCGCGCCCCAAGTGTCTCGTTCTGAGATAGCCGCCATGGCCATCCGCCGTTTGAGAACGCGTTGATCCTCTTCGCTGAATGCGCGCGTCAGAGGACCGCCAAAACGGTCGCCATGCCCACCGCTACGCCATTTTCCGCCTCCCGTGCTCGCAGCACCAATAATTGCCCCAATGATCAGCAGATTCAGCGCTAAGGACATAACAAGCGTCACGCGCATCCATCGTGGTGCCCTTGGTGTTGCAGGCTGCGGGTCTGCCGGTTTGCCAGTTTGATCCGCCATCACAACATCTCCTCAAAGAAATCAAAACCATCACTGGCAGTCGCGTCATCTCCATCCGCCACCTGTGTTGGCAGCAAGTCCTGCGCCACAAGTGTGAGTGCATCAGGCGGCGCTATGCCAATCCAAAGACCGACAGCTGCGGCGCTCGACAAACTGGCCGCAGCAGGCCAGCCGCCCAGCGTTTGCAAAAGCGCCACGATCCCACGTGGCGCGGATCGCACGGAGACCTCAGGAGAAACGGAAAGTCCAGATTGCACCTCATTGGCATCCGCAAGGATACGCTGAACCAGATCTTTGCCAGGCGCAGGCGCGGTTTGGCGCGCGGCTTCGAAATGCGTCTCCAGAAAGGAACCTTCCGGATTGCGTTTAGTGTCTTTGTCATGTGTCATTCCGAATACCCCAGCTCTTCGCTTTGATCCCTCAAACTGGCGCTCAGCGCCCTCTTTCCGCGTGCAACAAGGCTTTCAACAGCCTCAATGCTGATTTGCATGATCTCGGCAATCTCCGGATTGCCCAGTTCCTCGATATGGCGCAACACCACGGCTTGTCTCTGCCGCTCCGGCAACGCATTCAGGGCAACCTGGAGCGCTTGTGCGCGTGCCGCCTCTTGCATGTTTTGCGCCGGTCCGGCGCGATCATCCGCCGGATCGCCTGCCGCTTCCAGTGGCGCGGACCTGGCCCCGCGGCGCAACCGGTCTGTGCAGAGATTGGCCACGACCCGGTAAAGCCATGTGGTCACTTGCGCCTCACCCTGCCGCCAGTTTGGGGCCTGCTGCCAAAGGCGCAACATGGCCTCTTGCGTGACATCCTCTGCCTCCGCGCGGTGCCCCAAGAGCCGATAGGCGTGTCCCATAACCTTGGGCGTCAGGCGTAAGGCCAACGTCTCGGCCGCCCCCCTGTCGCCATTGGCAAAGAGTACCAAAAGCGCCTCGTTGGGCGCGTCACTCAATGGGTCTGAACGGTCTGCCATCCTGCCCAAGTATCCTGCGCCTTTTCCTGTGAGGTCAATCAACCGAAACCCGATGGCCCGCACGGGTTGTGCAGGCCACGGAGTTTATCCCGTTAATCTTGGCTCTTCTGACGCGATTTGTGGCGCTCGACCATTCTCTCTTTCATCGTGTCAAATTCGGCCTTTGACACAGACCCGCTGCCGTCGCTGTCGGCTCGATCAAAGAACTTGTTGCCGCGCCCTTCGGACATTTCGGCCAGACTGATCGCACCGTCGCGGTTTTCATCAAGACGTTTGAACATCCGGTCGGCAAACCGCTCAGCCCGGTCTTGTCCGCGCGCAAGGATTTCATCGCGCGACAAAAGCCCATCACTGTTTGTATCAGCCTTCGCGAACCGTTCGGCGCGATGCGCATCAAATTCGGCTTTCGACACCTGTCCGTCCTTGTTGGTGTCCAGCGTTTCAAAACTGTGCCGTGGTCCATGACCGCCGGATGCAGCCAACCCTTGCGCTGCGCCGCCCAAGACAATTGATACGGCCAGGGTTCCGATCAGAACTGAATTCTTCATTTGTTTGCTCTCCAATTTGCAAAACCTTCGCTCTGTGCCGTGACCGCCTCTGTCGGGCGGTTCACATGACGTTCAACGCGCGGCCCTGCGTATTCCGTCGCTCATTTGTCGGATTTTCGTGCTGACGTGGCGTCACCCGACACGAACTTTGCGACATCGCGACGCGGTGGCGGATTGTCAGGTTCAATTCCTGCGCAACTTCCGTCAGGGTCCCGCCATTGTTCTACGAGGTTTCCAATGAGCGACGTGCAGGTACAGCAAAGCGAGCGTGATCTCTGGCCCGCCGTGCGACGAGGGTTTCGCCGGAAATGCCCGAATTGCGGCAGCGGCCCTTTGATGAAAAGCTATCTCAAGGTGCGCGACACCTGCACAGTGTGCCGTGAGGACCTGTCCCATCATCGGGCAGATGATGGCCCGGCTTACCTCACAATTCTGATTGTCGGCCATCTCATGGCGCCCCTGTTGCATATCGTGTTTACCACTTGGCGGCCCGAGCCTCTGGTTCTCTTCACGATTTTCGCTATTGGCTGCGTGACCTTGTCGCTCTACCTTCTGCCCAGATTGAAAGGGGCGATTGTAGCGTTTCAATGGGCGCGCATGATGCACGGGTTCGGAGCAGCCGGTTAACCCTTTCCTGACAGGAAGGGCGCGCATGAGCGACACGCAGACCATCGACAAAACGGCTATTCGCGATGCGGCAACAGTGATCGTGCTGCGCGACCGCGCCACGCGGCCTCAGGTGCTGATGGGTCAACGCGGGGCCAACGCGGCGTTCATGCCCAACAAATTCGTCTTTCCGGGTGGCGCTGTGGACGCGGGCGATGCCGACATTCCCTTGGCCAGACCCCTTCCCGCGCTATGCGCCGACCGGTTGCGTGAGGACAGCGCGCGTGACCTGAGCCATGCTCTGGCGACTGCAACCATTCGCGAGTTGTGGGAGGAAACCGGCCTCGTCCTTGGCCAGCGCGGGGACTGGCCGGTCGCGCCTGCGCCGGATTGGGTGAGCTTTGCTCAAACGGGTCATGTGCCCACCGCCGAGGCGCTGCAATTTGTGTTTCGCGCGATCACACCACCCGGTCGCCCCCGGCGCTTTGACGCGCGGTTTTTCCTGATTGATGCCGGTGACATTGCCAGCGATCTGGATGACTTTTCTGCCGCCTCGGAAGAACTCAGCCACTTGCAATGGGTGCCGCTCTCTCAGGCGCGCAGCTTTGATCTTCCGTTTATCACTGAGGTCGTTCTGGCCGAGGTCGAGGCGCGCGTGCACGACCCGCCCCCCTGAGACGGTGCCGTTTTTTCGCAACGATGACGAGGCGAGCCTGTTTTTACGCCTGCGCGGCTATGAGCCAAGAGACTCGGACTAACCCAAGGCCACGAGCGCAATGATACTGGCGCTCAAGAGCGCCATGCCAAGCACCTCTCGCGAGGTGATCTTTTCCTTGAAAAACAGCACCGACGCCATGATTGAGAAGATCACTTCGACCTGCCCCACAGCAAACACATAAGCCGCATTTTGCAGGGTGAAGGCGGTGAACCATCCCACGCTGCCCAAAAGGCTTGTAAACCCCATCCAGATGGCCTTGGCCCGTGCCGCCCAAACGCGTGACAACTGACTCGGCTCTTTCCAGCGAAGGTAGAGCGCCATGCCAAAGGTCTGCGAGGCTGTGACTGCGGCCACCGAAAGCATGGCGCGCAAAAACGCATCGTCACTGGCCACTTCAAGCGTTGCACCCCTGTATGTCACTGCTGAAATGGCAAAAAACGCACCGGAGACCAGCCCAAGACCGGCGGCGCGATTGACGAAACGGCTTGTCCATTTGGTCGCGCCCTCTGGCGGGTCAGACAGCACCAGAACGCCGATGAGCCCCAGAAAGATCGCAAAGAACGCAGGCAGGCTTATGTGATCTCCAAGGATGATAAGGCCCACAAGCGCGGTCTGGATCACTTCGGTCTTCTTAAAGGTAATGCCCACCGCAAAATTGCGCTCGGCAAAGAGCAGCACGACGCACCATGTGGCCAGGATTTGGGCCAGTCCGCCGCTCAGAACATAGAGCCAAAAGAGCGATCCGACCTGCGGCAGCCCCTCGCCCAGCCACATCGTATACCCAAATGCTGTGCAGGCGGCCAAAGGCGCGGCATAGGCGAAACGCGCAAAGGTCGCGCCCAGCGCACTGAGCGTGCCCATGCTGAGCGATTTTTGCAGCATGAAGCGCAGCGTCTGAAACAACGCCGCCATGATGGACAACAGGATCCAGGGCTCGAACATGAGCCCCTCTTGCCCTCAAATCACTCCTTGTGCCAGAGCGGATGCGGAACCGGGTCTTTGGCGCGCAAAAAGTGTTTGCGGAATATTTCGGCATAGGACCGGTAGTAATACCCGTCATTGCGCCGCAAATAGCAATCTCGGTTAGACGCCCAAAGCGATGGCAGGCGATACCAAGCGACCTTGGGGTGCATATGGTGCACGACATGCAAATTGTTGTTCAAAAAAAGCAGCGCCAGTGGCCCGCGGTCTTCGATGACAACGGTGCGCCCACTGGCACGCTCATGCGCGCGGTGTTCCAGAAAGGTGCGGATTTTCAGGATGGAAAACCCAGCATAGGCGGCGATCAGATAGGCCCAAACCGGCATGGCCGAGAGGCTCAGCCACCACATCACCAAAGCCACGCCTGGCACCTGCAAAACCCATGCCTGGGTGACGGCCCAATCGCCTTGGCGCATCGCGCGGACATCTTCGCGCACAAAAGCATATAGACCTGCCGCAGGACCAACGATCAGGCGACCAAGCAGCGTGTTGTTGAACCGCAAAACCATCTGCCCCCAGCGCGGCAGGGTCAGCCAAACTTCCGGGTCCATGTAGTTGGACTCCGGGTCGTCATATGGATCTGTCAAAATGGAATCCTGATGATGCGCCAGATGCAGATCACGGAACCGACGGTATGGGACAAAGAGGCTGAGGCAAGGGAAGACGAGCGCTTCGTTTAGGATCTGATTTTTGAACGGATGACCATGCACCATTTCGTGGGTCAGCGAAGAATGAAGAGCAATGGTCAGAGTGGAAATGACCACTCCCAATGGCAGCCAAAGCGCGGCCAACCAAGTCGTGCCCAGCGCCCAGACGCCATAGCACGCCACCAAAAGCACCAAAGTGGGCCACTCAAACCCACCGTCTTTGCGCACCGGATCAGCCATGCGTGCGGCCCCACCGGATATGTGCCCAGACACGTTCGTAAATGAGATAAACAGCAAAGCCGATGGCGCAGTTGATGGCTGCCATAGCCCCGCCGACCGCGATGGACCCAGTTAAGGCCAGACCAACAAGGGCCATTGAGACCAATCCCAAAACATTCCAAACGACCGCCTTGACCAGCGTGCGCGACCTCGTCTCCATAAGTTGCTCCAATTCCCCATTCACAAAAGTGTTACGTCAAAAAATGTCAGTAAGACATTCGGAATACGGTTAACAAATCTCGGCAATGTTGATAAAACTAAACATATGAGCCTCAAAACAGATAAACGCGACCGGGCTGAACTGTTTCGCAGCCGTTTGCGGGATGCCATGCAGGATCGGTCCATGTCACAAAGCGCCCTTGCGCGGGGTGTGGGCGTGGACAGGTCCACTGTGTCGCAATTGTTGAAGGGCACAGGCGCGCGGCTTCCTAATGCACAGGTCGTTGGCGAATGTGCAGCAACTCTGGGCGTGTCCGCCGACTGGCTTTTGGGGCTCAGTGAGAGGCCAGAAACTGCCGCGGACGTATTGGCCAACACACTGGCCCTGACCGAGGCGCCGCGGGCTTTGGTCGATGAGCAGATCTAT
Organism: Roseovarius sp. W115; assembly: GCF_032842945.2. Classification (NCBI taxonomy): domain Bacteria; kingdom Pseudomonadati; phylum Pseudomonadota; class Alphaproteobacteria; order Rhodobacterales; family Roseobacteraceae; genus Roseovarius; species Roseovarius rhodophyticola. Next base: position 716,779 of record NZ_CP146606.1, read on the forward strand.
CAGTGGCACAAAGAGGCGGCAGGGTACAAAATTCGCCATGTACCAGCCGGCCTGCCCGATATGCTCAAGACGCGTGAGATGCTGGAATGGGAATACACACCGCATCTGGGGCGCTCGACGGAACAGGCGATTGGCGCTTCTGAGGATCGGCTAACATGGATGCGCAGCACGCAATCGGACTACGAGATTGCCCTGCCGATTTATGAGGTGGAAAGCTTTTCGCGCGGCGAAGGGTATTATTCTGGGTTACCGACTGAGATACGCGCCGCACAGATGGCGCATCTGTTGCAGATCACGCAACAGCTTTATCCGCGCCTTCGGCTCTATATCTATGACGCGCGGCGGCTCTACTCTGCCCCGATTACTGTCTTTGGACCGCTTCTGGCCGTGCTCTATGTGGGGCGCAACTACATGGCGTTTCGCGATACAGAGCGGGTTCAGGTATTGACTGCACATTTCGACAGCCTGGTGCGCGAGGCACATGTCTCAGCCCGGGATGTGCCTGACTATCTGGAGACGCTCCGGGGGTAAGCGCAGCTGGGGCTCTGCCCCAGACCCCGGGGTATTTCAGACAAGAAAGAAGCCGTTCAATAGGGCATGGGATGCGCCTTGTGCGCCGTGGCGATATCGGACATGACCTCGTCCGAAAGCGTGACATCCGCAGCACCCAGAGCCAGTGTGAGCTGATCCATCGTGGTGGCCCCGAAGATGGCCGAGCACATGAAGGGCCGGGTCAGGCACCAGGCCAGCGCCATCTGCACCGGCTCCAGCCCGTGTTTGCGCGCGATCTGCAGATAGGCCTCAGTGGCGTCAAACACGCGTTCAGTTTTGCGCCCACCGAGATCACCGCTGATATCAAGACGGGAGCCTTTGGGCACTTCGTTGTTCTGGTACTTGCCCGTGAGCATGCCAGCCGCGAGAGGGGAAAAGGCCAGAAGTCCCACGTCTTCGTTCACACTTAACTCAGCGAGATCGGTGTCATAGAGGCGGCAGAGCAGCGAGTATTCATTCTGGATTGAGGCCACGCGCGGGCCGCCGCTCTCTTGAGCGATCTTGAGCCACTGCGCGGTGCCCCAGGCGCTTTCGTTACTAAGCCCAAAGGCGCGGATTGTGCCTCGCTCGACTTCTTTGGCCAGTGCGCCCAGCGCGTCTTCCATATGTGCCTGCGTCTCGGCAGGGTTCTGTTTGGACGGATCATAGGCCCAGTTCTGGCGGAACATGTAGCTGCCGCGATTGGGCCAGTGGAATTGGTAGAGGTCGATGTGATCGGTCTTTAGGCGCTTGAGTGAGTCTTCGATGGCTTTGGGAATGCTCTGGGACGTAATCGGCGCGCCATCTCGGATGTGGCGCATGCCTTCGCCGGCATGTTTCGTGGCGAGGATGATATCCTTGCGTCGCCCGGTCTTGGCCAGCCACGTACCGATGATCTCTTCAGTCCGACCCACGGTTTCGGCCTTAACGGGATAGGTCGGGTACATCTCGGCGGTGTCGATGAAATCCACACCATGGTCCAACGCCATGTTGATCTGAGCGTGCCCTTCGGCTTCGGTGTTCGAGCTGCCCCAGGTCATCGAGCCAAGACACAGTGCGCTCACTTCTATGCCCGTCCGCCCCAATGGTTTGCGCTGCATGGTCTGCCCTTCCCCAACTTTGTTTTCCCATATCTAGCGGATTTGAAACTGGCGTCACGCTGTATTTGGCGGATTGAGAACATTTAGTGAACATTATACAATTGCCGCATGGACAGCACCCTTCTCACGCGCCGCAGCAGCCATGCGCACCGCCCCCTCTCAAAGTGCTGGGCGAGATGACCTTGACGCCCGGTCGGGTGCATGAGCTTTGCGGATCTGCGCGCCACACGCTGGCTATGCTGGTGGCGCGTGCAACGGACGGCCCAGTGTTCTGGATCAGCGCCGCCTGGGCGACAGACCGGCTAAATCCCGAGGGAATGTGCGCCTTTGCAGAACCTGGGCGGTTCACCTTTCTCACCCCACGCCAACCCATTGACCTGCTTTGGTGCTTAGAGGAGGTGCTGCGCGCGGGCGTGGTGCCACTGGTGGTGGCGGATTTGCCCAGCCTTCCGGGGCTGACGGCGGTGCGGCGCCTGCATCTGGCAGCCGAGACCGGCGCAGGTGAAGGTATGGGCGCGCCCTTGGGGTTGATCCTGACCGAAGGGGATGGAGGTGCACCGGGGGTGGAAAGCCGCTGGCATATGGCGCCTGATCATGGCTCAGGACGCCGTGCGTGGCATTTGTCCCGCCGCCGGGCACGGACCCTGCCCCCAGCGGAATGGGAGGTGAGCCGGGTGAAGGGGCAATTTGCGCTTGAACGGCGCGTGGAGAGCGTCCATATAAATTAAGTGACTGATAAAAAAAGAAATTCAGAAATTACGCATGCAGTTTGGCGCAATACTCTGCGAGACCGAAAACTGTGGATCAACTTGGCAAAGTTAGTGGTTGTTATCGCTCTGCTTGCACTCTTCACAATGCGCATTCCAGCCTCGATCACCCATGCTAAAGCTCGGATCGACACAGTCGCACAGCACCATACAGACTACGGCAGTCGACCTGTCTATAGCGCCACCGGGCTTGACGGCACACACTACCCGCTCGTTGCGCGCAGTGCAGACATGCCTGGTGCGCTTGATATCGGCCAAACCGTCTGTCTCCGCGTCCAGAAAGACCGCTTCACTGGCCGCATCTCGGCCCGGCATGCGCCAGAAAACCCCACTTGTCGCCCCAATTTGCACACAACCAAGTGAAAACTTGTCAGGAATAAATTCAGACCATCGCGCGTATATCTCCCAAACAACGCGAAAAGGTTTTGTCATGCGCATTTTGGTTTTACTGTCTCTGCTTCTTGCCGCCCCTGCTTTTGCAGCCCCCGAAACATACCGGCTCAACGCGCCGGACTCGGTGGTGGGCTTCACCTATCAATTCCAGGGCAACCCCAGCCGCGGGCGCATGCCCGTAAAAGCTGCGCGCATGGTGCTTGACCTGGACAATGTGCCGCGTAGCCAGGTGGATGTGACACTTGATGCGCGTCGGGCCAAGGCGGGATTCATCTTTGCCACGCAAACGATGAAGGGGCCAGAAGTGCTGCACACCCAAGCCTATCCAGAGATCCGGTTTCAGTCCACCAAAGTGACTGGGGATCTGAGCGGAGCCAAGGTTCAGGGCAATCTCACCGTGCGCGGTGTGACACGGCCTGTGACGCTCAATGCCGGGCTTTACCGGCAAGGTGGCACGGAAGTTGGCGACCGAAGCCGCCTCATTGTGCAACTGACCGGATCCATAAGCCGCGCCGCTTTTGGTGCGGGCGGGTTTCCCGGATTTGTAGATGATCAGATTGATCTCAACATCATCGCCCGGATTGAGAAGTAACCGCTCGGGCAAAAAACGACATTGCCCCGTCGAAAAGGCTATGGCCTGAGAGCCATGCGCATGCAAAGTTGCAATCATGCGCATGCTCATTTCCTTTGCCGCCCTGTTCTTGTCGGTTGTGCTGATGCAGCTTTCAACAGGCGGGGTGGCCCCGCTCGATGCGCTTTCAGGCATCACGCTTGATTTCTCAACACAACAGATCGGCTTTCTCGGCTCGGCACATTTTTTTGGCTTTTTCATAGGCTGCTGGTGGGCGCCGCGCCTTATGGGATCAGTGGGGCATTCGCGCGCCTTTGCAGCCTTTACCGCCGCCGGGGCCATTGGGCTTATCTCCCATATGCTGGTGGTCGATCCTATCGCCTGGGCGGTGATGCGGGTGGCCTCAGGTATCTGCGTGGCGGGGTGTTACACGATCATCGAAGCTTGGTTGCAGGCGAAAGTGACCAATGAGACACGTGGGCGGGCCATGGGCACCTACCGGATCGTCGATATGGCTGGGCAGCTTGTCGCGCAATCGCTGATTTCGGTTCTGGAGCCCGCGTCTTATGTCTCTTACAACATCCTCGCGATCATCTGCTGCGCGTCGCTTTTGCCGCTGACCTTGACCACGGTGCGTCAGCCAGAAACCCCGGCCGCACCGCGCCTGCGCCCCAAACTGGGACTAGAGATTTCACCTTTGGCCACGGCGGCTGTGGTCGTCGCAGCCCTGTCGAGCGCCACCTTCCGCATGGTCGGGCCGCTTTATGGCGAACAGGTGGGGTTGAGGCTGGATCAGATCGCCTGGTTCCTTTCGGCCTTCATCCTCGGCGGGGCACTGGCGCAATACCCAGCGGGCTGGCTTGCGGATAAATTTGACCGGCGCAAGGTGATGATCTGGCTTTCGGTCGCGGCCATCCTGTGTTGCGTGATAACAGCTTTGGTCGACACGATGCATCCCACTGGCGTCCTGCTGACGGCCTTCTTCTTTGGCGCGACTTCCTTCCCGATCTACTCGGTCGCCGCCGCGCACGCCAACGACTTTGCCACATCCGAACAGCGCGTCGAACTCTCTGCCGCATTGATGTTCTACTTTGCCATCGGAGCCATCGCAGCGCCGTTTGTGGCGTCCAGCCTGATCGAATGGTACGGGCCGCAAGCCATGTTCCTGATGATCGCCAGCGCCCATGGGATTTTGATCTTTTTTAGCATGCTGCGCATGCTGGCCCGTCCGACACTGGTGCTTCGAACACGCTATGTCTGGGCCCCGCGTACATCGTTTACAATTGGACGACTGACCAAGACAGATCGGGAAGCTGGTGAAGGGCAATAATCCAGCCAGTGTCACAAAGCGCCCTTTTGCACGTCAAGATCACCCGAACGCCATACTATCGCCGCAGCCAACCCGTACAGCTTAAGCGTGTAAATGCGAGGTTTGGCCATGTTTCGATACCTTCAATGTCTTGTAATCGCGCTTTTATTTCTACTGCCCACCCTCACCCAGGCAGGGGACATTTATGACGACCTGTCCCAAGATGACCTGTGGGAGATAATCGAGGCAAAAGATTATGCTGCGGCTGAGGAAATGTTCGCACAGTCTCACAGACTGTCTTTGCGGGATGCGGAAGCCGTGGATCATACGCGGTGGCTTTTTGGTGTGTTTGGCACCAACAACCCCAAGGTCGCGCATTTCGCTGAAGAGTGGCTCGAGGCCTATCCACAATCCGCCTATGCACACACAGGGCAGGTGTGGGTCTTGCACAGAACCGCCTGGTATATTCGGGGCGAAGGGCTTGCGCGTACGCTCTACTACGATGCCATGGCCACGTTTGGCGCTATGCACCGTGAGGCGTGGCAACTCGCAGAGCGCGCTTATGAGTTGGCCCCAGATCTTCTTCCGGCGTCCGATGCCATCATAAGACTGGCCAATTCAACCCGCAATCAGGACAAGGCATTGGCCGTCCTCGATACTGTAATGCGCGAGGCCCCGAACTACGGCACGCTCAATCGCGCTATTGATTTGACCAATCCGGGATGGGGCGGCAGTTGGGAATTGGTTGAATACATGTGCAGCCAATACGCGCCCCTTGTCGAAATTCACGGCAGTGACGATAACGTGTTATGGTGCAAGCTTTTTGCCGCAGGCACATACCACCTGCCAAGCCGCAGGGATTGGTTCATGGATGAAGCGGCAAAACGGCAGTTTCGCAATCTGGAGGACCTCTACGCAAGAAATATCTGGACCAGAACCGCGACACAGGAGGAGGCTGCATTTCTGAACGAATACCTGAGTGATCCAAATGTGACGAACGCAAATCTGGCTTATAACTTCGACTCTGACCTCGCGCGAAAATATGGCTACGAGTTTGTCTACGAAAGCCACATACGTCGCGCCAAGGAGCATGCAAATGCCCAGATTGAGCGCGACCCTTACAACCCGAGACTGTTGGAAATACTTCTGAAGGATATCAGCGGATTTTCCATCACTGAGGACGACCGTTTGCGCATGTCTGTGATTGAACGCACACCGCGTGAAGACAAGGTCGAGTACTCCCGACGTCTGCTGCAATCATCCCCATATGACCCGGAGCTATGGAAACAATTCGCTCAGTACAAATTCAATGCCAACAACGCACGCCACGCTTTGCTGGACGAGCCATACCTTACGAATTCCATCGTCTACGAAAACCACAACAGCTCTGCCCTGCAGGGGTTTGCAACATCGAGATGGATGTTGTTGTCGCAACTGGAGCGTCTGGAATGGGAGACCGAGCAACCACGGTGGAAAGAACAAAGTCCAGAACAGCTTGAACAGAACACAGCTATTCTCGAAAGCTGGATTGCACGTCGGGAAACTCTGGATCTTGATGCTCAAATTCGCTGTCCGATGATGCGGGCATACAGGCTCTACAAAATGTTATGTGGAAGGCCGGGCCAGGGGGCGTGCCAGATTCAACCTCAGATGAAGGACATGCTGCAACTCGTGCGGGATGACGTCAACAAACGCCGTGTTTGCACAGGCGTGATGGCCGCGTCAGAATATGACCTCTATTTTCAGCCCATTAATGTTGATCTCTACGCCCCTGTGCCAGACTAGGGTTTGCCGGTTCTGCTGCTGGCCAACCTATCTGCCTGTGGTCGGCCAGCACCAACAGCCATCGGGGCACTGGTCCTAACGCCCACCATGGGCTAAAGGACGACGAAACACCCCAAGGATTTCGTCATGGCGCGTCACCTGATCACCTCTGCGATCCCTTATATCAACGGGATCAAACACCTGGGCAACCTCGTCGGCAGCCAACTGCCTGCCGATCTCTATGCACGGTATCTGCGTGGGCGCGGACATGAGGTGCTGTTTCTATGCGCCACCGATGAGCACGGCACACCCGCAGAGCTGGCCGCGGCCAAAGCAGGCAAGCCAGTGGCTGAGTACTGCGCCGAGATGTGGGAGGTGCAGGACAAGCTCGGCAAAGGGTTTCGGCTTTCGTTTGATCATTTCGGCCGCTCGTCCAGCCCACAGAACCATGCCCTGACCCAGCATTTCGCCGGACGCTTGGCCGAGGCTGGCCTGATCGAAGAAGTCTCAGAAAGTCAGGTCTATTCCAATGCCGATGGCCGCTTCCTGCCCGACCGCTACATCGAGGGCACCTGCCCCAATTGCGGCTATGACAAAGCCCGCGGGGACCAGTGTGAGGACTGCACCAAACAGCTTGATCCGACAGACCTGATTGAGCCGCGCTCGGCCATCTCCGGCTCGACCGATCTGGAAGTGCGGGCGACCAAGCATCTTTATCTCAAGCAAAGCGGGATGCGCGATCAGTTAAATGCCTGGATTGATGGCAAGAAAGACTGGCCCATTCTAACCACGTCCATCGCCAAGAAATGGCTCAATGACGGCGATGGGTTGCAAGATCGTGGCATCACGCGTGACCTCGACTGGGGCATTCCGGTCAAGCGCGGGGATGATGATTGGCCGGGGATGGAAGGCAAGGTATTCTACGTCTGGTTCGACGCGCCGATTGAGTACATCGCCTGCGCCGGAGAATGGGCCGAGGCCGCCTCTGGCCGGAACTGGGAACGCTGGTGGCGCACCGACAATGGGGCCGAGGACGTGCGCTACACCCAGTTCATGGGCAAGGACAACGTGCCGTTTCATACGCTGAGCTTTCCCGCCACGATCCTGGGCAGCGGGGAGCCGTGGAAGCTCGTGGATTACATAAAATCGTTTAACTACCTCAACTACGATGGTGGGCAGTTCAGCACGTCTCAGGGCCGCGGTATCTTCATGGATCAGGCGCTGGAGATCTTGCCCAGTGATTACTGGCGCTGGTGGCTTCTGTCCCACGCACCGGAAAGCAGCGACTCTGAGTTCACATGGGAGAATTTCCAAACCTCCGTGAACAAGGATCTCGCCGATGTGCTGGGCAATTTCGTGAGCCGTGTCACCAAGTTCTGCCGCTCCAAATTTGGCGAAGCCGTGCCAGCGGGTGGGGCTTATGGCGCACAAGAAGACGCGCTGATCGCCGATCTCACCAAGCGCCTACGCGCCTATGAAAGGCATATGGAAGCCATCGAGGTGCGCAAATCGGCGATGGAGCTGCGCGCCATCTGGGTGGCGGGCAATGAATACCTGCAATCCGCCGCCCCCTGGGCCACGTTCAAGGAAGACCCTGAAAAAGCCGCAATGCAGGTGCGTCTGGCGCTTAACCTGATCCGCTTTTACGCAGTGCTGTCAGCTCCCTTTATCCCGGACGCAGCCGCCCGGATGCTGTCGGCGATGAACACGCTTGATACGCAATGGCCTGAGGACGTGACAGCGGCACTCGCCGCTCTGCCCGCCGGGCATGAATTTGGTGTGCCAGACGTGCTTTTTGCGAAGATCAGTGATGAGGATCGTGAGGCTTGGGAAGAAAGGTTTGCCGGGGTGCGGGGGTAATTGGATGTCCGCTTGGCGGACTTTGCTGCCTTTGAATACCCTCGCGCGGAATCAAGGGCCGCAGGCCCGCCGCGCGATCGCCAGACCGCCCCATCGGGCTGGCGATTGGCTCACGTAAGCGCGCCGATCCAAGGACATGCAGACTTGGCTGACATTAAGTGTTCAGAATTTGTAGAGGGTCGCCATCCCGCGGTCTCGCGATCGCGCGCCTCTGCTGAATAACGTGCAACACGAGCTCAGTGCGGTCGTTCGCCCCAAAATCAGCATCCGTACATTTACTTGCGCCTACCGACCCGAAGTCTTTTCTGAAAAGACTTTCCCAAAGCTTTTGCCTCTGGTACCCGCGGCCGGACTCGAACCGGCACGGCCTATCCGGCCTGGAGATTTTAAGTCTCCTGTGTCTACCATTCCACCACGCGGGCACGAGGGGCGTGGGCGGACCATATCGGCTTGGGCGCGGGTGTAAAGTTCTGCCTTTAGGGCGCGGGCAAAAGGACGGCGGTTTCTGTGTTTTTCGGCGCAAGCTGCTCATGCACGGCGTGGCAGATGTCTTGCGTGCGGACCATAAAGAAATTTTCCTGTGCTTTCTGGTTGGGATGAAACGGATCCTTCACCCGACCTGACTTGTTGCGCCGAAAATAGAGCCGATTGCCCTGATTGGCGGCAATGGTCTCGGGCGTAAACCCTTCAACAAAACTGCACTGAGACCCGGCTTTCATGAAGGCATATTTCAGGTTCTCCTGCGCTTTGAGGCGCAGATCCACGGTCTTTTTCTTGTAGGTCGGCGCGGTGGTCAGGAAGACGCAGGGCACACCTTCGGGCAATTGCTCCATCGCCTTTGTGACATCGGCCAAGGCCTGATGCTTGTCTTCGGCCCAGCGGCGCGCGGAGTTCCCCAGAAAGTTCATGACGATCAGTTTGGGTGCATAATACCCTTCCGCAAACATCGCCTCAAACGGCGATTGGCCTTTCTTGCAGAACTGGTAATTCCGTCCCTTGCCGATCTGGACGTATTTGTTCTTACCTGTGTTGACGGTCCCGAAAGTGGCGGCGTTTGCTTTCCACTTTTTGTCGACCTCACACACCGCAGCCTTGCCCCGGCGACTGCGCGCCACCCAAGAGCCAAGCGACGTGGAACGCACGCCGAAGATCGCGACGCTTTTTTCACCCAGTTGGGTGTAATCAGTTTCTCCTTGCGGACCTGCACCGCAATGCTGATCAATGTTCTGAAAAAACTCGAGAAACACCGGCCCCGCACCGAAGCTCAACTGCGAGTCCCCTAAAACCACGATATCAGGTGATTTGAACTCTTCAGCAGCAAGTGGCGGTGCCGCGATCACGGCAGACAAAAGCATCACCAACACACCCCGGCACGCGTTTTTCAAACCCTTCGCCATTCCGACCCGCCTTTCCCCAATTCACCTGCAAGGTCTATACGGCAATAAATCCGCAGCGGTTATGCAAAGTGTTTGAACTTTTCGTGCATTCCTGAAGTAAAAACGGCTCAGAGAGGGCCAAGCTGGTCAAAGACAGCCGCGCAAATGACCGGGGTGGCACTTTGGAAAAACCGCTCAAAGCCTTTGGTATTGGGATGAAACCTGTCCAGAACCTCTCCGGCCTCATTGGTGCGGAAGTGATCCGGATTGCCCGTCACCGACGCGACCAGATCCGGCGTCAACGCTTCGGCAAAACTGCAGCGTCCGCCCGTTGTCGCAACAGCACGCGCCAGGTTTCGCTGGGCCAGTTGCCGCTTTGCATTCACCTCTGCGTCAAAGGCCGCCGCAGTGCTCATGACGACACAGGCGCTCTCTTCGGGAATCTGCGCGATGCTTGCCCGCAGATCGGCTGTCGCCGTCGCATGATCGGCCCAGCGATCCACGGAATTGCCCAGAAACGCCAGCACGACCAGTTTGGGACGGTAATATCCCTCACGAAACATCGCCTCGAACGGAGATTGGTTCGGGCGGCAAAACTCATAGGGCCGGCCGTCGCCAATCTGCACATAGCTGCGCGCCGGGCCGGTCACGCCATATGTGCCTGCATTCACCCCGAACCGCGCATCCTTGTCGCAGATCACGCCTTTTGTGTCCGCGTCCCGCGCGCTCCAGTGATTGAGAGACGAGGACCGCACACCAATGGCCGCAACTGACTGTGCGTCAAGATTGTCAAGAAAGCGTCGCTCTTGCGGATTTGCGCCGCAGGCACGGGCCAGATTGCCAAAGAGTGCCAGATGCCCCGCACCCGCGCCAAAGGAAATCTGGCTGTCGCCGACCACAAGGATATCAGGTCCGAAGGGCGGCTCCCGAAAGCTGGGCAATGGTGACTCTGCGGCAGGCAATGCAGCAGGGATCGGTTCAGGAATGCTGGTCGGTTGGGGCTCCGGCGCAGGTGGCACGGGACGGTCTGGCACAGCCGCGCTGCAGCCCAAAAGCGCGGTCAAAGCGACCAAATTCGCCACTCTGCGCCACATGGCCTGTCTCATTCGCTTTGTCAGAGATCCTGTTCCTGTTGCTCCAGTTGCTGCAGCAAACGCCGCTCGCCCAGCCAAGGGTTCAGATCCAGCGCCGCGCGCAACGACAGCGTCGCTTCCGCGTTCCGTCCCAACGCGGCCAGTGTCAACGCCCGGCCCGTCAACGCGCCGGTGTGGCGCGGTGTGATCTCCAAAGTGCGGTTAAGGTCAGGCAAAGCGGCGGCAAAATCCTCTCGCAGGAAATTGATAAAGGCGCGTTGGTTGTAACCTTCAGAATAATCCGGGCAGTAGGCAATCAGCGCATCCACGGCCTTGGTGGCCCCGTCGTAGTCGGCCACACGCCGCCGCTCCATCGCTTCATCCAAAAGCTCTTGTGCCTTGGCGTCCGGCGCGTCGGCCCAAAGTGCCCACATTTCCCCCGAAAGCGCCCGGCCCGTGGCCTCATCCGGCGCTTCTCGCGCCGCCTTGATCAAATCAGATAGGGCGGCGGCGTGGTCGGGCGGTTCGGGGCAAGCGTTGGCCCAGACCGGACCAGCGACAACACAGGCTAGGATCGTAAGTCTCATGCGCCAAAGATGCCGCAGAGGGATGGAAAATCAAATCACATCTGGGACAGTGTTTTCTTTCACCGCCTCCATAGCCACATAGGTTGAGGTCTTGGAGACGTGCGGCAGGTTGGAAATCTGATCAGCCAGTACGCGACGATAGTCGCTCATGCTTTGCGTGCGTATCTTTAGAAGATAGTCGAAATTTCCAGCAATCAGATGCACTTGTTCAACTTCCGGGATCTTCAGAACAGCCGCGTTGAACGCCGCCAGTGACGCCTCTCGCGTGTCGGTCATGCTCAACTCAACAAAGCTGACGTGATCTAGGCCCAGACGAATGGGATCAATCAGCGCACGGTAGCCTGAGATCACCCCGTCTCGCTCAAGCCGACGTAGCCGCGCCTGTGTCGGTGATTTGGACAGCCCAATCTCTCGCGCCAGATCAGTAATGCTGATCCGCCCATCGCCCGCCAACACATGCAGAATCGCCTTGTCGTACCGGTCCAGCTCCAACTCTTCCATTTGACCTATGCAACTCCATTTATGCACGTATAAATCCTGCAAAAAATAAATTTTCAGGAAATATGACCTGCGTATAAGTGATATGTTAGGTCAATTCCCTGCCACTCTGCAAGAGACACACCATGCCGTATGACACCGACCTGCGCCGCGAAATTGATCTGATCACCTACGCCGATGAAGCCACCACAATTGACCAGCTTGTGGAGCAGGCGGGATTGTCACCCGAGGACCGCACGCGCATCGTGGCCCGTGGTGCCGCGCTTGTCGGCGACATTCGCGATCATTCCGATCCGGGATTGATGGAGGTTTTTCTGGCGGAATACGGGCTGTCAACCGATGAAGGCGTCGCCCTAATGTGCCTGGCCGAAGCGCTTTTGCGGGTGCCAGATGCCGACACGATTGACGCGCTGATCGAGGACAAGATTGCCCCCTCTGACTGGGGCAAGCATATGGGGCATTCCACCTCGCCTCTGGTCAACGCCTCAACCTGGGCTTTAATGCTCACAGGTAAAGTGTTGACCGAAGAGGCCCCCGGCCCCGTCGGTCATCTTCGTGCCGCCATCAAGCGTTTGGGCGAACCGGTCATCCGCACCGCTGTGGGCCGCGCGATGAAAGAGATGGGCCGTCAGTTTGTCCTGGGCGAGACAATCACATCGGCTATGGATCGCGCCGCCGGGATGGAGGCCAAGGGGTACACCTATTCCTACGACATGCTGGGAGAGGCCGCACGCACAGACGCCGACGCAACGCGCTATCATTTGGCATATAGCCGCGCCATTACTGCCATTTCCTCGGCCTGCGTGCATGAGGACATCCGCAAGAACCCCGGCATTTCCGTCAAACTTTCGGCCCTCTACCCCCGCTATGAGGTCGCACAGAAAGACGGTGTGATGGACATCCTGATGCCGCGCCTGCGCAGTCTGGCCTTGTTGGCCAAGTCAGCCCGCATGGGGCTCAACATCGACGCGGAAGAGGCGGACCGCCTGTCGCTGTCTCTGGATGTGATCGAGGCGACATTGGCCGAGCCTGCTTTGGCGGGTTGGGATGGCTTTGGCGTGGTGGTGCAGGCCTATGGCCAACGCGCGGCCCATGTGATCGATCATCTGCACGCCCTTGCCACCCGACTGGACCGGCGCATCATGGTGCGGCTGGTGAAGGGCGCCTATTGGGACACCGAGATCAAACGCGCGCAGGTTGAGGGGATTGACGGTTTTCCAGTCTTCACCTCAAAAGCCGCCACCGACATTTCCTACATCGCCAATGCGCGCAAATTGCTGTCTCTGACCGACCGCATCTATCCGCAATTTGCCACCCACAACGCCCATACGGTCGCGGCCATTCTCGACATGGCAGACGACAAAGAAACCTTCGAGTTCCAGCGCCTGCACGGCATGGGAGAGGCCCTGCACAACATCGTCATGCAGGCAGAGAACACCCGCTGTCGCATCTATGCCCCTGTAGGCGCACATCGCGATTTGCTGGCCTACTTGGTGCGCAGGCTTTTGGAGAACGGCGCAAATTCCAGCTTTGTGAACCAAATCGTGGATGAAGACGTCTCGCCAGAGCAGGTCGCGCGGGATCCGTTCGAGATTTATCATGAGACGCAAGCCACTTTGCCCACAGGGCCAGAGCTTTTCGCGCCTGAGCGGATCAATTCCAAGGGATTTGACCTGACCCATCAACCAACGCTGGATACAATTGAGGCCGCCCGCGCACCCTTTGCCACCGCGACATGGCAGGCGGCACCGCTCTTGACAGGCAAGGCCGCCCCGCAAGACCCGCATCCGGTTCAAAACCCCGCCGACCCGGCAGATCAACCCGGTCAGGTTGCCTTTGCCAGCCCAAAAGATGTTGAAACAGCGCTCAAAAACGCCAAACCGTGGAACGCGGATCCCAAAGAGCGGGGGCGGGTCTTGGCCCGAGCCGCTGATTTCTATGAGGAGAATTTCGGAGAACTTTTCGCCATTCTTGCGCGCGAGGCAGGCAAATCCCTGATGGACGCCGTGGCCGAGCTGCGCGAGGCGGTGGATTTCCTGCGCTACTACGGGGCCAACGCGCCCGACGCCAAACCGGTCGGCACATTCACCTGCATTTCACCGTGGAATTTCCCCTCGCCATCTTTTCCGGTCAGATCAGCGCTGCTCTGGCCGCGGGCAACGCCGTTCTGGCCAAACCCGCTGAACAAACACCACTCATTGCGCATTTGGCAATTTCCCTAATGCACAAAGCGGGTGTACCCAAAACCGCGCTACAGCTTCTGCCCGGGGCAGGCGACGTCGGTGCCGCACTGACATCTGATCCGCGCGTCAGCGGCGTGGCTTTCACAGGCTCAACAGAAACAGCCCTCAAAATCCGCACCACCATGGCGCAAAATCTTGCCCCCGGCGCGCCTCTCATTGCCGAAACCGGTGGCTTAAACGCAATGATCGTCGACAGCACGGCCCTGCCAGAACAGGCGGTTCAAGCTATTGTCGAATCCGCCTTTCAATCCGCCGGGCAACGTTGTTCAGCCTTGCGGTGTCTATATGTTCAGGAAGATATCGCCGAGGGACTGACCGAAATGCTAACCGGAGCCATGGATGCGCTTGTCATGGGGGCACCCTGGCACCTGAAGACCGATGTGGGCCCGGTGATTGATGCCGAGGCTCAGGCCGGTATTGCCGCACATATCGAGGCCGCCCGTGCCGAGGGGCGTCTTTTGCATGAAATCCCCACGCCAAACTCAGGTCACTTCATCGCCCCGACCCTGATCCGCGTGCAGGGCATTGGGGACCTGAAACGCGAGATCTTTGGTCCTGTCCTGCATATTGCCACGTTTGCCTCAAATCAATTGGATCAGGTCATCGCCGATATCAACGCCACCGGCTACGGGTTGACCTTCGGCCTGATGACCCGGATCGATGACCGGGTGCAACACGTGACCGAGGCGGTTCATGCTGGAAATATTTACGTCAACCGCAATCAGATCGGCGCCATCGTAGGCAGCCAACCCTTTGGCGGCGAAGGGCTTTCCGGAACTGGGCCCAAGGCAGGCGGGCCGCATTACCTTTCCCGCTTTTCAGCGCGCCCAGTTACACAAACCGATGCCACATGGCCAACGGACATGTCACCTGACGCAGCACAGGCCGCACTGGTTGCGGCACAAGACCGCGACATCCCAACCTCACCGGCCCTTGTACTGCCGGGTCCGACCGGAGAGTCCAACCGCCTCACACTTCATGCCCGCGCGCCCCTGCTCTGTCTTGGCCCTGGCGAAGACGCGGCCAAGGCGCAAGCCGAAGCCGTCATGGCCCTTGGTGGCCGCGCGGCAACGGTGACTGGTGCTCTGGCAGCAGAGGTCCTGACCACACAGTCCAATTTTGCAGGCGCTCTGTGGTGGGGCGATGCCACCAAAGCGCAGGCCTACACCACCGCTCTCAGCAAACGAAACGGCCCGATCCTGCCTCTGATCACGGGGCAACCAGACCTTGGACATGTCATGGGAGAGCGTCACGTCTGCGTCGACACAACCGCGGCTGGCGGCAACGCGGCGCTCCTCGGCGGGATGGATTAAACTCTACCCTGCCCTTTCATCGTTCCCAAAATACTCAAACCCCACACCATCCAAACGTGCCAACACTGATCGCTTGACCCCTCGTCTGTCCCTCGCCACAGTCGTCGCATGTTTCCTATTCGCGATCACAACCCGTCTGGTCGGGTGCCTTACGTCACCTACGTGCTGATGGCGCTCAATATTGGTATTTTCCTCAGCTACTGGCCGCTTTTCAGCGATCCCCGCGCACTCAACGGGTTTTTCTACGAATGGGCTATGGTGCCGGTCCTTGTCAGCCAACAGGGCACATATGAGACATTGCTTACTTCGATGTTCCTGCATGGCGGCTGGATGCACCTTGCGGGTAACATGCTGTTTTTATGGATATTCGGCGACAACATGGAGGACGAGATGGGCCATGTGGGCTACCTTGTCTTCTACTTGGCCTGTGGCATCGCGGCGGGGGTCACGCATCTGATCTCAGCTCCCCTCAGCCAAGTGCCAACCGTGGGCGCATCTGGTGCGATTGCCGGGGTCATGGGCGGCTATCTTCTGCTCTTCCCACGGGCCAAGGTCGATATTCTCATCATCCTGATCATCATTTTCCGCATCATCAGCATTCCGGCCTGGACCATGCTGGTGCTGTGGTTTGCCATACAGATCTTTGGCGGGCTTGGCGCCGATCCCGAGACCGGCGGCGTCGCCTATTGGGCGCATGCGGGCGGGTTCATCGCGGGTATCCTGCTCACCATCCCCGTCTTTCTGCGTCGCGGCGGGCAACGGTTCTGGGAACAAACTGACGGCCATCCGCCACATCCGGACGCCACCTATCGCTTTGTGCGAACGTCAATCCCGAAAGTGACCCGCAAATGAGCGTCTACAAAGCCACTTGCCACTGCGGCGCGGTTGAACTCTCGCTCAATCTGCCCGATGGCATTCCCTCTCCGCATCGCTGTGACTGCTCATTCTGCCGCCGCCGCGCCGCGCCAACGGTCAGCGTGCCATTAGATGATCTCAAGGTGACCAAAGGCGCTGACAACCTTTCACTTTACACCTGGAACACCGGCACAGCGCAGCACTTCTTTTGTAAGACCTGCGGGATTTACACGCATCACCAGCGCCGCTCTAACCCGAACGAATATGGCGTTAATTTCGGGTCTATCGAAGGGCAGAACCCCGCCGAGCACGAGCCCATCCCGTGGGATGATGGCGTCAACCACCCATCAGATCGATAACCTCATCCAATGTCTTTTTGAAAGACATTGGCAAAAGCCTTCAACAGGCTTTTGCCCAGCGCTTAACCCAGGTTCTTGATCAGCAGAATCCACTCTTTGGAGTCCGTCTTCCATCCGTCACGCACCACGGGGCGGCGCGTAATCTGGCGATTGCCGACATGCTCATAAAGCTTGAGCGCGGGATTGTCGTCACTCGTGATAATGCTCATCCGCGTTTGTCCCGATGCTCTGGCCTGCGCTTCGGCATCTTGCAAAAGCGCTTTTGCCGCGCCCTTGCAGCGCGCCTCCGGAAAGGTCGCCAAGACATTCACATACCAACTGGGCACCGCCTCGTTTTCAAGCTCTACCAAGGGGCGGAACAGCGGTGGAAGATCGTCAAGCTCGGCCTCGGGCACCACCTCATCCAATGGGTATCCCACCAGTGAGGAGATCACCGTACCATCCCGTCGAATGACGCGCGCCTTGCGATAGGAAAACTGCCCTTCTTCGCGCGCGGCTCGACGCGCACCCACGTCCCAGACATCTTCTCCTGGTTCGCGCATCTCTTCCCACACCAGCAAAGGCATGCCATCACCGGCCATCACGACGAGTTGCGCCAATGCAGGTGCGTCTTCAATCCGGGCGTCTTCTGGCATCATGTGTGTCATAAGATCCTTCATCCTTTCGCCCCTTCCTACGCCGCGCGCTGGTCAGAGGCATGATGTGACATGCATTCCACATGTCGGTGGTCCGTGCCACAGCAGCCGCCGAACACGCGAACATTCGGCAACATCTCGAGCAAATCAGCGTTCAACCGACCCAGCTCTTGCGGATCACCATCATCCAGCTCTTCGGCGGCATCCAGTTCCGCGTGGCTGAGGCGCGAGGCGTTGCAGCGCAATCCACCAATCCGACGCAGCCAGTCTGAACCACCAGACAGCTTGTCGTGGAAGTGATCAGGATGAGCACAGTTGATCATGTAGTAGATCGGCCCGTTTTCCGTCGCGCCGTCCACCTGTGCAATCGCCTCGCCCAGGGGTTGGCCCGAGGGCAAATGCCCATCGGTTTCCAGTGTGAAGGCAATGGCCACAGGCGCATTTGCCTTTTGCGCAGCTCGGACAATACCTACGGCCTCCTCAGCATGGGTGAGCGTCAGCGCACTGATCAAATCCACACCGGCCCCTGCCAGCGCGGCAATCTGTGGTGTGTGTGTGTCCAAGGCTTCGTCCTCAGACAAAAGCGTGCCCGGCGCATAGGCATCACCCGCCGGTCCGACCAATCCATTGAGCAGGATCGGACATGCCTCGGCCTCGTGCCGCGCGCGGATGGCCTCAACAAAGCGCACTGCGTCGGTGTTCACTTGCATCTGCTCCGCAGCACTTTTGCCCAACGCTTCGGCCCAGGCCATTCCAGAGCGCCACGTCGGCACATCCAGAACATAGCCGCGCTCATCGGCCTTGGCCAAGCCAATGAACCGGTCAAAATAGGCATTCAGCTCAGCGCGCCCGTCTTCGGTTTCAAGCAAGACAGCTGCGGAAAAACACGGCAGGTCATACCCTTTGTCAAAGACCATAAAGGTTTCCAGACCTCCATCCGTGAGATAGTAACGGTCGCTCTTTGAAAATTTTGTCAGTCGCATAAATTTCACTCCAAAATGAGAATGGTCGGGACATATCCTGTGCCACATGTCACCGCGAGTGCGCCTGTGGTACAGTTCTGAACGCTATAAATTTTGTTTAATTTCAAAACTTTAAAACGTGTGCTGGAATGAACTACCGGACCAGATTAGTGTCAACTGGACTCGCAGTACAGGAGAATGGGCCGTGAGTGAGAAACCCAACACAAAAACACAGATATTGGATGTCGCCGAAAAGGCCGTGCTGGAAAAAGGGTTCGAGGCCACGTCCATCGAGGAAATCGTCGCTGCCGTGGAAATTTCGCGCAGCGGGTTCTTTTACCATTTCAAGGACAAAAACGCGTTGGCCCGCGCCCTGCTGGAACGCTACATCGACGCCGAGAACGCGCTCTTTGATGATGTGTTCGGCCGGGCGCGAGAGCTTAATGACGACCCGCTGCATGCCATGCTCATCGGCCTCAAACTTCTGGCTGAAATCCTTGCGGATCTGCCAAATGGCCACCCTGGCTGTGTGATCGCCGCCGCCGCTTATCAGGACCGCCTTTTTGATCGCGGTGTGCGGGAGTTGAACCGTGAGGCGATTCTGGCCTGGCGCGCCCGGTTTCGCGCAATGTTCGAAGAAATCGCCGAGCGTTACCCCCCAGCGGAACCAGTCGACCTTGATGCCCTAGGCGACATGGTGTCCGGGGTCGCCGAAGGGGCAATTGTGCTGCAAAAGGTGCTGGGCGAGCGCGAAACCCTTGCCGCACAAATCCTTCAGCTTCGGACCTATGTGAAACTTCTGTTTTCGCCGCGCGTGCCTGTTTCGACCTAACGCTCCAAACGTCTTTTTGAAAGACGTTGGCAAAAGCCTTCAGAAGGCTTTTGGTCCACGCGTCGCGGATCACTTTGGTAAAAGTCGAAAAGATCGCTTCATTTGCGCAGACGATGTCGCCATCTTCCAGGATATTGCCACCTGGCACCAAAGGTTCGGCCAACCCGCCTGCTTCACGCAGGATGATCAGCCCTGCGGCCAGATCCCAGGCATTCAAACGCCGTTCCCAGAACCCCTCATAGCGCCCGGCCGCGACATAGGCCATGTCCAGCGCAGCCGATCCCCACCGGCGCACCCCAGCACATGTGGGCATAAGCCGTGCCAGATCCTGCAGAGTCTCAGGCAAATCCGCACGGCCGCCAAATGGCACGCCTGTCGCAAAAATCGACTCGATCATGACCTTGCGGTCCGAAACTCGCAAGCGGCTGTCATTCAAAAAAGCGCCTTCGCCTTTTTCGGCGAAATACATCTCGTCCTTGGCTGCATCGTAAATCACGCCGGTCACAACCTGGCCTTTGTGCTCCAATGCGATAGAGATGGCCCAGTGCGGCAAGCCATGCAGAAAATTCGTCGTGCCATCCAGCGGATCCACAATCCAGCGGCGCGTGGGGTCCTGCCCCGCTTCTTCGCCACCTTCTTCGGCCAGCCAGCCATAGGTCGGGCGCGCACCCATCAGCTCTTCTTTCAGAATGGCCTCGGCAGCGATATCCGCGCGGCTGACGAAATCGCCTGCGCCTTTTGAACTAACCTGAAGGTTTTCAACCTCACGGAAATCCTTGACCAGTGACCGCCCTGCCTTGCGGGCGGCCTTCAGCATAATGTTAAGATTGGCACTGCCCGGCATGATGCATTCCCTTTGGGGTTCAGGCCGCGCGTATACGCCCCGCCGACCCGTCCCGCAAGGGGCTAAGACCGCTCCGCACAATAGGCAACCAACCACTCGCGAAAGCGGCGCGCCGCTGGCCGCAGGGCCGCACGATCCGGGTAGACCAGATGATACGCCTCTTGTCCTGCAACTGAGAACCCTTCGAGACATGGCACCAGCCCCGCCTCTGCCATCGACCGATCACTGGCAGGCGCACGCGCCAGGGCCACACCTGTGCCCGACCGCGCCAACGCAAAGGCCATGATCGTGCTGTCGGCAAAGATGTATTTGACAGCCCCCGGCCAGATGCCCGAGCTTTCAAACACATGTGGCCAGCCTGCACGATGCGTGCCAACTTCAATGAGGGTCTGGCGCAAAAGGTCTCCGGGCGATGTGATCTGCGCCGCGATCTCGGGCAAAGCCACCGGGTAGAGCCTTTCAGAAAACAGGGCGTCGCCCTGCGCGCAGTAAGCTGACGGATTACCAAACACGATCTGAAGGTCGCTGAAACCCTGCGAGAAATCACCAATGCTATTGCCGGTATCAATCTGCAACGTGATCTGGGGATGCTGGGCCGAGAAATCGCCATGCCCTTCGGCCAGAATGCCATGAGCAAAGAGCAGGACGGCACGTACATAGAGTTGCTCGGCCCGATTGGCCCCGAATAGCCCTTCTGTTGTACTTTGCAGCGTCAACAAAGCCTGTTGAACCCCAGGAAGGTAGGCGCGACCTGCCTCCGTCAAGCGCACGGCATGTGCTTGCCGTTCAAAGAGTCGCGTTTCTAACCGCTCTTCCAGCGCGCGCACCTGTTGGCTCACCGCTGCGGCGGACATGTTAAGCTCTGATGCGGCGCGGGCAAAGCTCTCGGCCCGAGCGGCGGCCTCGAAAACGCGCAGCCAATTGAGAGAGGGGACAGAGACAGCCATGGGTTGAGACTAAGCTGAACTTAGCCTCAGCGTCCAGTATCACAGTTTTGAGCCTGATCAGCCCGACGCTAGGCTATACTCAGCGCGAGGAGGAGGCGTTCCACGATGCTTGACATGACCCTGCTTCAAAATGGCCGTCTGAGTGAGGCGCAAGTCGACCAATACTGGCGCGACGGTTTCCTGTGCCCCATCCCGGTGCTGGACGCGACCGAGGCCCAAAGCCTGCGCAAAGAACTGGAAACGCTGGAGGCCGAGTGGCTCGACAATGGTTTGCCGCTGCCGCTCAATACCTACAAACGCATCAACTCCCACTGCGTGATCCCCATGGCGCATCAGATTGCAGCAGATGACCGGTTTTTGGATGTGATTGAGGGTCTGCTTGGCCCGGATATCCTGATCTGGAGCGTGGAATTCTTCATCAAGGAACCAAACACAAAAGCCATTGTGTCCATGCATCAGGACCTGACCTATTGGGGCTTTGGCGCGGTGGATCAGCTGTGCACCGCTTGGATTGCGCTTAGCCCAGCCACGCGCCAATCGGGCTGCATGGATTTTGTGAAGGGCTCGCACAAGAACCCGATCCTTCCACATAACGACACCTATGATGACAACAACCTGCTGTCGCGCGGGCAGGAGATTCGCGTGGACGTGGCACCAGAAGACAAGGTGGCCGCCGAACTACAGCCGGGGCAGATGTCACTGCATCACGGTCTGATGATTCATGGCTCTGGACCAAATGTGTCGAGTGACCGTCGCATTGCGGTCGCCATTCGCTACTGCACTCCGCAAATTGCGCAGGAAGTGGCTGCCAAGGACTATGCCATCCTTGCCCGCGGCGCGGACCGCACCGGCAACTTCATCAACTTCACCCCACCCCGCGCGCCCTTTACGCCAGAGAGCCTTGCGATTTACGATGAGATCAGAAAAGCGCAAGCCGCTGCCTTGATGGACGGGGCTGAAGCGGACACGAAAGGGTTTTACGGATGATCGACAAAGTCAGCTTCACCCAGATGAAGGATGGCACGAAGGAAGATTACGAATTCCTGACCGCTCATGAAATTGACCACACCAAACACACCGCCCGCCGCCTGATGAAGGCGATGGTCGAGTTGGACGAAAGCCTGTCAGGCTATCAGGTCACACGCCTGGGCCATTCGGTGCAATCGGCCACCCGCGCCTGGCGGGATGGGGCAGATATCGACTGGGTTGTCGCCGCCCTTCTGCACGATATCGGTGACATCTACGCGCCCTACAATCACGATGAATACGCCGCCACGATCCTCAAGCCCTTCGTGCGCGAGCAATGCACCTGGGTCGTGGCGACCCATGGTGATTTTCAGATGGTCTATTACGGCCACCACCTTGACGGGGCAGACCCCAACAAACGCGACCGGCACGCCGGTCACCAATACTTCAACGACTGCGCCGAGTTTTGCGAACGCTGGGATCAGGCGAGCTTTGACCCCGACTATGACGACCTGCCGCTGGAGTTCTTCGCACCTATGGTCGAAGAGGTCTTCGCCCGACAGCCCTATGACCCCGACGTGATCCAATCAGGCGTACGCGAACCGCTGGTCGATGAAAAACGGGCCGCTGACCGCAACTGACGCGCTTTTCGGGTATTTTCAACAAGAAAGAAGCCCAATCGAAGCGCCCCGACCCATGCGAGGTCCTGCGCTGCGGCCGGGCACAGGTGGGGCAGCTTCTTCCTTGTGCGGTCATCGACTCCCCAGCCTGTACCGCCCGCATGTCCTACCAATCCATGGTTAAGAAAGCGTGGGCTGCTTCTTTCTTGTTCCAAATACCCGTGCCAGCCTCTTCCCCTTGCCCGGCCATTTGGGTATTCGAGCGTCAACGCAAAAGACGAGCACGAGGTCCCGCGACATGGGCATGGACAAGACATTCAATGCGGCCGAGGCCGAACCACGCCTGTCAAAGGCCTGGGAAGAGAGCGGCGCTTTCAAGGCCGGGGCCAATGCCAAGCCGGGGGCCGAGCCGTTTTCCATCATGATCCCACCGCCCAATGTGACGGGTTCGCTGCATATGGGCCACGCGTTTAACAACACGCTGCAGGACATCCTGATCCGCTGGCACCGCATGCGCGGCTTTGACACGCTCTGGCAGCCGGGCACCGATCACGCAGGGATTGCCACGCAGATGGTGACCGAACGCGACATGATGGAGCATCAGGAGCCCACACGCGTTCAAATGGGCCGCGAAGCTTTCGAAAAACGCGTCTGGCAGCAGAAGATCAAATCGCGCGGCACGATCATCGGACAGCTCAAACGGCTTGGCGCGTCATGTGATTGGTCGCGCGAGGCCTTCACCATGTCCGGCGCGCCCTCTGCTCCCGAAGGTGAGGAAGGCAATTTCCACGACGCAGTGATCAAGGTCTTTGTCGACATGTACAACAAGGGCCTGATCTATCGCGGCAAGCGACTGGTCAACTGGGACCCGCATTTCGAGACCGCCATCTCTGATCTTGAGGTCGAGAATATCGAAGTGGCGGGCCATATGTGGCACTTCAAATACCCGCTCGCCGGTGGCGCGACCTACACCTATGTCGAGAAGGACGAGGACGGCACCATCACGCTGGAGGAAACCCGCGACTACATCTCCATCGCCACAACCCGGCCAGAGACCATGCTGGGCGATGGGGCCGTTGCGGTTCACCCATCCGATGAACGTTATGCGCCAATCGTCGGAAAACTCTGCGAAATTCCAGTTGGCCCCAAAGAGCACCGCCGCCTCATTCCGATCATCACCGATGAATACCCTGATCCCGACTTTGGCTCCGGTGCGGTGAAGATCACCGGCGCGCATGACTTCAACGACTATGAGGTTGCCAAACGCGGCGGCATCCCGATGTACCGCTTGATGGACACCAAGGGTGCCATGCGCGACGATGGCGCGCCCTATGCGGAAGCGGCTGAGATTGCCATGGCCGTGGCCAAGGGAGAGCGCAGTCTCAGCGAGGCAGAGGTCGATACGGTCAACCTGATCCCCGATGATCTGCGTGGGCTGGATCGGTTTGAAGCGCGCAAGCGGGTGGTCGAGCAGATCACCAGCGAAGGTCTGGCCGTGATGGTTGCCGCTCAGGGCGAAGCACCGTCACCCTCCAGCTCGACCCGAGGACCTCTTGACGCAGAGATCCCCGGTCAAGCCGGGGATGACGTGCAAATGATCCCCTTCGTTGAAAACAAACCCATCATGCAGCCCTTCGGCGACCGCTCCAAGGTCGTGATCGAGCCGATGCTCACTGATCAGTGGTTTGTGGATACTGACAAAATCGTCGACCCCGCCATCGAGGCGGTGAAATCCGGCGAGGTGAACATCATGCCGGAGCAGGACCGCAAGGTCTATTTCAACTGGCTGGAAAACATCGAGCCGTGGTGCATCTCCCGCCAACTGTGGTGGGGGCATCAGATTCCGGTTTGGTATGGGCCGAAACGCATACCAAACGTAGGCAATGGCATTGACTACAGGTCTGCAGAGCGTGTGGCGTTTTGCGGTGCGAATTTTCAGGAAGTTGCAGACAAAGCTCGTGCATATTACGAACGAGACTTTGTTGAGGAATTTAGTCTCGAAGAACGTCCCGCTACCGTCGACTTAGAGACGCCGGATGACATCACACCAATGTGGAACTCTACGGTTTGGACTATCGAACGAGATCACGATACGTTCATTTCAACTCGGGAGACTGGCACCAATAACATAGTACTGCTCGAAAGAGACCCCGACGTGCTCGACACCTGGTTCTCCTCCGGCCTCTGGCCCATCGGCACGCTGGGCTGGCCCGAAGACACCGATGAGCTGAAGAAATACTTCCCCACGTCCGTCCTCGTCACCGGCTTTGACATCATCTTCTTCTGGGTCGCCCGGATGATGATGATGCAATACGCCGTGGTTGACGAAAAGCCCTTCAAGGACGTTTATGTCCACGCCCTCGTCCGCGATGAGAAGGGCAAGAAGATGTCCAAATCCCTGGGCAATGTCCTCGACCCGCTTGAGCTGATTGATGAATACGGCGCCGACGCCGTGCGCTTTACGCTCACCGCCATGGCCGCCATGGGACGCGACTTGAAGCTCAGCACGCAACGTATTGCAGGATATCGGAATTTCGGCACCAAGCTCTGGAACGCCGCCCGTTTCGCCGAAATGAATGAGGCGGTTGGCAGCACGGGTGCAATCCCACAGCCAAAAGCCACGGTAAACCGTTGGATTCTCGGCGAAACTGCGAAAATTCGCGGTGTCGTCGATTCTGCCCTTTCGCAGTACAGGTTCAATGACGCCGCCAATGCGCTCTATGGTTTTGTCTGGGGCAAAGTCTGTGACTGGTATGTGGAATTCTCCAAACCCCTGCTAATGGATGGCGATGCGGCGACCAAGGCCGAGACGCAAGAGACCATGGCCTGGGTCATTGACCAATGCCTGATCCTGCTGCACCCGATCATGCCTTTTGTGACGGAAGAACTCTGGGGAACCCTCGGAAAACGCGAGAAAATGCTCATTCACGCCGATTGGCCCACCTATGGCGACGAGCTGATTGATCCAGCGGCCGATGCCGAGATGAACTGGGCCATTTCGCTGATTGAAAGCGTCCGCTCAGCGCGCGCACAGGTGCATGTGCCCGTGGGCCTCAAGACACCTTTGGTGGTCACAGGCATGTCCGATGCGGCGCGTGCCGCCTGGACCAACAATGAGGTGATGATCCAGCGGCTGGCGCGTATTGAGGGTCTGACCGAAGTGGACGCCTTCCCCAAAGGCTGCATCACAATCGCGGCTGAGGGCGCGAGTTTCGGCCTACCTCTGGCCGATGTGATCGACGTGGGCGAGGAAAAGGCGCGGCTGGAGAAAACGCTGGGCAAGCTCGCCAAGGAACTGGGTGGGCTGCGGGGGCGGCTCAACAACCCGAAATTCGTCGAAAGCGCGCCCGATGAGGTGGTCAACGAGGCGCGTGAAAACCTTGCCATCAAGGAAGATGAAGAGGCCAAGCTGAAGGCCGCGCTTGAGCGGTTGAACGAGCTGGGCTGACCTGCGCTTTCATCGTTCCCGAAATACTCAGACAAACGCCGCGCCCACCTCAGGCGCGGCGTTTCAATTTCAGGAACACCGACATCCGTACCGACGTGATACCGACGCAATACCGACATGATACCGACGTGATACAGACGTGGGTTTTGCCCTTACTCGAACTTTGGCGCACGCCCGGCCATGTTGGCGGCGATCACCTCCATCTGATGCGGTTTGCCGATGAGATCGGCCTGTTCCCGGCTCTCGGACAGAAGAACAGCCTCCTCATCCGCGCCGCTTTCGGCAAAGCCAATCAGACGCTTGGCCGCGCGAATTGCCGATGGGGATTTCCCCGCAATTTCAGTGGCTAACCCCATCGCACGGGCCTGCACATCTTCGGCAACCTCTGTCACCAGACCCCAGTCCAGCGCCTTCTGCGCCTCAATCGGTGCGGCCGTGTAGGTCATTTGTCGGATCACATCCGACCGCGTCAGCCGGGACAGAAGGACCATGCCACCCATATCCGGGATGAGCCCCCATTTCATCTCCATGATCGCCAGCTTAACCTCTTGATCCGCAATCCGAATATCAGCCCCAAGCGCCAGCTGAAACCCCGCGCCATAGCACACCCCGTGCAGGGCCGCGATCACAGGTACAGGCAGGTTGCGCCACACCATGGCGACCTCCTGAAACAGGTTGCCAGAGCCATGGGTGCGCGGCATGACGAACGCCTCGGGATCCTGAGCGGCGAATTGGGCAAAGCTCATCACGTCAAGCCCGGCACAAAAGGCCTGCCCTTCGCCCGCGAGCACCACGGCACGGATGTCATCGCGAGCGCTAAGCCCCTGCCCTGCCGCGACAATTTCCTCGGCCATCTTGATGTCCATGGCATTGCGCTTGTCGGGCCGGGTCAGTGTCACCCGGGCAATATGACCTTCAATTTCAACAGAAACACGCGGCATGGGGAACCTCCTTGGTTATCCCCATGAAAGCGCAAGAGTGGCCTGCTGACCAGCGCGACGTCAGGGCACAACGCGTTCCACGGCGCGCATCATGCCAAGCCCTTTGTCATAGACCAGCGTCAGAATGCGCCGTCCACCCGTGCGCGTGGCGATCATCGGCACGGCGCGCACGCCCCCGGCGGCAATGGTGGCGGCGATAAAACTGCGGCGCGTGAGATTGGGCATACCTTGCCCTCCTTTTACTTGCGAACGATTCTCATCTATGTGCGAATGCCATGTTTTCAAGGCCTTGCCTACGCCCTGATGATAACGTTATCTGCAGGTCATGACTGGCCCACGCTACACAAAACTGGTCGACTCGCTGCCCGCCACGGTGCCGTTTGTCGGCCCCGAACAGCAGGAACGCGCCCGTGGTGCCCCCTTTGCCGCGCGGCTGGGGGCCAATGAGAATGTCTTTGGTCCCTCTCCCAAAGCCATTGCCGCAATGCAGGCCGCGACCGGTGATATCTGGATGTACGGTGATCCAACCAGCCACGATTTACGCGCAGCGCTGGCCGTGCATCACGGTGTCGGGATGGAAAATATCGTTGTGGGCGAAGGGATTGACGGGCTTCTGGGCTACCTCGTGCGGCTCATGATCGGGCCAGGTGATGCCGTGGTGACATCGGATGGCGCTTATCCCACGTTCAACTACCATGTGGCGGGGTTTGGTGGGGTGTTGCACAAAGTGCCCTACAACGATGACCGCGAAGACCCGTTCGCTCTGTTTACCAAAGCGAAGGACGTTGGCGCGAAGCTTGTGTATCTCGCCAATCCGGATAATCCGATGGGCACCTGGCACGAAGGACCGGCGCTTGCCCGCGCGCTGGATGACCTGCCCGACGGATGTTTGTTGGTGCTGGATGAAGCCTATGTGGAGTTTGCGCCAGAAGGTACAGCACCGAGCATTGCGATTGACGACCCCCGCGTTATTCGCATGCGTACTTTTTCCAAAGCCTACGGTATGGCCGGGGCGCGTGTCGGCTACGCCATGGCTGCTGCGGAGTTGGTTCAGAGCTTTGACAAGATCCGCAATCATTTCGGGATGAACCGGGTGGCGCAGATCGGTGCGCCGGTGGCCTTGCAGGATGCCCAGTGGCTGGCAAAGACCTGTGCGGATGTGGCCGCAGCGCGGGACCGGATCAGCGAAATCGCAAGCGGCAATGGACTATTGGCCTTGCCATCGGCAACAAATTTCGTCGCGGTGGAGTGCGGTCTGGACGGCGCATTTGCCCGGCGCGTGCTGGCCGCGTTGGTTGAGCAAGGCGTGTTTGTTCGCATGCCATTTGTCGCACCACAAGATAGATGCATTCGCATTAGCTGCGGCCCGAAAGCGGATATGGAGCTTTTGGAAAAGACCCTTCCCAAAGCGCTTCAGATTGCGCGCGGATAGACCGATCTAATCGGGAAATTGGAAAAAATACGCCGAACGCAGAAATTTTACCTGAAAATTTCGAAAGCTGCGTTAGTGTTTTAATCATGCGTGATCGTGAAGTGTCAGAAGCTCCCAATTACACCAATGCCGCCCTTGTGATGGGGGCTGTTAACTTGATCTGGATCTTCATCGTCCTTTGGGCCGTCTTCGGCTTTCACATCGTGCTGGCGGCGGGATGGCTGATCAACTGGGCGATCACTCGGCTGCTTTTGCGCCGGGCATAGCCATTGAACCTTTGGCCAGTTCACGGGCGGCTGCGTCAATGGCGCCAACACCATGCGGGATGCCCAACGACTTAAGACCGGCTTCCATGGCACCGAGTACACCTAGAACCGCCTGACCGTTCACATGCCCCATGTGACCAATGCGAAATGCCCTGTCTGATCCGGGGTCATCCGGCGTTTCCATGCCAAGCCCAATGCCCAAGGTCAGCCCCATTTCGGACTCAAGCCACTGTCGCAGGCGCGTGCCATTTTGCCCATCCAGCGAAAGCGACGTAACTGCCCGGCTGCGATGGTCGCGATTGGCGATGTTGAGGCGAAGGGGGCCGTCCTGAGCCCAAATGTCACAGGCCGCCCATATGGCCCGGGCCAGCCGCTCATGTCGCGCCCAGATTGCTTCAAGCCCCTCTTCGGCAATCATATCGAGTGCGGCGCGCAGCCCAAAGACGTGGTGTGTCGGGGTGGTGCCCATAAAGTACTGGTAAAACATCTCAGGCCGCGCCCGTGGCACCCAGTCCCAATACCGGCTTACCCGGTCGATCCGGGTGCGTGCTTGAGCCGCCTTTTCGCTGAAAAAGACAAAGGCCAGTCCCGGTGGCGTCATCAGACCTTTTTGGCTGGCAGCCATTGTCACATCAACGCCCCAAGCGTCCATTTCAAACCGGTCGCAGGCCAGCGACGCAATGCAATCGGCAAAGAGCAAAGCCGGATGGTCGGCGGCATCCATGGCGGCGCGAATGGCGGGTATGTCATTGCGAACGGATGTAGAGGTATCCACGTGGCACACCATAACCGCTTTGATGTCACGGGATTTATCCGCTCTTAGCGCGGCCTCGACCTGATTGGGATCGACGGGGGTTTGCCGCCCGAAATCAAGTACGTCGAATGCGACCCCTAGCCCTTCTGCCATCTCGGACCATGAATAGGCAAACCGCCCTGTTGCCAGGAAAAGCACCTTGTCGCCGGGCTGCAACGTATTGGCCATCGCGGCTTCCCAGCCCGCATGGCCGTTGCCGATATAGATGGCCGCCTCGCCCTTGGTGCGGGCCACAGCGCGCAGGTCATCGACAAGCGGTGGGATCGAGTCAACCAAGGCACCGGAATAGATATCGGGGGCCGGGCGGTGCATCGCCTGGAGCACGCGGTCCGGCATGATCGACGGTCCGGGAATTGCAAGATAGTGTCGTCCGCCCGCACCGCTCATCGATTTACTCCTTGATATGCCGCCCACAAGACTACCGTGATGCTCTCTGCCGTCAATTCTGCAGTGCTCTTAGCTTGTGCTTGCGTGCCATGCACCCTAAATGGGTCCGACGAATTCGGTGGGACACAATCACGTGAAGCTTTTCAAACGCATATCTGATTGGGAGGCCAATTTGCGCGCCTCCTATAACACGGATCTGTCCACACCTGAAAACCGCAGGCGCGCCCAGATTTATAACCTGTGGTTTGATCACGCGATCCTGCGCGGTGTTTACACAAACTTTTATCAAATCGCACCGGGGGTGTATCGCTCGAACCACCCAACGCGTAAGCGTTTTGAACAAATGAAAGCTGATGGCATCAAGTCAATTTTGAACCTGCGCGGCAGTTACCCATCTGCGCACTACCTCGTGGAAGAAGAGACCTGCCGCGAGATTGGATTGCAACTGACTTCGGTCAGCATGCAGGCGCGGCATGCGCCGCCAGCGAAGGATATTCTGGAATTGATCGGGCATTTTCGTACGATCGAAAAACCCTTCGTCATGCATTGCAAGTCAGGGTCAGACCGCGCCGGTTTTGCCTCGGCACTCTATCTTCTTTTGATTGAAGGGCGCCCCATGGAAGAGGCGCGCAAGATGCTGGGTTTCAAGTACCTGCACATCAAACAGTCAAAGACCGGCGTACTGGACCATATTCTAAAGGTTTATGAGGAACGTAACAGCAAAGACCCTATTGGGTTTGAGGATTGGTTGCGCACAGAATACGACCATCTGGCCATGCAGGCGGATTTCCAGGCCAAGTATAAGCCTTGGTTCTGAGATTTAGTAGCGGCGCGCCAGGTTTTTAGGGTTGGCACCGCATAAGTACCTCAGCAGCAAACCCAAATTACGCCTGCCCCGCCGCAGCCAGCCATCACGCTCGTAGCGTTCAGCGCTCGTGGTGACGGCCAGCGGCAAGAGCGTGATCCGCTTTTGCAAAGCACGGGTCATAGCGACATCTTCCATAAGCGGAATGTCTGCAAAGCCGCCTGCCATGTCATAGTCTTTGCGCGACACCAAAAGACCCTGATCACCATAGGGCAAAGAAAACATGTGACTGCGTAGATTGGCCCATCCAGCCACCAGCTTGGGCATCAGACCAACGCCATCGAATTTCAGTTGAAAGGCTGCGGGTCTGCCTGAAGGAATGTGTGCAACAACGGCATCTGACCAACCAGCAGGCAAAACGCTATCGGCATGCAGAAAGAGAAGCCACTCCCCTTCCGCCACTTCAGCCCCGCGGCGCAGCTGGCCGCCGCGAGAGGCCGGACCGGTCAGGAAAACAGCTCCTGCCGCATCTGCAATCTGTTTCGTTGCATCATCAGATCCGCCATCAGATAGAATGAGCCCACGGATCAGCCCTGCCTGCAAGCCCTCAGCGAGAGATGGCACAGATCGCTCAAGCCCTGATGCAGCGTTCAGAGTCGGAATGATGACCGAGAGCTTGGCGCGCATGAGAATTCCTCTGTTACACGTCGTCTTTCTGCCTATATGTCACGAAAGGATCAATGAGAGAGAGCCTATGACACGCAGCATTTACCGGATCAGTGGTGCCGACAGGCTGAGCTTTCTGCAAGGCTTGATCACCAATGACATCGCCAAGCTGGATCAGGGGCTGGTGTATGCAGCGATTTTAACGCCACAGGGCAAGTACCTCGCTGACTTCTTTTTGGTGCCAGAAAAGGAGGCCGTGCTGTTGGATGTGGACGTGTCGATTGCAGCAGGGTTGGCGCAGAGGCTCAACATGTACAAGCTGCGCGCCGATGTGGCGATTGAGGAAACGGGTTTGCAGGTCACGCGCGGAACGGGCGACATGCCAAAAGGAGCCTTCGCTGATCCACGCCATGACGCTATGGGCTGGCGATCTTACGGTAAAAGTAGCGGTGATGACGGCACCGATTTTGATGCCATCCGGGTGGCGCATTGTATTCCGGAGACGGGCGTTGAGCTGACGCCGGACACCTATATCCTCGAGGCCGGTTTTGAGCGCCTGAACGGCGTGGATTTTCGCAAAGGCTGTTATGTTGGTCAGGAAGTGACCGCTCGGATGAAACACAAGACCGAGCTGCGCAAAGGATTGGCTCGGGTCGGCGTTTCGGGTGAAGCGCCGGTTGGCACCGAAATCGCCGCGAATGGCAAAGCGGCTGGAACGCTTTTCACGCAATCAGGGGCGCATGGGATTGCGTATTTGCGGTTTGATCGAGCAACTGAGTCGATGATCGCAGGAGGCGCGACGGTCAGCTATCCAATTTCCATAGCTGAATGACGTCGCGTAAGCGGTCCTCCGCCGACGATATTCGTGCCTGACAGTCGCTTGTTAGAGCAGCATTAGACCACAAGATCAGGCGCGTTCGGAATATTCCATGGTCTCGGTGTTAACGATGATATCTTCGTCCTGCCCGACGAAAGGCGGCACCATGACTTTGACGCCATTGTCGAGGATCGCAGGTTTGAAGCTGTTGGCCGCTGTTTGGCCTTTGACGACCGGTTCGGTCTCAA
This sequence comes from Roseovarius sp. W115, assembly GCF_032842945.2. NCBI lineage: Bacteria > Pseudomonadati > Pseudomonadota > Alphaproteobacteria > Rhodobacterales > Roseobacteraceae > Roseovarius > Roseovarius rhodophyticola. The sequence goes on from NZ_CP146606.1 coordinate 749,008, forward strand.
CCACGCGGCAGGTTACCTTTTGTGGCAAAGTGGCGTTGAGCGCTTCGCTTTCGTAAAACTCTACAATGATGGTCATGCCATCCTGAAGGAACGGACGGCGGTCGCCCAAAAGTTCGGCGGGCAGCTCGATTTGCTCGTAAGTCTCTGAATCCATGAAGACAAGCATGCCGTCGCTCTCGTAGAGAAACTGCTGATCTTTCTGCTCAAGGCGCACGCGCTCGACCTTGTCCGCGCTTCTGAAACGCTCGTTCAACTTAGAGCCATTGCGCAGATTGCGCATCTCGACTTGGGCAAATGCGCCGCCCTTGCCGGGCTTGACATGGTCGACTTTCACAGCGCTCCAAAGTGCGCCGTTATGCTCCAGAACATTGCCTGGGCGGATCTCATTTCCATTGATTTTGGGCATTGGGCAAAACCATGACAAAAGGTTGAACGATATTTGATCCTCCCTATATCTAGCTGTGCGACAGGTGGCAAGACGACGAGATATCGTGCTGCACCTGCAGAAAGCCATGCGATAAATGCATGGCTGTTATGCATTCAGGGGCTATCCGAATCGAAGAAAACGCGCCATAAACGTCGCTACGCCGAAAAGACAATAATAAAGAAAAACAAGGACGAAACATGAAAGATTTCGTTGACGGCTCCGCGTTCAATGCCGAACAAGGCAATCGCGCCCGTAAACTATTTGCAGCCGTGGTGTTGGCTGCGCTGGATGATGCCATTGCAGACGACAAGAAGTACGGCAATGGCCCGGAACAGATCGCTCGTTGGGCGCGTTCGCGCGACGGACGGGAGGTTTTGTCATGCGCGGGGATCGACCCCAATGAGCGCGTGGTCTCCGGCCTGATGGAGTTCGTCTCCAAGGGTGTCCGTACGTCTGTAGCGCTGTCTCGTGAAGAGAGCGAACGCCGCAATGCGGCTGCACAGGCGGAAGCTGCGTAGGCTTTTCCGAACATTTTGCTGCTCAAAAGGCCCTGTCAGTTCTGGCAGGGCTTTTTGCTTTGTTCAGACCGCATCGCTGGCGAAGATAAACATCCAGATAAAGACCGGAAAGAGCTGTAAAATCGCCAAAGCGCCGATCAAAAGACGCGAACGCAGGCTGGTGAACCGCAGCATCAGGATCACGCAGAAGAGTGCAGACAGCGCCATTTCGATCGGACCCACGATAGTGGCGTGATGTGCGCGGTCCCAATAGCTGACCGGGCTTTGAAAGACCCAGTCGCTGATGGGCCAGAAATGCGGACGTCCATCATCGTGGTGCAGCGGAAAATCCAAGGCCAGATGCATAAGCCCGGACGCGGCAAAGACCATGCCATTGCGCGCTTGATACCACCAAGCCAGGGCAAACCCCGCGCCCCAAACGAGGAAAGAATTGTCGACCTTGAACACCTGCTGCCAGGCATCCGAAAAATAGAGCGTGTTGAAAACATAGTTGGGGCTCAGCCCGAGAATGTATAGCGAAGTCGCGGCCATCAAATAGAGCGACAAATCCGGTGCCAGCGCCCCGGCCATAGCCGCAAAAGTGCGCTTTCGGTCAAAGGGGCGCGCAAAAGCGGCGGTCGCAAAAATCACATGGGCGGGCGTGTTCATGGCTTTCCAAGATGGGGCACGAGTTATACCTGTTATGCGGGTACTATGAGGTCAGGCCATGGCGCAGTCCATCATGATTCAGGGGGCAGGCTCAAACGTGGGCAAGTCGATGGTCGTGGCTGGGCTGGCGCGCGCATATACACGCCGCGGTCTGTCGGTGGCCCCGTTCAAACCGCAGAACATGTCCAACAATGCCGCTGTGACCGTGGATGGCGGTGAGATTGGGCGTGCGCAGGCTTTGCAGGCGCGGGCCTGTGGGCGGGATGCACATACGGATATGAACCCCGTTTTGTTGAAGCCTGAGTCAGAGATCGGTGCACAAGTGGTGGTCCAAGGTCAGCGTTTCGATACGTTACGCGCACGCGACTACGGCAAGGTAAAGCATAAACTCCTGCCGCCGGTTCTGGAAAGCTTCACGCGGCTTTGCGACACAGCTGATCTTGTTCTGGTAGAGGGAGCCGGCAGCCCGGCTGAGATCAATCTGCGCGCCGGGGATATTGCCAATATGGGCTTTGCTGAGGCCGCTGGCGTGCCTGTTGTGCTGGTGGGTGACATTGACCGGGGCGGTGTCATTGCCCAGCTTGTGGGCACGCAGGTTATTTTGCCCGAAGACGACGCGGACCGGATCAAGGCGTTTGCCGTCAACAAGTTCCGGGGAGATGTCCGGCTATTTGACGAGGGTCTGAGTGAGATTGCCGCGCGGACCGGTTGGCCTTCGCTTGGCGTAATCCCATGGTTTGCGGATGCCTGGCGCCTGCCTGCCGAAGACGTCATGGACATAGGATCTTCAAAGGGCGGCACGCTGCGCGTGGTTGTGCCAAGACTAAGCCGGATCGCCAACTTTGATGATCTCGACCCGCTCTCATCGGAACCTGACGTCAACGTGGAAATTATCGAGCCGGGCCGGCCCTTGCCGGGCAATGCCGACCTTGTCCTGATCCCAGGCAGCAAATCCACCATTGGCGATCTGGCTGACTTTCGCGCCAATGGGTGGGATGTGGACCTTGAGGCGCATATCCGACGCGGCGGGCATGTTCTGGGTATTTGCGGCGGCTATCAGATGCTTGGACGCGAAATCGCAGACTCCGAAGGCATCGAAGGGGCGCCTGGGACGGTAAAAGGGCTGGGGCATCTGGATGTCACAACCGTGATGCACCCTGAGAAACGGCTCGCACTGACACAGGCAACTTATCAGGCAACGGGTGACAGCGTGGAAGGCTATGAAATCCACATTGGCAAAACCGAGGGTCCCGATACAACGCGTGCCTGGCTCAGCGTCGGACATCGCCCCGAAGGTGCGGCATCACCAGATGGGCGTGTGCGGGGATGTTATCTGCATGGGCTGTTTGCCTCGGACGCGTTTCGTGCAGCGTATCTGTGCGAATTAGGCGGGGTATCCGACCTTCAGTTCGACAACCGGGTTGACGCAACGTTAGATGCGCTTGCGGATCATCTGGAAAAGCATATGGATTTGGATTTGCTGCTAAATCTGGCTGAAACGCCAAAGATTCAGTCGTAGTCCTGACCCATCATCGCGCGATGAATTTCGCGGCGGACCAGTTTGCGCACATTGCGCGTGATGCGCTCGCCAAGCGCGCCTTGCAACTCCTGACGCACAATTTCGCTCACCAAGTCTCGCAACGTGTCTTCGTCGATGACAGTGTCTTCGGAAAACCAAGCCGCATCCGCCGCTGCTTCGGCGGCGCTTTCGGTGACGGCATCTGACACGATCTCGGTGACATCATCGGTCAGAGCCACGTCAGCGAGGTTCAATGGCTCCGATGTCGGCGCTGGCTCTTCGCTTGGCATAGATGCCGCTTCGCTCATCGCCTCTGCAAAAGCGTCTGCCGCCGGTTCCACCGGCTCATCGAGCACAACCGCTTCTTCAATCGCCTCGACTTCTTCGGGGCTGACTTCTTCTACGTGCTCTTCGGGGGTGAATTCCGGGTCTCCTCCATGGTCTTCCCAAGGAAGAGGCGCTACCTCACCACCGGCATAATCATCTTGCTCTGCGGAATCCGGGTCCCATTGCTCAGTCCGTGCGGCAACCGCGGCTTCTACCTCGGCGATGCGTGCTTCAAGCTCACTTTCCAAAGGCGCGTCGGGCTGCTCCGGTTCGGCGTAAGACGTGTCATCTTCGAGGTCTTCTTCGGTCCAATCCTCAGCTTCGTCAGCCTCGGACAATACTTCAAGTTCAGTGTCCAGGCTGTCATCGTGCAACTCATCCTCAGGCCATGTCTCATCCTCGGCCAAAGGTGCTTTGGGAAGGACATCTTCGCTCTCTTCGCTGGTGACCCAATCCTTTTTCGCCTCAGGGCGCAGGCGCACAAAGTCCGAACCTTCTTCAGGGGCTTTCAGAGGATCATCCCCCTCGCCCAGACACTCATGCTCTTCATGATCATCCGCATCGTGTTCTGCATGTTGCGGCTCTTCAAAGCTGAAATGCGCTTTGTCTTCTGCCTGATCTTCGGCGTCTACATCAGGGGGGTCTTGTTCGCCTCCCTCTTCATTCACGCGCAAAGCCGGTGTCAAAACGAGTTTCACACCCGTTGTCCCAAGCTCAATACCCTTGGCTGTGTCCTCAGGCGCATCATCCCCATCAGCGTAAACCGAGACATCGGGCGTGTCCGCCGGGTCGACCTGATCATCCACGGACGCATCATTTTCAATGTCCTGATCATCATGAGACACCTGATCCTGGCGCTCAACTTTCACACCAAGCCCGGCTTCACCGCGGTGATCCACGGACACGAGGCGACGAATGGAGGACAGAACGTCCTCGATTTCCGCATTGGAGACGGGATCAGACATGCTCAATTACCAATCTTGCCTGAGCGCAGTGTAGCTTCAGCGGGAAAATCACACAACAACCCAAACCATTCGTATTTTAATCTTTGCCCAAGGCGCGCAACACACGGTCAAGCTTTTGGCCTTGAGGACTGATCGGCACCGGCGCGTCTTTGACAAGATTATAGTACGCCGCTGGATCATATAGCTGTACGTCGAGGTTCAGATCCTTGGCTGTAAGCTGCCCCAGAGAGGCCAGAACAGAGTAGGCCGCAACCACGACATCTGCTTCCGCAGCGATCATGTTGGCGCGGGCGTCCAGTAACTCCTGTTCCGCATCAAGCACATCAAGCGTTGTTCTTGCGCCTAACGTGGCCTCCTCGCGGACGCCTCTGAAGGCCACGTCAGCGGCACGCACCTGTTCGCGGCTGGACCTGCGTTGCGCCTGCGCGGCCCTCAAGATCGCATAGGCATCACCAACATCCTGAACAATACGGCGACGCACTTCATGAAGATTACCGCGCGTCGCATCGCGCTGTGCCATAGCCTGGCGCTTAAGCGAGCTGATAAGGCCACCTTGGTAAATTGGGCCTGTAACCTGAACGCCGAAGCTTCCTGTTCGGCTGAAATCATTGTCAGAGATGTCCTCGCTTGCGCCAAGATTGCCAAACAAGCTGACATCCGGTTTTGTTTCTGCATCAGCAGCCAGGACATTCAGTTCAGCAGCTGACACTTCGTGCCGTGCTTGCAAGATATCCGGATGAGCCCGCACGGCAATCTGAGCGGATTCATCAATGTCTCCTGACAGATTCGGCAAATTCCGAGGTGGCTGCAGGTTTCCGGGAAGGCGGCCGACTGCGGCTCGAAACTCTTCGATCGCCTGGGTCAAGTCACCTTCTGCAGCAGCGAACTCGCTGCGTGCAGCTGCCAGGCGCGCTTCGGCTTGTGCCACATCTGTCCGCGTCACTTCTCCGACTTCAAACCGGTCTTGTGCGGCGCGCAATTCCTGTCGTAACAGCCGAAGGTTGTTATCTCTCAAAGCCACAAATTCTTGGTTGCGACGTACATCTTGAAATGCTGCAACAGCGCGCAACAGGACTTGTTGCTCGACACTGCGCAATGCCTCTCGCGTCGCCAAAACGGACTCTTTCGCGGCCTCAAGCTGAAACCGTGTTTGTCCGGCATCAAACAACAAAAGTTGAAGCGACAGTCCAATATTGACTGTATTTGATGATGTCGTACCGGTGAAAACGCCAGCGGCCGAACGTCCAAAAGAACGCGTGAAATCAGCGCTGTAATTGATAATCGGGCGCAAAGCAGCCAGAATTTGAGCCGCATCTTCATCTGCGGCGCGCAGCAATGCCCGGTTTTGGTCTAGGAGACCCGAATTTTCATAAGCACTTACCAAGGTTTCCGCGAGTGTTTCGGCGCGGGCAAGTCCAGTCGTTGTAAGTGATATCGCTAGTCCGATGCTGGCTGATTTAAGCCAGTCTTTTATCATTCGTTTCATGCTCTGCCTCCCGTGTGAACGCGTTGTCACAAGGTGAAAGCGGCGTGGCGTTCAAAACCTGCTAGCACAGGCGCACCTGCATTGAACGCAAACCGCCAGTTGATGTCTCCGTCAATCTTGTAGCCAATCCGAACAGCACCCAGCGCCTGTTCGGCAAAAAGGCAGCCGATGCGGCCCCCTTCTTTCAGTTGATCCGCGATTGTTTGCGGCAAGTGTTCGATCGCGCCCTGCACCACGATCACGTCATAAGGTCCATGCTCTGATGCACCTTCGGTCAGTGCGCCTTGGTGCAGCACAACGTTGTCCGCGCCCTGATCGGACAGGATCGTCTGCGCCTCGCTTGCGCGGGTTTCGTCATCTTCCACGGCGATAACAGCTTCGGCCATGCGCGCGATGACCGCGGAGGAATATCCAAGCCCCGCGCCAAGGTCGAGCACAAGCTCGTCATTCTGAATATCGAGCGCATCCAGAAGCTTGGCCAGAGTGCGCGGCTCCAACATCACGCGCCCGCCGCCAAGGTCTACGTTTTCACCCACATATGCGGCCTCGCGCAGCGCATCTGGCACGAACGCCTCACGTGGGACTGACAACATAGCCTCAATCACGGGAAACTTCGTAACATCCGACGGGCGGATTTGCGTGTCTACCATCATGGTTCTGCGCGTGGCGAAATCAGTCATAGGCGGGTCTCTGCACCATGTTCAACTTGGGTTGTGTTCTGACACATTGCAGCCCTTGCGACAATGGCAATCTGGATAGCTGAGGTGTGGCATTCCCCAGCTATGGTTTGTTTACAATGATTAATTCTTAAGGAACGAACGCTGGGGCGTCACCGATCAATGGCCGCCAGTTCTACACCAACTCCGCGTCGGTCATGAACTCCACAAGGGCTGGCCCTTTGGCAGACAAAGCCTCTTTGAGCACAAGCACAATCTGATCCGCCTCGGTCACCTTTTCGCCGACACCGCCGCAAAGCCGGGCAAAGGCAGAAAACGGCGGGTTCACAAGATCAGTCTCCCAAACGGGCCATTCGCCGGCGCGTTGCTCTTTCGAGATCTTCCCAAGCTGACCATTGTGAAGCAGAAGATGGGTGATGTTCATGCCGTATTTGACAGCGGTGGTAAACTCCATCGGGTACTGACCAAAGCCTCCATCGCCGGAAATCGAAATGACCTTGCGCCCTTTGAGGGCGTCAAAATCCTGCGTCGCCGCCCAGGCGCCCAATGCTGCGGGAAGACCAAAGCCGATAGAGCCAAGATAGCCAGACATAAGAACGCGTTGCGTGCCCTTGGTTTCCAGATAGCGGCCAAAGGAATAGGTGTTGTTGCCCACATCCACAGCAAAGATTGCGTCATCAGGTGCAAGTTCCGAAAGCGCCTTGAACACCGCCGCTGAATGCAGGCCGGTGCCGTGATCCTCTGACAGACGCGTGGTCTTTTCATCCCGCCAGATGCGCCAGCGGTCGGCCAGTTCTGTTACTTGATCTTCCGCCTGCGCATGCGGTTTGGCCCGTGCTGTCATGACGTTGCAAAAGACGCCAACTTCACCCCAAATGGGCAAGTCAACAGGGTGGAATTTACCTAATTGCATCCGGTCATAGTCGACCTGAATGATCGGCTTGGAAGGCTCAATTCCTGAATGATTTGAAAAGCTTGCGCCCAGAGCTATGATAAGATCAGTTTCATTCATGAACCAGCTGGCAATGGGCGTGCCTGACCGGCCCAGAACGCCCGCAGCGTTTGGATGATCATCGGGGATCAGGCCTTTGGCCTTGAACGTGGTCAGCACCGGCGCACCAAGTTTCTCAGCCAATGCAATGATTTTTTCGCGCGCATCAAAGGCACCGTGGCCGACAATGATTATGGGCCGTTTGGCGGCATTTATCTTGTCTGTTGCAGCTTCCAGGTCGGATGCAGATGGTGTCACATCCACGCGGCTGATACGGCCTTGAGGGTGGCTTGCAGGCTTGTCGGAGGGCACGGTTTGCACGTCATCGGGGAAGATGAGATGCGCGACATCTTGATTGATGATGGCATTTTTGCAGGCCAGTGCGGCCAGCTCAACGGCGTTGGCCCCGCCCAAGACCGGTTGGGAAAAGCGCGACACAGCGGCAAAGGCAGACGCCAGATCAATGTCCTGAAATGCACCGGGACCAAGAACCTGGGTCTGCACCTGCCCCGTCAGCGCCAGCACGGGGGCGCGATCCACCTTGGCGTCCCACATGCCGGTCAGAAGATTGGTGGCCCCGGGTCCTGCAATGGTCAGACATCCCGCGGGCATGCCCGTAAGTTTGCCATAGGCCGAGGCGGCAAAGGCGGCGGCCCCTTCGTGGCGGATGCCATAGTACTTCAAGTCCTTTGAGCCAACTTTCAGGCGAATGGCTTCAGCGAGGCCAAGGTTGGAATGTCCCACCATGCCGAAAACCGACTTCAGCCCCCAGTTCACGAATGTCTCGACCATCGCATCGCTGATTGTGCGCGGTGCTTCTGGTTCTGGCTCCAGCCCCACAAAAATTTCGCCATCACGCAAATCAATCGGGAACATCTTTTGCCCGGTGTCTTCATGCCCGCCGGGCGGCTTGCCCGTCAGCGGGTCAAAATCCCATCCGTGCCAGGGGCAACGCACCCAGCACTGGTCATCCACGCCTTTCTCGATGGACCCTTCCCCCAACGGTCCGTTTTGGTGCGGACAACGATTGTCCATCGCCGCCCATTGCCCATCGAAATGCACAAGACAAATCGAGGTCGTGCGCGCCGTGACCGTTTTCACTCGGCCTTCCGGCAAGTCCTCCACACGGCCCACAGAAATCCAGTCAAGTGCCTCATTGGCCATGTTTTTTCCTTTCACTCGTGGCTGCCGCCACTGGTTAGATCATAGAGTTTTTGCAGGATGGTCAGGATCAGGAAGCTCAAGACGACCCAGATCACCAACTCAAATTCTGCAAAGTCTGTGCCGCGCAGCCAGCGCGCCAGAAGGCCACCTTGGGGGCGCAGCGCCTCAATTCCGAAAAGCCCCTCACGACCCCAAAGCTGAAACACCCAAAAGCGGGAGATATAGAGCAGGCCCAAGCCCACAATGCCCGCGACCCCGGTCCAGATGAGCCGCCGGATCATTGCATCAGCTCCGCCGTTTCAGGCTCAAGGTGGAAGACCAGAAGATCGCCGTGGCGCACCACCTTGCCCTCTACCGAAATATAGGCCGCAACAAGGTCGTAGGCGGATTTCGGGAAAATCGTGCCATCCGGTCCGACGACCAGCAGAAACTCACTGCCTTCAACAGGTTGCGTGCTGACAAAGACCGGAGGGATATCCCCGATCAGACAGAGGTTGGCGCAAGCCTTATGCGCAATACCTGTGCCAGGGCGCATGGCCCCAGCCAGGCACTTTCCATCGCAAATCTCGCCGGCAATGCGCCAACGACCCAAGTCTTCGCTGTCCATCTCAGGCGCGTCGCCTTCCGCTCTGGAAATGCCATTTTGACCACCGCGCACCTGCATCATGTCCAACTCACCCCGGTCGAGAATAGTGCCAGATACCGTGACAAGCTGCCCGTCCAGATCCCGAACCCGGTTCATAAGACTTTGCTTACCTCCTGCCGAAAGCATGAGCGTGTGCCCCTCCGGCACATGCTCGCTGCCTTGGGTGACACGCACCACGGGGTAAGGCGTCAGCTCCATCACACCCGTCACGGTCTGACGGCCATAATCGCCGCGAAACGCTCCATTGCCCGGATCATCCTGAGTGGCACCAATACCAAGACCCACGCCCGCCATGAGCAAGACCAGTCCAATGCCAATCCCAATGAGGAAACTTCTCAGCCCATCCGGGGCGGTCAGGTAGCCCACGAAAAACGGTTTGTCTTTGTTGTCGGCCATTATGATACCTCAACTGGATCGACATGTGTGCCAGGTGGATTGGCTTTGGGGTCAACCAGAACCGCACCGTCCTGAACACGCAGATTGTAAGTTGGGATTTTCTCGGTGAAGGGGGCGGGTGATTGTCCGTCCGTCACGCGATACTGAAACCCATGCCAGGGGCACGTCACCAGACAATCAATGATGCGCCCTTCTCCCAAAGGGCCGTTCTGATGCGCGCAGGCGTTCGAGATCGCCGAAAGCTTTCCCTCATGCTTGAACACCGCCACACGCTTGCCATCCGGCAAAAGAGCGATGCGTGCGCGACCTTCGTCGATCTCGTCCGCCTGACAGATGCGCATCCAGTCGCCTTCAGCGCTGGCCAGCGGGTCGCCCGTTTTGCGTTCCGCCAGATAAGCCCAGACATGCAGCAGTGCGACGAGAAACGCGGTGACAATAAAAAACACCGGCAAAAAGAGGCTTTGTTGATCTTGCAGGATGCCAAGGCTGATATGCGCCACAACCGAAACATATGCGAGGTAAATTAGATAGTGCAGGCGCTTCCACACAGGCGCGGTAAGGAACTTGAGCCAAAAGTCGTGACTTGTCGCGGCGAGGATCAACAAAATCACTAAAGCAAACGCGCCCAGCGCTTCAAAGGGAAAGCCCAAAAGCTGGCCGTAGTTGGTGTTTGACAGGATCAACGCATCCCATTTGGGCACGAACGAAAAGGCGAAATACCAATTGAGAATATATCCCGCATGGGCGGTCGCGACGAAAGCGGTCATCACTCCAAAATGGCGACGATTGTAGAGCAGCGGCATGAAGCGTGTGTCGAGCTTTGCCAAAGGTCCAATCGCCAGAATAATCGACAACATCAGAAACGCGCAGGCCCCAAAGGCGCGGGCATTGTGGACCTGGCTGTTGATTGGCCGCTCGTGGCTGAGGATTTCAGGGGTGACATGGATGAAAACCCAAAGGAATGCCGCCACACCGGCCAACATGATACCGTCATAAATCCACTTGTTCGGGTTCCACTGAACGGGGATGTACTTGACGCTCATTGCCCCGCCTCCGACAAACGTTCGGGGGCGATGTGGGCGGGCCAGGTTTGTTTGATACTCAACCCGGTGGCGATGATGACACCGATGGCGATGGCCATGCCGATGGCGACAAAACCATATGCGCCGCGCACGGCCTTGTACCGTTTGGCCTCATCCGCGCGCCCGGTTTCCAGAGCGTACCAGCGCCACAGGACCATCGGCCAGATCAGGAGCACACCGGGCACCAGAAGCGGGCGAAAGATGTAAGCGCCGCGTGCATCTTCGTCGATCCGGTCAATGCCTATGGTTAGAAAGAAAAGCGCGACAACTGCACCCACCATGAGCCAGTATTCCGCGAAAATCACCAGTCCCGCGGCCATCATTGCACGCCTCCATAGGCCACGCCCGACAGGTCCGCCATGTCACGTTTCCAGGTGGTCAGATCATCTGCGTTGAACTTCGAGAGGTGATCATGCCCACAGGCCCGGGCCATCACCTGCATCAACTCTACCGAAGCCTCAAAGAAATTGGCCAGCTGCCGCGCGGATTTCTCAATGACCAGACGGCTCACAAGATGCGGTTTTTGCGTCGCGATGCCGACCGGGCAGTTATTGGTGTGACAAGCACGCATGGCGATGCAGCCGATCGCCTGCATGGCTGAGTTGGACAGCGCCACGGCGTCGGCACCGAGCGCCATCGCTTTCACAAAATCAACCGGCTTGCGCAGCCCGCCTGTGATGACAAGGCTGACATCCCCGCGTTCAAGGCGGTCAAGGTGCCGTCGCGCACGTGCCAAGGCCGGAATGGTCGGCACCGAAATATTGTCACGGAAGATAAGCGGAGCGGCCCCTGTGCCACCGCCGCGCCCATCGAGAATGATATAGTCCACGCCCACCTCTAGGGCCGCATCTATGTCCTTTTCAATATGCTGCGCGCTGAGCTTGTAGCCGATCGGGATACCGCCTGTGCGGTCGCGCACCTGATCAGCGAAGTCCTTGATCTGGCTGGGATCCGTCCATTCCGGGAAGCGCGCAGGCGAGATCGCGTCCTGCCCTTCCTCAAGGCCGCGCACATCGGCGATCTTGCCTTTGACCTTGGCTCCGGGAAGATGCCCGCCCGTGCCGGTTTTGGCCCCCTGCCCGCCTTTGAAATGAAAGGCTTGCACCCGGTCCAGCTTGTCCCACTCAAAGCCAAACCGCGCGGAGGCCAGCTCATAGAAATAGCGGCTGTTGGCTTCCTGCTCTTCGGGCAGCATGCCACCCTCGCCTGAGCAAATCCCGGTTCCGGCAAGCTCTGCCCCGCGCGCCAGCGCCAATTTGGCCGGCTCGCTCAAAGCGCCAAAGCTCATGTCAGAGACGAAGAGCGGGATATCAAGTGTTAAGGGCTTCTGTGCATTCGGGCCGATCACAACTTCTGTGCTTACTGGATCGTCGTCCAGAAGCGGCGCACGATGCAGTTGCGCGGTGATGATCTGAATGTCATCCCAATCCGGCAGTTCGGCCCGCGGCACCCCCATGCTGTCAACCACGCCGTGGTGGCCCGTTTTGGAAAGTCCTTCGCGTGCGTAGCGCTGCACAAGTGCATTATGTGGCTCTTCTTCGGTGCCGTGGCTCGTGTCGGCATAAAGGCCTAAGTACTCATCGCGCTGAAACGGTTGGGGGTGATCTTTGGCCCAGGCGTTGATTTCATCCTCATCCACCCAAACCTCGCCATTTTCGGTCCAGGAGGTGAATTTTGGCAGTACTTCGGCGTTGTTATATTCCGACACGCCCGAGTCGAGGCGGTAATCCCAGTAGTGCAGTCCGCAAATCAGGTTGTCACCCTGCACAAAACCGTCCGACATGAGCGCCCCACGATGCAGGCAGCGACCATACATCACCGACACCTCCTCATCAAATCGCACCACCACGAGGTCTACCTCACCCACCAGCGCGTATTGTGGTTTGCGATCCGGCAGGGTGTCTAACTTAGCGACCGAGACTTTTTTCATGCGATTCCCTTAGCTTGATTTGTCGCGATGTTGCTGCATTTGAATTTGTAAGGCTAGGTTTACAGAAAAAACGTGATCTGATTTGAGTGTCAGGCATGAAAGTTTTTCTCGATTCCGCACAAGAGGCGCATCATCCGCAGAACTTCCTTCACCAGGGAGTAATCAAACCATCCCCGGAAAGCCCTGAGCGCATTGAGCTTTTGCGAAAAGGGGCAGAAGATGCGGGGGCCAGTATTCATACGCCACCTGACGCAGGTTTTGCGCCCATCGCGGCGGTGCATGACGCGCGGTATTTGACCTTTTTGCAGACGATTCACGAAAGATGGAAAGCCCTGCCAGGCGCCGCGCCGGAGGTCATTCCAAATGTGCACCCCCGCGCGCGCAGCGATGGCTATCCCAGCTCAGCAGTGGGTCAGGCAGGCTACCATCAGGCTGATACGGCCTGTCCCATCGGGCCACACACCTACATGTCAGCCTATGCCTCGGCACAATCGGCCATTGCCGCGACGGATGCGGTTCTCGCAGGCGAAAGACATGCCTATGCGCTCTGCCGTCCGCCAGGGCATCATGCCTATGCCGATCAGGCAGGCGGCTTTTGCTTTCTGAACAACTCCGCCATCGCGGCGCAGCGGTTGCTGGATCATGGGATGCGCCCTGCAATATTGGATGTGGATGTGCATCACGGCAATGGCACCCAAGGCATATTCTATGCACGTGGCGACGTGCTGACCGTTTCGATCCATGCCGATCCGGATGGGTTCTATCCGTTCTTCTGGGGCCATGCCGATGAATTGGGCGAGAAGGATGGAGTGGGGGCCAATCTCAACCTGCCTTTGGCGCGCGGTAGCGACAACGTTGTGTTTCTCGGCGCTCTGGACAGGGCGCTGACCCGAATTGCTGACTTCGGTGCAACCGCGATTGTCGTGGCGTTGGGGCTGGATGCGCATGAAGACGATCCTTTTCAGGGTCTGGCACTGAGCACGGACGGCTTTACACTGGTTGCCGCCGCAATATCTACCACGGGGCTGCCACTGGTTCTCGTACAGGAAGGCGGATATGTCTCGGACGCCCTTGGCCACAACCTGACGGCTTTCTTTGAAGGGCTGTAGCCTGTCAAACTTCTCTTCACCTTGCAGGCCAGTGCGTTCGGGCTGAAAGAAAGGAACCGTTGCTCATGTCCCGTTTTACTGCTGTCGTCTTTGACTGGGCCGGTACAACCGTTGATTTTGGGTCGTTCGCCCCGATGGGCGTGTTTGTCAAAGCCTTTGCAGAGTTCGGCATTACCGCCACAATCGAGGAGGCCCGCGCGCCTATGGGCGCGGCCAAATGGGACCACATCCGTGTGATGATGGACATGCCCTCCATCGCGCGGCAATGGCAGGACACCCATGGGCGTGCCCCGACAGATGCCGATGTCGATGAGGTCTACAAGGTTTTCGTGCCGATGAATGAAAAGGTTGCGGCGGAGTATGCCGATCTGGTGCCCGGCTGTGCCGAAGCCATTGCGGCATTGCGCGAAATGGGGCTCAAGATTGGATCAACCACCGGATATACCCGCTCGATCATGGGACATGTTCTACCTGTGGCCGCAGCACAAGGGTATGTCCCGGACAATCTGGTGTGTTCTGATGACCTGCCCGAAGGACGACCTGGGCCGTTGGGGATGTATCAGTGCATGATTGATCTGGTGGCCTATCCGCCCAGCTCGATCCTCAAGGTGGATGACACCGCGCCGGGCATTGCCGAAGGCGTTGCGGCAGGGTGCATCACCGTTGGCGTGACGCTTTCTGGGAATGCGGTTGGCAAAACGCCTCAGGAACTGGCGGCTTTGTCCAAAAATGACATCGCTGCGCTGCGCGATCATGCGACAAATATCCTTGTGGGCGCGGGGGCGGATCATGTCATCGACACGGTGGCGGATCTGCCTGAGCTTGTGCGTCGGTTGGACGCGAGCTAGCCCACCGCCAACCAGCCATGATAGCGCACGATAGGTTTGTTACTCCAAGGCAGGCAAATGGCGATCTCGAAGCGATACCGCCCCTGATCTGGTCGTTCACTGGCCGTGACATTCGGCGCAGCCCAACGCGGCACAGGAAGACCTACAAAACGAAACTGCCATTCCGTCAGGTCAAGGCCGCCCGAGGCAGGCGATAGGCGGCTGATTGCTGTCATCGCGCCCAGGCGTTCCGCCAATCTGTCCCCGTCTTCCACCCATTGAACAGTGCGCATCACCTGATCTCCAATTTGGCGGGTCCAAACCTCTCTTTGCCCTCGTTTTTCCTTGTTAAAACTCAGAGACGCCTGTTCGAACGCCTTTGGAAAACCCGCGCATCTCAAGGCCAATCGCAAGAACGGGTTACGCGTCATCTCAACCGTAATCTCACCCTGGAACCGGCCCATGCTTTCATGCAAAACCCGGCATTCCGGTGCCAACGCCGCAAGCCCTTCAGCGCCCAAAATCTGCGCATAGACGCTTGTCACCGCACCAGCCTTGATTGCACCGCTGCATCCGGCAAAGCGCATAAATCCGCACGACCAAAGATGCGATACCGGTTGCGCGCGATGCGGGCGTAGATCCAATCCTGCAGACCGAAAGGCAGGGCCGACAAGACGCGCAAGGGCGCGTAAATCACGCTGAGCCTGGGGAACAAGCGCAACATGGCATCCAGCGAACCATAGGCGCGCCCCTCTTCTACCAAGAGCCAGGTTTCCGGATCGTCCGGACGCATACCATAGTGCCGCAACAGCGCCTGACCCAGGGCCCCTTGCGCAGGGGCAATGCGAACGGCATCCTCCCGATCAAGCCGCGCGATCCGCCGGGCGGCGCGTGAACACAACGCGCATTCTGCATCCATCACGACATGTATGCGCGTCTCGTCAAATGCCGGAACCTCAGGATCATCGCGATAAGAATAGGCGGGGTGTGGCTGGGGTCGCATGACATCGATCCTTTCGGCGAAAACTTAAGTCTTTCAGGTTCCTACGCCAAGATGCAGATCGTCACATGGGCTTCTTTCTTGTCAAAAATACCCAATTGCCTTGGTCTATCTCTTGCGAAAATTTCCCCCATATCCGCCGCCGGTTTGCCCCGCAGGAAACGCGCCCTCGTCGCAATACCGCTGATGGCAGCGCGCCAGCGCTTTGGGATCAATCGCAACGCCCAAACCCGGCCCGGTGGGCACTGGCAATGTGCCGGAACGCGGCTGCATTGGGCCGCCTTCGATCACGTCATCCGCGTACCAGCGCAGCAAGGTCTGGCTGGCCTCTCGCACAGGCTCCAGTGCGGCACTGAGATGCAGGTAAGCGGCGCTTGCAACACCTGTTTCGCCACTGTGAAATCGAAACCCTATATCGAACCGCGCGCAGGATCGGATAAAATCAACAGCCCCGGACATGCCGCCCAATTCATTGATATTGGTCACGATTGCGTCTGGCGCGCCAAGCTCCACCGCGCGACGCAGATCAATCCGGTGGCTTGACAACCCCGCGTCTGTAACGGACCTCAAAGCGGCCATTTCTTCATAGCTTTCAACGGGCTCTTCGTACCACGCCACGTCATACGGCCCAAGCGCCTTGATCGCGCGCTTTGCTGTGGTCAGCACCCAGCCGCCATTGGCATCAAGCCGCAATTCGCGGTCGCCAATCGCCGCGCGCACCTCGCGGACCATGTCCACTTCGGTTGCAAGATCGAATGTCGCCAGCTTGCCTTCAAAAATCTGCGCGTCGTGTTTGTCGATCATCTCGGCACAAAATTTTGCAATCTCAACCGGTGTGGCCTCACCGGGATGCGCCGGGCCGGGATCGCGAAAGGCGAAATATTCGGTCAGCGCAATCTCATCGCGGACCTTACCGCCAAGAAGATGCCACAGGGGAAGGCCTTCGGTTTTGCCACGCGCATCCCACATGGCCATTTCGATGCCACCGAACACACGCCGCTTGGCCTGCACATTGTCCCAGGGCGAATAGGCCATGCCGGGCACACAAAGACGTTCGGCCTCGGTCACAAGCCGAATATCACGTCCGACAAGACGCGCACCCATCGCGTCAATATCGGCGGCCCGATCCCCGTCAGCGCATTCGCCAAGACCCACAACACCATCTTCGGTCTGCAACTCAATCACAGTTTTGGTCAAAGAGGCGATGGCGCCGTAGCTGAACCGATAAGGGGCGACAAACGGAACATTAACCGGCGTGGCCTTGATGGAGCGAATGATCATCGCGTTCTATCCCTTTGATGTTCAAAAAGGTTAGAGCGTTGACGCAGTTCTGGGAAGAAACAAAGTCCGTTTGGCCCTTGGTTTCTACACTTGCACCATCGTGATTGGCATTTTGCACATATCAAACCTGAGCAGCGGTTATCCCCTCAAGCAACACCCAAGCGCTCGATCAGCTCACCAAGTGTTTTGCGATCCGGATCACAGATATCTGCACGGCGCGCGCGATAGAGCGTGGCCTCACTGCGCAAGATCAAGCCGTCTTCCAGTGTTTTCAAATGATTGGCGCGCAATGTGTCACCTGTAGATGTAATGTCGGCGATCGCCTCGGCGGTTTCGTTCTTGACCGTACCTTCCGTGGCGCCCTGGCTATCGACGAGCTGATAATCGGCCACGCCATTCTCGCGCAGAAACTCACGGCACAAGCGATGGTACTTGGTGGCAATGCGAAGCCGAAACCCGTGCACAGACCGAAAGGCCGCCGCCGCTGCGTCCAGATCATCCAGCGTATTCACATCGACCCAGGCCTGCGGGACGGCCAGCACGAGGTCAGCCTGACCAAAGCCCAAGGGCTCCAACTCCTCAACCACCTGATCCCATTGCCCCAGTTTTTCGCGCACAAGATCGGTGCCGGTCACGCCCAGATGAATGCGCCCGGCGCGCAATTCCCGGGGGATTTCTCCAGCGGACAACAAGACCAGTTCAACACCGTCGATACCGTCTACAAAACCCGAATACTCACGATCTGACCCGGCACGGCCCAACGTGATGCCGCGCTTGGCAAACCAGTCAAAGGTCTTTTCCATCAATCGCCCTTTGGAGGGCACACCGATCTTGATGCTCATGCCGCGCCTCCGAGTTCAACCACCAGACCGGGCCGTATGACACCGCCGACTGCTGGAATTTCACGCCCCTGCCCCAATTGGCGGGTCAGCGCGTCGTAGCGCCCACCACTAGCGACTGGCGGCAGCTCCGGACGGTCCGGCGCATAGAAGCCAAAGACAAACCCGTCATAGTATTCCATCTGTGTGCGGCCATAACTGGCTTCGAAATCAAGCACTGTCACGTCGATGCCAGCAGCGTTGAGCGCGTCAAGCCGTTTGGCAAGCCGCGCAACAGCGGGGCTGATAGAGGGCAGGTCAACCGCGATCTCGCGGAGGTGTTCGAGCGCGTTAACAGATGTTTCGCGCACAGACAGAATGGCATCCAAGAGGGCGACATCATTTTCAGACAAATTTGGGGCTGCTGCATCTTCACGCAGGGCGGCAATGCGCGCTTCGATCTCGGTATGGCTGCGCAGACCGATCAGAGGGGCGGCTTGCTCCATCGGGTTGTCCATAGCCAAGAGGCTGGCGCGGCTTTCCGGCACGGATGTGCGGCCGGAGAACCGGTCGACAAGTGCGCGAAACCGACGGGGCCGCCAGATGTGACGCATCAAGGCCGCCTTGCGACGTTCTGTGGTTTGCAAGCCGGATACCGCTGCGGTGAGAATGCCGATATCACCTGTCGACGCCCGCAGATTCAGTGGCTTCAGAATGTTGTAAATCTCTGAAAACACACGGGCATCGGCGGCCTCAGGGGCCTCGCGATCAAAAAGCTCAAACCCAACCTGATGATACTCACTGGCCCGGTCGGGATCGTCCTCTTGCCGACGAAACACCTCGCCGGAATAGGTGTAGCACGCGGGTTCGGCACCGTGTTCCATATGCATTTGCACAACTGGCACCGTAAAATCCGGGCGCAGCATCTGCTCGCCGCGTAACGCGTCAGACGTCACATAGGCGCGTGCACGGATATCTTCGCCGTAAAGATCAAGCAGGGTAACCGCAGGCTGCAAGATTGGCGGATCAACCGGCGTGGCCCCCGCCGCCTCAAAAACACCGCGCAGGCGCGTTGACTCGGCTTTGATCGCGGCAAGGTTGGTCATTTCCCCTGCCCGTCGAGGATGTCTTTTACCTTGTTAACCAGTTGGTCACGCGGCACTTCAAACTGGCTGGGGCGTTCTTTCCATTCTTCGAGCGTCGCGCTTTCGGCAATTTTTGCGCCCAAGATCAGGTCCTTGATCTGGATGATGCCTTTTTCCTTTTCGTCACCGCCTTCAATCACTGCAACCGGGCTGCCGCGCCGATCTGCATATTTAAGCTGGTTGCCGAAGTTCTTGGGATTCCCGAGGTAAACCTCAGCGCGGATGCCTGCCTGGCGCAGCTCGGCGACCATCGCCTGGTAATCTGCCATCCGGTCGCGATCCATGACCGTCACAACCACAGGACCCTCGACCATACCGCCAATCCGGCCCTTTTCGCGCAAAGCCGCCAAGAGCCGGTCCACACCGATGGAGACACCCGTGGCTGGCACGGCCTGACCGGTGAAGCGTTTGACCAGATCATCATAGCGCCCGCCGCCTGCGACCGAACCAAATTGCCGTTTGCGGCCCTTTTCATCGTGAATTTCGAAGGTAAGTTCGGCCTCGTAGACCGGGCCTGTATAGTAGCCGAGACCACGGACAACGGAAGGGTCGATGACGATGCGGTCTGGTCCGTAGCCTTGAGCGACAAGAAGATTGACAATAGTTTCAAGTTCTTGCACACCTTCAAGGCCCATTTGACTGGAGCCTACCGCTTGGCGCAAGTTCGAAGTAGTCTCTGACGCCTCGTTTGATTTTGAGGTCAGGAAACCCAAAACGGGGCCAGCCTGATCGTCGCTTAAAGCCACCCCATCAATGAACGCCCCGGATGCATCCAAACGGCCTTTGCCCAAAAGCTCCCGCACGCCGGCCTCGCCCACCTTGTCAAACTTGTCGATGGTACGCAGCACCGCATCGCGTGTTTCGCCCTCTTCAAGGCCCATGACTTCGAGCACGCCATTCAGAACCTTGCGGTTGTTCACCCGCACGACATAATCGCCGCGCGGGATGCCCACCGCCTCCAGCGTATCCGCCAGCATCGCACAGATCTCAGCATCAGCGGCCATGCTTGCCGTGCCCACAGTGTCTGCATCACATTGATAAAATTGACGAAATCTCCCCGGCCCGGGCTTTTCATTGCGCCAGACTGGTCCCATCGCATACCGCCGATACGGTGTGGGTAGATCATTGCGGTGCTGCGCATAGACCCGCGCCAAGGGGGCCGTGAGATCATAGCGCAGCGCCATCCAGTCGCCCGCGCCGTCTTCATCCGCCTCTTGCCAGGCAAACACACCCTCATTCGGGCGATCCACATCAGGCAGAAACTTCCCCAGTGCCTCGACCGTCTCAACCGCGCTCGTCTCAAGCGCGTCGAAGCCATACTGATGATAGACCCCGGCAATTTTATGCAGCATATCAGCACGTTCCGTGACTTCGACACCGAAGTAGTCACGGAACCCTTTGGGCGTTTCCGCCTTGGGTCTTGGGGCTTTTTTCATCTTGGCCATGTCCAACGTCCTTGGCTTTGGGCATCTGCGGGCGGTCTAGCCGAAGGGCCGTCAATGGGCAAGCGATGGCGTATTCACGCCCAAGCATCACGAATTGCTGCGCCACATTGACCGCATTAACTCTTTGCCGATAATTGCAATATGGAACGGCTGGAAGAGAATATTGCGCATTTGCAGCGCACCGTTGATGAGTTGTCAGACGTGATCGCCCGTCAGGAAGCCACAATCTCGATGCTCAATCGCCGCGTTCAGCTTTTGATGGAAGCCGAGGCGGAACGCGAAGCCATGAACACAGGCCAGGTTCTTGCAGGAGACAAACCCCCACCGCACTGGTGATGAGCCGTTAGATATCCTCGACTGTCACAACACCTGAAAGACTTTTGATTGCGCCTTTGATCTTGGGTGTTACAGGGAATTCGCGCCCGGCGGCAATCTCGACTTCTCCTGGAAGCTCCTGATGCATCAGGCAAAAATAGATGGGCCCTCTTCCTGTCCTCTGTTTGAGATCTTCGGCAGAGGTTAGGACACTTGCGACCGATGGGATCGCAGCCTCGCTTTCCACAAATATCCGCAGACCCGAGGCACCTGCATCGGCCACAACGGTATCGGCGGGTTGTACACTTCGGGCCAGAAGTTTGAGTTGATCGGCCTCCATGGTGGCCTCAACGCCGAGGACAATCTGCGCACCGGTTTCCAGATCATCGCGCGACGCTTCTAATGTGTCAGAAAACATAGTGACCTCATAACCGCCCGTCACATCGCTGAGCTGAACAAAGGCAAATCTGTTGCCACGGGCGGATTTGCGTTCCTGACGCCCTGCAACGACCCCGGCCATTTTAGCCACAAGCGCACCCTTTTGGGCAGCCAATTCCGTGACCTCATCCAGCGTTTTGACATCCTTGCGACGCAGAGCGGCCATGTAGTCATCCAGCGGATGACCGGAGAGGTAAAAGCCCACAGCGGTAAATTCTTCGGTCAATCGCTCCGCCGGAAGCCAGTCTTCTACCGGACTGAGACGCGGTTCGGGAAGGTCATCGCCCGCCTCGCCAAAGAGTGAAACCTGATTGGAGGCGCGTTGTTCAAAAATGGCTGCAGAATACCGCATCAACGCCTCAAGGCTGTCAAACACACGGCGGCGGTTGCGATCCAGTTCATCAAAACCGCCCGCGCGGGCCAGCATTTCCAGCGGCCGCTTGCCAATGGATTTCAAATCAACCCGCCGCGCAAAATCAAAGAGCGTCACAAAGGGTTTGTCACCCCGCGCTTCAGTGATCAGGCGCATCGCCTCGGCACCCACGTTCTTGAGCGCGCCGAGCCCATAGTGCAGCACACCCTCCTTTACGGAAAACGTCGCTTCTGAGCGGTTCACGCAAGGCGGCGCCCAAGGCAGATCAAGTTGTTTGCGCACTTCTTCAAAATAGACAGCCAGCTTGTCGGTGAGATGAATATCGCAATTCATCACCCCGGCCATAAACTCCACCGGATGGTTCGCCTTCAGCCAGGCCGTCTGGTAGCTGACGACGGCATAAGCGGCGGCATGCGATTTGTTGAAGCCGTAATTGGCGAACTTATCCAGAAGGTTCCATACCTCCAGCGCCTTGGCGTCATCGACACCGTTTTCCTTGGCGCCAGCAATGAATTTCGGCCGCTCGGCATCCATCGCCTCTTGAATCTTTTTGCCCATCGCGCGGCGCAGAAGATCCGCACCGCCAAGGCTGTAGCCTGCCATTTCCTGCGCGATCTGCATCACCTGTTCTTGGTAGACGATGATACCTTGGGTCTCATCCAGAATGT
Source organism: Roseovarius sp. W115 (assembly GCF_032842945.2). Classification (NCBI taxonomy): domain Bacteria; kingdom Pseudomonadati; phylum Pseudomonadota; class Alphaproteobacteria; order Rhodobacterales; family Roseobacteraceae; genus Roseovarius; species Roseovarius rhodophyticola. Next base: position 771,203 of record NZ_CP146606.1, read on the forward strand.
GATCAATCGAAGGGTGCAGCGTTTCGCGCTCTGAAAGCTGGTTTTTCACCTCGCAAAACTTCGGAATGTTCTCCATCGGGCCAGGGCGGTAGAGCGCCACAAGGGCGATGATGTCCTCGATGCAGTCGGGCTTCATTCGCTTAAGCGCATCCATCATGCCGGAGCTTTCCACCTGGAACACGGCGACGGTTTTGGCGGCGGCATAAAGCTCATAGGTTTTGGTATCATCCAGCGGAATGGCGTTGATCTGATTGACCGCGCCTTCGGCAGGTTCATAAAGCTGCGTGCCATCAGCGGCGACATGCAAATCCCGGCCTGAAGCGTGGATCTGCGCCATTGCGTTCTGAATAACGGTCAGGGTTTTCAGGCCGAGAAAGTCGAACTTGACCAGCCCGGCCTGTTCCACCCACTTCATGTTGAACTGCGTGGCCGGCATGTCAGAACGTGGGTCCTGGTAGAGCGGCACCAAAGCATCCAATGGCCGGTCGCCAATCACAACACCGGCGGCGTGGGTCGAGGCGTTTCTGAGCAAACCCTCTACCTGCATGCCGTATTTCAGCAGACGGTCGACAACCTCTTCGCGCTTAGCCTCGTCGCGCAGTCGTTCTTCCTGTGCCAGGGCTTTCTCGATGCTCACCGGCTTCACACCTTCGACCGGGATCATTTTGCTAAGCCGGTCCACCTGTCCGTAGGGCATCTGCAACACCCGGCCAAGGTCGCGCACCGCCGCCTTGGACAAAAGCGCGCCGAACGTAATGATCTGCCCCACCTTGTCGCGGCCATATTTTTGCTGAACGTATTGAATGACCTCTTCGCGACGATCCATGCAGAAGTCGATATCGAAATCCGGCATACTGACCCTCTCTGGGTTCAGGAACCGCTCAAAAAGAAGCGAGTAAGCCAGCGGATCAAGGTCCGTGATGGTCAGTGCATAGGCCACAAGGCTTCCCGCACCTGAGCCACGGCCCGGCCCCACTGGGATGTCCTTTTCCTTGGCCCATTTGATGAAATCGGCAACGATCAGGAAGTAGCCAGGAAACCCCATGCCTTCGATAATGCCAAGCTCAAAGTCGAGGCGTTTTTCGTACTCTTCAACAGACGTCGCATGGGGAATAACGGCCAGTCGCTCTTTGAGACCCGCTTCTGCCTGTCGGCGCAGTTCTTCGATCTCATCATCTGCAAATTTTGGGAGGATTGGGTCGCGTTTGTAAGCTCCGAATGCGCAGCGTTGCGCAATTTCCACCGTATTTTCAATGGCCTCAGGCAAATCAGCGAAGAGCGTCGCCATCTCTGCCGGACTTTTGAAGTAGTGCTCGGCCGTCAGCCTTCGGCGCGGCTCGGACTGATCTACATAGGCCCCTTCAGCCACGCAGATCATCGCGTCATGCGCCTCATACATCTCCGCCTTGGGGAAATAGACGTCATTGGTGGCCACCAAGGGCAGCTCCATCGCGTAGGCCATTTCCACAAAGCCACGCTCTGTCAGCTGCTCGGCCTCGGGTATGCCAGCCTCACCGCGATGGCGTTGCAACTCGACGTAAAACCGGTCTCCAAAGGCGGCTTTAAGCCGTGTCATCAAAGCCTCGGCCGCTGTGTGCTGGCCAAGCTGCAAGAGCTTGCCCAACGCGCCATCCGGACCACCGCTGAGACAGATGACCGCCTCAGCATACGCCTCAAGGTCTTCGATTGTCAGGTGTGGCAACTGCCCATCCGCGCGCAGGTAAAGCGCCGAATTGAGCTTCATGAGGTTCTCATACCCCTGCTCATTCTGCGCCAACAGAACGACGGGGGCGGGTGGCACTGCGCGCTTACCGGGTTCAGGCACGAGATATTGCAGATCGAACTGACACCCCATGATCGGCTGCACACCGGCCCCGCTGGCAGTCACTGAGAACTCCAGTGCCGCGAACATATTGTTGGTGTCGGTCACAGCAACCGCCGGCATGTCGTGGGTGACGCAGAGATCCGCTAGCTTTTTGAGGCGCACGGCCCCTTCAAGAAGCGAATATTCGGTATGAAGGCGAAGATGGATGAATCGAGGGGTGCTGCTCATGGTGGCGATCCTAGGCGACCACCCCGCCCTTCGCCAGAGCCCAGTGCTCAAATCAGAGGCATTTTCTGTGGACAACTGCCCCATCCTGGACCCGGCCCATTGCAGCGCCTGCCCGCCTTGGGCTAAGCAGATGCGGGGTTGCCGGACATCCGGGGGGACAAGCGGCGCGTGACAGAGCCATTGCTGAGACTTTCCGGCCTAACCAAAGCCTATCCTGGGGTTGTGGCCAATGACGATGTCAGCTTTGACATCCAGGCCGGAGAGGTTCACGCACTCCTGGGAGAAAACGGTGCTGGCAAATCTACCCTTGTGAAGATGATTTACGGGTTGGTGGCGCCTGATCGCGGGTCCATGCAGATGCATGGAGAAACGTTTTCGCCAAAAGAACCCAGAGAAGCCCGCGTCTCTGGTGTCGCCATGGTGTTTCAGCATTTCTCGCTCTTTGAAGCTCTTAGCGTTGCTGAAAACGTGGCCCTTGGCATGGAGACCCCGCCGCCAATGTGGCAGCTATCCGAGCGCATCCGCGATGTCTCGAACAGTTACGGTCTGCCGCTGGATCCAAGCCGCATGGTTGGCGACCTTTCTGCAGGGGAACGACAGCGCGTCGAAATCATTCGCTGCCTGCTGCAGGACCCTCGGCTGTTGATCATGGATGAACCGACATCGGTTTTAACGCCGCAAGAGGTCGAGATCCTGTTTGAGACTTTGCGCAAGCTAATGTCTGAAGGCGTCGCGATCCTCTATATTTCCCACAAACTTGAGGAAATTCGGCGCCTGTGTGATCAGGCCACGATCCTTCGGCACGGACGCAAGGTCGGCACGTGTGTACCGTCTGAGACATCGGCGCGAGACATGGCCGAAATGATGGTCGGCAACAGCTTTGCCACCCCAGCGCGTGCAGATCACAAAGCGGGCGACGTAATACTGGAATTGCAGAACCTCTCGATTCCAGCAACGTCAACCTTTGGCATCTCATTGAAAGATATAAACCTTTCCCTTCGGGCTGGCGAAATCCTTGGCATTGGTGGCGTTGCCGGGAATGGTCAGGATGAGCTACTTGCCGCTCTGTCTGGTGAGGTGCGCAGCGCCCGTGACGCCATCCTCTTACAGGGCCAACCCATTGGTAAAACCGACCCGACTGCGCGGCGCGCAATGGGTCTTCTAGCGGCTCCTGAAGAACGCCTGGGCCATGCTGCCGCCCCCGATATGAGCCTGACGGAAAACGCGCTTCTGACGGGTCTGACGCGTCAAAACCTGCATTGGCATGGGGTTCTCAAATGGTCGGCGGCTCGAAACTTTGCGGAATCCATCATTGTCAAATTTGATGTGCGCACCCCGAGCGCAAACGTGACGGCACGCGCGCTTTCAGGGGGAACCTGCAGAAGTTTGTCATAGGGCGCGAGATCATGCAGCGCCCATCGGTCTTTGTCGTGAACCAGCCCACGTGGGGCGTTGATGCTGCGGCTGCGGCCGCGATCCGCCAAGCCCTGCTTGATCTGGCCACCAATGGAGCGGCTGTGCTTTGCATCAGCCAGGATCTGGACGAGCTTTTGGAAATCTCTGATCGGTTCGCGGCCCTCAACGAAGGACGACTGTCCGATATCAAACCGGCCAGCGCGCTTACGGTCGAAGAGATCGGCTTGATGATGGGCGGCGCGCATGGGATGGAGGTGGCGCATGATCCAGCTTGAAAAGCGCCCTCAACCGTCGCGCCTCTGGACGTTTCTGACCCCGATGCTTGCCGTGGCCATCACAATGATTGTCGGCGGCGCGCTATTTGCCGCTTTGGGCAAGAACCCTGTCGAGGCCATTCGCACCATCTTTTGGGATCCGCTCTTTGGTGAGTTCGCCTTTTACTACCGTCCTCAGTTGCTGGTCAAAGCCGCGCCCCTTATCCTCATCGCCATAGGCCTCAGCCTTGGATTCAAGGCCGGCATCTGGAACATCGGGGCCGAGGGGCAATATATCATGGGCGCATTGGCAGGTGCGGGCGTGGGCCTTGCCTTCTATCCGCTAGAAGCGGCATATGTTTTTCCCCTGATGATCATTGCCGGGGCTTTGGGCGGCTGGGCCTGGGGCATGATTCCGGGGCTTTTGAAAACCCGGTTTGGCACCAATGAAATCCTTGTCTCGCTGATGCTCGTTTACGTGGCCGAACAGCTCTTGGCTAAAATGGCGCTTGGGCTTTTGCGCAACCCCGACGGTCGCGGCTTTCCCGGCTCGCGCAACCTGCAGCAATATCCATCAGCCCATAACGCCGAGATCATCGCAGGCACGGGTATACATTGGGGCGTGGTTGCCGCCCTCATCGCTGTCATCTTTGCCTATATTCTCTTCACCCGGCACCTGCTTGGATATCAGATTAGGCTGGCGGGCCAAGCGCCCAAGGCCGCGCGATTTGCAGGTGTAAACCCTGCACGCCTGACGCTGGTCTGCCTTGGATTGTCGGGGGCGCTCGCGGGTCTCGCAGGCATGTTTGAAGTCTCAGGGCCCGCGGGCCAAATCAACATCGACTTCAACGTGGGCTACGGCTTTACGGCGATCATCGTGGCCTTTCTGGGCCGCTTGCACCCTGTCGGGATTCTACTGGCGGGGCTATTGCTGGCCCTGACATTTATCGGTGGAGAAAACGCCGAGTCGAATCTTGGCCTACCCGCTGCTGCGATCCAGATGTTTCAGGGGATGCTGCTCTTTTTCCTTTTGGCGGTGGATGTGCTGACGAATTTCCGGCTGCGCTGGAAAACGGCGGAGGTGGTGTGATGGACCTTTCCTCAATCAACCCCACGCTTCTTCTGGCCTCGCTCATTGTCGCATCGACCCCAATCCTTCTCGCGGCTCTGGGCGAGTTGGTGGTTGAGCGCGCAGGCGTCTTGAACCTTGGGGTCGAGGGGATGATGATCACCGGCGCCATCTGCGGCTTTGCCATTGCGGTGAATACCGGCTCACCCTTTGTGGGCTTCATTGCCGCAGCACTCGGCGGTGCGGCATTGGCATTTCTCTTTGCTATCCTCACGCAATTTGCACTGGCCAATCAGGTGGCCTCGGGCCTGGCGCTGACGCTCTTTGGATTAGGTCTAAGCGCCCTTCTGGGACAGGGGTATCAGGGCCTCAAGCCGCCCCCAACATCCGACATCGACATCCCAATCCTTTCCGACCTGCCCATTCTTGGCCCGGTCCTCTTTTCCCATGACCCAATGGTCTATCTTGCTCTGTCACTGGTGGCCGCCGTGTGGTTCGTGCTCAATCGCACACGTGCAGGCCTGATCCTGCGCGCCGTTGGCGAAAACCACGGTGCGGCTCATGCCTTGGGGTACAAGGTCATCCGTATCCGCATCCTCGCGATCCTCTTTGGCGGGGCCTGTGCGGGTTTGGGTGGTGCCTACCTCAGCCTCGTGCGCGTGCCGCAATGGACCGAAGGTATGACCGCCGGGTCGGGTTGGATCGCGCTGGCCCTCGTGGTCTTTGCGAGCTGGAAGGCAGGCCGCGTTCTTCTGGGCGCCTGGCTCTTTGGCGGGATCAGTGTGCTGCAACTGAATCTGCAAGCCGCAGGTGTTGCCATTCCAGTGGAATATCTCAGCATGTCGCCCTACTTGATCACCATCCTCGTGTTGGTCATCATGTCGGCTGACAAATCACGCGCGCCCGGATCACTGGGCCGCACCTTTCACGCCTCGGACTAGGGGCCAATTCAAACAGGGAGTATCTGCATGTCCTTAACCCGTATACTTGCCAGTGCTGTTGTGGCGCTTGGGATGGCTGGCGCGGCAGTCGCCGAAGACAAGACTAAGGTTGGCTTTATCTATGTCGGCCCAATCGGTGATGGCGGTTGGACCTATGAACATGATCAGGGGCGTCTCGCCGTAGAAGAGCATTTTGGCGACAAGGTCGAGACCGTGTTTCAGGAGAGCGTGCCGGAAGGCGCGGATGCCGAACGCGCGATCACGCAGATGGCTTTGCAAGGCGCGGATCTGATCTTCACCACGTCTTTTGGGTATATGGACAGCACCATCAATGTGGCCTCAAAATTTCCGGATGTGAAATTTGAGCATGCTACTGGCTTCAAGACCGCCGACAATGTTTCGGTGTATTCCGCGCGTTTTTACGAAGGCCGCGCCATTCAGGGGCACATCGCTGGTAAGATGACCAAGTCGAACGTCATCGGCTACATCGCGTCCTTCCCCATCCCCGAGGTCATTCGCGGGATCAACGCAGCTTATATTCACGCCAAGGCGGTGAACCCGGATGTCGAGTTCAAGGTGATCTGGGTTTACACATGGTTTGATCCGCCAAAAGAGGCGGACGCGGCCACGGCTCTGATTGATCAGGGCGCAGACGTGATCCTGCAGCACACAGATTCCACCGCGCCTCAGGCGGCGGCGGAAAAAGCCGGTGTGATTTCCTTTGGTCAAGCCTCTGACATGTCCGAATACGCGCCGTTGCCACGGGTGAGTTCGATCATCGACAACTGGGCGCCGTACTATGTCGCGCGCACGCAAGCGGTGATTGATGGAAGCTGGGAAAGCACTGAGACCTGGGACGGCATTGCGCCCGGCATGGTCGAGATTGGCGCCATTTCCGAGGCTGTTCCGGCGGAGATCAAAGCCGAGGCTTTGGCGATGAAAGATTTGATCGCCTCCGGTCAGTACCACCCGTTCACCGGCCCCCTGAACAAGCAAGACGGCACGCCTTGGCTCGCCGAAGGCGAAGTGGCCGATGACGGTACACTTTTGGGTATGGATTTCTATGTCGAAGGGCTGACGGCGGAAATTCCACAGTAAGTTTTCGCTTTATTTGCAAAAGAAAACCCCACCTGTCGTGGGGTTTTCGTTTTTCCAGCTAAAGCGTTTCGCGATAAACCTGTGTTACACAGCTTTGCGCTTACGCCGCGCAAGACCCAGCGCGCCCAGACCTGCAAACAGCATCCAACCCGCAGCAGGAAGCGGAACAGGTGCGACCTCAACGATAGGTTGGCTGAACCGGCCGACGAGAAACGCCTGATTGTTTTCGTTTTCCAAAGTTGTGAAACTGTTCAGAAACGAAGACGGATCCAGCGGGTCTGTGACAAACCCAGCGATTTCAAGCGTAAAGTCTGTGTCTCCAACCGTCACGATCTGAGTTGTGTCCTGCGCATTGAGCAGTGTGACCAGATCAGGACACGGCGAAACCGTCCCCGGTATAGCACAGGGTGAGGCGTTGTTCGGCGTTTCAAAATGGTCGAAGGAAAAGACCGAGTCGAATGCAAATCCTACGTTTTCGACCATACCTTCGATCGACACTGTCAGATCAGCCGAAACCAGTGAAGGTGGGAATACCGGGAAGTTCAGGTGGTTAAACGTTCCCAGAATAAACAGCTCATCGGGATCTGCGGACAGAGGCGTTGCAGCGCCTGTAAAGTCGTATCCGCTTGGCCCATTGGACGTTGCAGGATCCCCCCAACGGATTGACCCTGTCCCTTCGCCTGAGGCGGTCCCGCCACCTGCAAGAACTGTGTTTTGCCAGCTGCCTGAAATGGCATCTACGGAAAAGGTAACGGCGGAGGCAGCCCCTGTTCCGATCAGCACCGCAGCAGCGGCACCCAAGATCTTCAATTTAAACATGGTTCTTCTTTCGTACATACATGTGTACGAGGGCGGTTTTTCGCTTCTTGCTAATCGCACACTTCCCCATCACCGCATGAACCTATGGTTCACACAGGTTAACAAAAAGCGTCTGAAGTAGAGCATAGTGAATGCTCCAAGAGCAAGCGAACTTTTGCGCAAGAGAGGGGGAAAATGACACCAAAGAAGTCATTTCTGACATAAGTGCGTATTTGCGCCCTCCAAATGGCACCGATGCGTGCGCAACCGCGCTCTTACGCCGTCTGCGCCAAATAAGCACTCGCACGCGCCACAGGGACCGACAAGCCAGGGTAGGCACAGCGGCGGCGGCTAAGCTCTGGGAAGAGATCCTTGAGCGTTTGTTGTGCCGAGACGTCCAGAAGGTTGAGTGCCTTGGGAGATGGCAGGAACGATTCCACTGGAAGCCCTTCGGCGGTGATCACTTCGTGCTGATCAAAAACAACATTGTAGTAAGTCACTTCTTCGGCAGTGCGCTCGGCAAAGGCCTTGTCGCTGTTATGCGCCACGCCATCGACGCGCATCAGGCATCCTTGGTTATCTTCCGACCCGGCAATGCGGTAGCCGGGTATGAGAACGCGGTGACCGCTGGCCATGCGCAGATCGCGCCCAGGCATCATCGGACCAATCGCGCGAGTCTTGAGACGGATTGGGGCAAGCTCAGGGTGCGCGCGCATCTCGTCTGCCGTCACGGTCCAGCTCCAGATCATGCGCACAGGCTGTAAGCCGTTGTTGCGCGTCACAACCATATCGCCCGGATTGAGCATCTCGATGCGACGTCCACCAAGCGGCGTGCGCACATTGGCCTCGCCACAAATCCCGGTCAGATACCGACGGTTGGTTTTTGTCCGTGCAGTGATCGAAGCGACATAGCCCATGTGAAACTCCCATTCGTCCTCAGCTATTGTTGAGAATTCTAGGTCAATGCGCCGCATTTGGGGTCGAAGTAGGGAATTCCTGTGCCGAAGGCCGGGTTTTCGCCACTTTTCAACGCTGCGGCAAGCTTTAGCATAGACATATAGCTGTTAATCAACCGTGAAAGCATAACATGCCTCAATCCCCGCCCCCTCCGCGCATCTCTGTGGCGCATGCCGATGAAGACGGTCGCATGCATGCCCCCGCCGCAGAGCGCAACGCCGATGCCATCGCGGGTTTGCTTCAAAATCACGCGCCGCAAGACGGGCATGCGTTGGAAATAGCCAGCGGCACGGGCCAGCATGTAGCGCAATTCGCACGCGTTACGCCTGGGCTTATCTGGCACCCGACTGATGTGGCCAAAGACCGGCTGGCAAGTATCAACATTTGGGCGCGGGAGACTCACCTGGGCAACATTGAACCATCGGTTCACCTTGATGCCACCCGTCACGGTTGGCACACGGATCACAGGCAGACTGCGCTCATACTTCTTGTAAACCTGCTGCATCTGATTTCGACGCCGAAAGCGTGCATTCTGATCTCCGAGGCCGCTCGGGCCTTGGTGCCTGGAGGCAGGTTCATCTTCTATGGTCCGTTTCTACGGGACGGGTCTGCGACGTCAGAAGGAGATCGGCGGTTTCACGCAAGTTTGCAGGCGCAGGACCCGGAGATTGGGTACAAGAATGATACCGATGTGGTAGCTTGGATAGAGTCCGCCGGATTACAGGTTCATACCATAGAAGACATGCCGGCCAACAATCTGGCCTTCGTCACCGAAAGGCCTAAGGAGCAGCGATGAATTCTTGCCGAGCATGGCCTTTAAATATATGTTTTTTATCTATATTTTTCATTTCTTTAGTCGCTTTCTCCACAGACCAAGCGAACGCTGATACATCCCCTCCCAAAGGCTTGAAATACGGCGATAGTGACCCTGTGGCCTGGTCTGGCCGGGCGCCATCTCGATACGCCATCCATGGGCTTGATGTGGCGCGCTTTCAGAATTCTATAAACTGGCGTCGGGTGAAGGCGGCGGGCATATCCTTTGCCTTCATCAAGGCAACCGAGGGTGGCGACCTTTTAGACCCCATGTTCAACGAAAACTGGCGCAAGGCAGGGCGCGCAGGTGTGCCGCGCGGGGCGTATCATTTTTACTATTTCTGTACGCCGCCAGAAGTACAGGCGCGGTGGTTCATCCGCAACGTCCCCAAAAAGCGAGGCGCGCTTCCTCCGGTGCTCGATCTGGAATGGAACCCGTTTTCGCCCACCTGCACCAAACGCCCGTCTGGCCGAGAGGTTCGGCGGCAGGCGCGGGTGTTCATGGACATGCTCGAACGCCACTACGGTCAGCGACCGATCATCTACACCACGATAGAGTTTTATCGCGACACGGGCATTGGCCGTTTCAACGAAGAGTTCTGGCTGCGATCCACGGCCAAGACGCTCGACAAAACTTACCCCGGACAGCGTTGGAGTTTCTGGCAATACACCGGCACAGGCCGCGTTCCGGGTGTTGTGGGGGATGTGGATATCAATGTTTTTGGCGGCAATCGCGCCACTTGGAATCGATGGCTTAAAGCGCGTGCGCGCTAAGGCAATCCAACGCTTATGCGGCAAGGCATCCTGAATTCCCCTTACAATACGGACGTGTTTCGCCGACCTTGTTTTCAGATTTCTTTAACTGAGGGGATGCAATGTCACTTTTGAAATTATTGGAGCAGGCTCAGGGCGGCCAGGGATTGATGCAACTGGCGCAACAATTCGGGCTGGACAATGAAAAGGCTCAAGGCCTGACACAGATGCTGGCACCGGCGATTGGCTCGGCCGCCAAGCAACGCGCGCAACAAGGTGGTGCAGCGCAGGTTTTGGAATCGTTCCGTGGCCAAAACCAGGCGGGGCTTTTCGAGGATGCGCAATCCGCGGCAAGTGCCGGTGGTCAGGCGCAGGGGATGGACTTTCTGCAAAGCCTGCTCGGCGGCAAGGCCGAGGCAGACGGGCTGGCTCAGGAAGCCGCCCAGCGCAGCGGTGTTGACGCCGGCACAGTGTCGCAATTTCTGCCAGCACTGGCGGCTATGATCCAGGGCGGGCTGCAGAAAAACATGCCCGACGCCTCGATTGATGGGATGTCCGCCGGCCTGATGGGCAGCTCCGAAGGCGCAGGCGGAGGCATCATGGGTCTTGTCGGAAGTCTGATGGGCGGCGCCAAAGAAGGCGACGGTGGTGGCCTTGGCCCCCTTATGCAAATGCTCGATGCCGATGGGGATGGCTCTCCGATGGACGACATTCTTGAGAAATTCATGAAGTAACCTGCCTTAGAGACAGGAAAAACGAAGCCCGCGCGCACACCGCACGCGGGCTTTTTGTTTAGCCGTCTTTACGGATGACCTCGTTCTTCGGATCATACGGGCTGTCACAGGTCACAACCGCATCCCAGAGCTTGTCCTGTATTTTGACGCGCAGTTTTGTGCCCTCCACCGCGAGTTCAGATGGCACATAACACATGCCAATGGACTTGCCGAAATGCACCGAGTACCCGCCAGAGGTCAGGCGCCCCACACGTGTACCATCTTCGGTATAGAGCGCTTCGCGCCCCCATGGGTCCGCGTCGTCCGGCCCATCGATCAGCACGGTACAGCATTTGACCCGCACACCGGTCTCCACCAGTTTTGCCTTGCCGTGGAAGTCTTTCTCAAGGTCAACAAAGCGCGGCAAATCGGCCTCGAGCGGCGTCGCATCGCGACCCAATTCGGTGCCGAAGGCGCGATAAGATTTTTCCTGCCGCAGCCAGTTTTGTGCCCGCGCCCCCACCAGCTTCATCCCATGCGGTTTGCCAGCCTCTTCGAGCAGGTCAAAGAGGTAGTTCTGCATTTCCATCGGGTGATGCAGCTCCCATCCTAGTTCACCAGTATAGGCCACGCGGATCGCATTCACGGGGCACATTCCAAGCTCAATCTGGCGTGCAGAGAGCCAGGGGAAGCGTTTGTTGGAAAGAGCGGTCGTAGGATCGGCATCCTTGATCACGGCATTCAGAACGTCCCGCGACTTGGGTCCCGCTATGGCAAAGACACCCCATTGCGTGGTGACATCCTGAATTTCGATATAGCCGAACTCATCCAACTTATCTTCGGCAGCCTTGCGCAGGAAATCGGCGTCATATTCCGTCCAAGCGCCTGCGGAAACGCAGTAATACTCATTCTCAGCCTGCCGCACGATGGTGTATTCGGTGCGTGTCGTGCCATGCGAGGTCAGCGCATAGGTCAGGTTGATGCGGCCCACACGGGGCAGTTTGTTACAGGTGAACCAATCGAGAAACGCCGTGGCGCCGGGCCCTTTGACCACGTGTTTGGTAAAGGCCGTCGCGTCAATCAGCCCCACGCCCTCGCGAATGGCTTTGGCCTCTTCAACTGCATATTGCCACCAAGCCCCACGCCGGAAAGACCGGCTGTCATGGTCAAAACTGTCGGGTGCATCCAGTGGCCCATAGTAGTTGGGCCGTTCCCACCCGTTGACCCAGCCAAATTGCGCGCCGCGCGCCTTTTGCCGGTCATAGGCCGGAGCAGTGCGTAAGGGGCGGCAGGCCTCACGCTCCTCATCGGGATGGTGCAGGACGTAGACGTGGTTGTAGCACTCTTCGTTCTTGCGCGCCGCGAACTCGGTGGTCATCCAGTTCTGGCTGTAGCGTTTAGGGTCGAGCGAAGCCATGTCGATCTCGGCTTCGCCATCAACCATCATCTGCGCCAGGTAATAGCCCGTGCCGCCTGCAGCCGTGATGCCAAAGCTGAAGCCTTCGGCCAGCCACATGTTGCGCAGACCCGGCGCCGGACCCACGAGCGGGTTGCCATCGGGTGTGTAGCAGATGGGGCCGTTGAAATCGTCCTTGAGGCCACTTTCCTCGCAGGACGGCACGCGATGGATCATCGCCATATATTGCTCTTCGATCCGCTCCAGGTCGAGCGGGAACAGGTCGGCGCGGAAGCTGTCTGGCACGCCATGTTCAAAGACAGCGGGCGCGCCCTTCTCGTAGACACCCAGGATCCAGCCGCCGCGCTCTTCACGTACATAAGATTGCGCATCCGCATCGCGAACAACCGGGTGTTCCACCCCACCGTTTTTGCGGAACTCCACCAAGGATGGATCCTGATCCATGACGATGAACTGGTGCTCTACAGGAATGGCCGGGAACTTGATGCCAAGCATCTTCGCGGTGCGCTGCGCATGGTTGCCCGAGGCGGTGACCACATGCTCAGCCGTGATCACAACCTGCTCGTCAGAGGGCACCAGGTTGCCACCCTTCTCCAACATTTTGGAGCAAGTGACTTCCCAGGCCTCACCGTTCCAGTGAAAGGCATCGGCCTGCCATTTGCGTTCGATCATCACGCCGCGCTGGCGCGCGCCTTTGGCCATGGCTTGCGTGACATCGGCCGGGTTAATGTAGCCGTCTTCCGTGTGGTAGATCGCACCTTTCAGGTCTTCGGTGTTGATCAACGGCCAGCGCTCTTTGATCTGGTCCGGCGTCAGCCATTCATAACTCACATCGCAGGTCTCAGCTGTTGAGGCATAGAGCATATACTCGTCCATGCGCTCTTGGGTTTGCGCCATGCGCAGGTTGCCCACAACCGCGAACCCTGCGTTGAGACCTGTCTCTTCCTCGAGCTGTTTGTAGAAATCGACCGAGTACTTGTGAATGTGGGTGGTCGCATAGGACATATTGAAAAGCGGAAGCAGGCCAGCGGCATGCCATGTCGAGCCTGAGGTTAACTCGTCACGCTCCAAAAGCATAACATCGTCCCAGCCGGCTTTGGCCAGGTGATACGCAATCGAGGTGCCAACGGCACCGCCACCAACGACTAGGGCTTTGACTTGGGTTTTCATGAAGCGCGACTCCCTGCAGGCTTGCTGGCAGGATATTTACCATGCCTGTACGTGCAAGGCGGGTCTACCCGACGCAAGGATGCGCAAAAGCGACGCGACGCGCCTGTGACGGGCACGCCGTGTTAAGAATTCATGTGAAATCCCTTAGTTGCAGAAGCTTCCGACGCATGAACTGCCGGAGTTTGTTCCGTTCGACAGTTTCAGGCGGGAAGGTTTGGGCGCGCTCTGCTGTTGCACTTGAGGCTTCAATGCTGGCTCTTCGCTTTGTCCCGTCAAACGCTGAATAAGAGCTGCCATCCCTTTAGCTTCTTCGTTCGTCTTTGTCGCATCGCATTCAAGACGATACCGCGACCCTTCGTAACGGCAGCTGTTTTCGGCCAGACCGTGCTGACCCTCAAAAACCCGCGCCGCGAGGGCAAAGCCCATACGCATTTCAGCATCGGACGACCCGCGCTTTTCCATGAAAGCGTCCAACTCGGCAGGGTCTACGGACTTGGAGTAAACCATGCCCTCATCCGCATCAGAAGCCGCTTTATCGATTTCCATCATCACAGCGCCGGGTGAGCGCGCTCCTTGCTCCCCACCTTGGTCCTTCATGATCTCAGCAGTTGCAGCGGCAATTTGTGACGACAATGACTCTGTTGTGTTTCCGCTTTCGCTGTACCCGCCCAACTCTCGAGCCAGTTCAGGCGACATTTCAGGGGCCTGCTCCTCGTGGGATTGCGCTTGCTTTGCAGTTTCTGCATCGGCAAAGGCCACGGCAATATTGACCAGCTTACCTACTTCGGCGGAAATCTCGTCCGCTGATTTACCTTCCATCAAGGCCGCAATAGCGGTGTGGTACCCGACATCAATCAAAGAGTTGAGATTCATCTGTTTGCCGCCGGTGATGTCGAGCAGCCCGTCGCCACCATAGCCTTGGGTATACGTGTTCACGATCATCGCCGTCGCATCCATGTTGGCCATGCGGTACTGCGCCTCGGTGGCGCGCAGCTGCAGGAACTCAGAGCGAAGATCATACATCTGTTTGGCGACCGCCACTTCACTTAGGGTATCGGCAAGAACCACATCGTTGCCAACCGTTGCCATTGGCTGCGGCAAAAGCTTGTTCAGCCCGTCGTAATCGATGCCTTCAAGGATTTGGCGTGTCGACTCGCTTGAGGCGTTGGCATGCACCATGATCTGCGCCTCATGGCCAAATCCAAGGGTCGCATTGAGCACACGGAAATGATGCGCGCGTTTACCGTCGTTGCCGAATTGCTCGACGTAGCCGACGCCGCCGACAACGGCATAGCCTTTCTCAGACTCACCAAAGTTGAAACTGATGCCTTCTATCGTTGCCGCCACCAAGCCGATCATCGAGTTGCTGCTAGGGCGTTCATACAAATCGATTTCCACGTAGATCGCCTCGGATCCATTCTCATAAACCCAGCTGCGCTCTGCGCGTTTGCGATCCTCTGCGCGACGTTCTCGCGCCTGCATTGTATCCAGCAAGGAGGCTCCGGCATTGCCGTTTGCCGAGGCAGGTTTGTAAGGCATGACCGCAGCATTGTCCCCTTCGGCCAGTGACCGGCGCGTCCAACCTTCCGGCGCTTCTGGCAAATACTCCAGCGCACCGCGACGCCAGGCGGTTTGACGCTCTTTCTCGGCTTTCTCGGCGGCTTTGTCAGCGCTGGCTTGCGACATGCGCTCAGAGAAGGACCCGACATAGGTGCTCACGGGCATCTGACCGAAAGAATAACCGCCTTTGGTGCTTTGCGTGTAGTAATCAGCACCTGCAATGGCCGTGGCGGCCACACATACGAAACCAAGGGAATATACGTTAAACATACAGAATGCTCCGGGATTCACAGTTGCGTGATACCTGCGGGGCAAATCTGGCGATAATTCGGTCAGGCTGAGGCGATTTCCTGATATGCGCTATTCGCCCAATGCAATCCCTTCGCGGCGCGGATCAGCACCGCCTTGCAAAACATCCCCAATGGAAATGGCATGCAGACCGGATGTCAGGTCACGCAAATTGACCTCAAACCCCAGTGATTCAAGGTCGGGAGCAAGGTTTGCGGCGGATGTTCCGGCCTCTACATCATAGACGCCAAACCGGTTGACGAGATGCGGCATGCCCACAGCCGTTTGCACATTCATCCCCCAATCCAGATGCGCGATGATCGTCTTGGCCACATATCCGATTATGCGACTGCCACCGGGGCTTCCTATCACGAGCACTGGCGTGCCATCTTTGAGCACGATCGTGGGCGCCATCGAAGAGCGCGGCCGTTTTCCCGGCTCAACACGATTGGCCACCGGCACCCCATCACGGTGGCTGACAAAAGAGAAATCCGTCAGTTCATTGTTGAGCAAAAACCCCCGGACCATGAGGCGCGATCCAAAAGCGTTTTCAATAGTTGTCGTCATTGAAAGTGCATTGCCGAAGCGATCAACTATGGAGATGTGCGAGGTTGAAGGCTGCTCAATCGGATCATCAGGTGCAAGATTGAGGGAATGATCAAACTCCGGACGGCCCGGGCGCACGGTTGGCAAAGCATCATCGCCTTGCAGCAACCCTGAGCGACGGGACAAATAAGCCGGATCAATGAGGCCCTCAACGGGTACAGGGACAAAATCGCTATCGGCCATGTAAAGCCCACGATCTGCAAAGGCCAAACGGCTGGCGTCCCCAATCAAGCGCCATGTTTCTGGATTGTTTGGGCCAAGTTGGGCGATATCGCTCTGTGCCAAGAGCCGCAGAATTTGCCCAACCGTCAGCGCACCAGAAGATGGTGGCCCCATGCCGCAAACGTCATGACCTCGATAGGGCGCGCAAACTGCGGGGCGTTCCTTGACGCGGTAAATCGCCATATCCACGCCGCTTAGGACACCTGGATTACCTGCTGCGTTTTGTACCGCCTCGACGATGTCACGCGCGATATCACCAGTATAAAACGGCTCGGGCCCTTCTTGTGCCAGGATGCGCAGCGTGTTGGCATAGGCCGGGTTTTTCAGAAGAGTTCCTTCGACAAGCGGCGCTCCTCTGGGAACGAAGTATTTCGCGGTGTTTGAATTCAGCGCCAGCCTTTCGGCATCACGCGCGACCATCAGGGCCATGCGTGGCGAGACAGCAAAGCCCTTATCGGCAAGGTCAATCGCCTCTCGAAAAAGACCCCTCCAGCGCGCCTTGCCCCAGCGCGCATGCGCCTCGGCCAAAAGTGCAGGCACGCCGGGAACTCCAACGGACCGCCCACCAATCACAGCGTCAAAAAACTCTAATGGCGCGCCGTTTTCATCCTGGAAAAGCCGCGGTGTCGCTGCCAAAGGCGCTGTTTCACGACCATCCAATGTCGTGATTTCGCCCGTTTGACCATCGTACCAGACCAAAAAGGCCCCACCGCCCAGCCCGGAACTCTGAGGTTCGACCAGACCCAGGACCGCCTGCACGGCTATCATGGCATCCGCCGCCGAGCCGCCATCGCGCAAAACCCGCGCTCCGGCCTCTACCGCCAAGGGGTTGGCCGCGACGACCATCCAATCTTGCGCCTCGACGGGACGGCTTTGCGCTTTGGCATCTTGAGCTTCTGCCGAAGGTCCGGACAGCACCAGCGCGCCAGCCCCTGCAGCCTCAGGTGCAACTGCATCCGCTGCTTCTTGGGCCAAAGCAGATGGCGCCCAAAGCAGACAGGCAAACAGCGCGACCAGACGCATCATAGCATGGATGGCACGACCTGATCCGGCGGACGGTGCCCATCGTCAAAGGTCTTGATGTTCAAAAGAACTTTTTCACCCATCTCGACCCGGCCTTCCATGGTCGCCGAACCCATATGCGGCAAGAGCACCACGTTCTTGAGCTCTCTGAGCCGCGGATTGGCGGTGTTTTCCTGCTCGTAGACGTCGAGACCCGCCCCTGAAATCTCGCCCGAACGCAGCATCCGTGTCAGAGCGTTTTCATCAATGACTTCGCCACGGCTTGTGTTCACGATGACCGCCTCTGGCTTCATCAGTTTCAACCGCCGCGCATTCATCAGGTGAAAAGTCGAGGGGGTATGCGGGCAGTTCACACTGATCACATCCATCCGCGCAACCATCTGATCGAGGCTCTCCCAGTAGGTCGCGCCCAGGTCCTGTTCTATCTCTTCGCGCAAACGATGACGGTTGTGGTAATGAATTTGCATGCCAAACACCGCCGCGCGTCGCGCCACGGCCTGACCGATCCGCCCCATACCCAGAATACCCAGCCGCCGCCCCGCGATGCGCCCGCCAAGCAAGGCCGTAGGGGACCACCCTGCCCAGCTTTCCGATTGCATCACTGCCAAGCCCTCAGGAATGCGCCGTGTGACGCTCAGGATCAGAGCCATGGTCATATCAGCCGTGTCATCGGTCAGCACGCCGGGGGTGTTAGACACCAAAATGCCGCGCTGGCGCGCGGTATGTACATCAATGTGGTCCACCCCCGCGCCGTAATTTGCAATAAGCTTGAGGTTCTCACCCGCCTGCCCGACCAAACCCGCATCGATCTTGTCGGTGATCGTGGGCACCAGAACGTCCGCAGTTTTCATCGCCTCAACCAGCTCTTCGCGGGTCATCGGAGCGTCGGTCTCGCGCAACGTGACATCAAACAAATCACGCATTCGGTTCTCAACGACATCGGGCAAGCGTCGCGTAACAACAACACTTAATCGCGCAGATGGCATGGACCCCTCCTCATGTCTTCCAAAACGTCGGCTCTGATGCCACAGTGGCGCAGGAAAGACCGGGGCACAAGAACCCCACCCAATGAATGAGCAGTAAACAGGCTATGAATTTTAAATTAATCGTTGTTGCAGCAGGGTTTCTGCTGACCACAAGCTTGTCCGCCTTCGCTCAGGAGCGCGGACCGGAAACCAACCTGCCTTTGCCGCGCTTCGTGTCAATGAAGGCATCTGAGGGCAATGCAAGGCGCGGACCCAGCCTGACCCACCGGATTGACTGGGTTTTTAAGGTAAAGGATCAGCCTCTCGAGATCACCGCTGAGCACGGCCACTGGCGGCGCGTGCGCGACCGCGAGGGCGCCGGCGGGTGGATCCACTATTCGCTGTTATCCGGCGCGCGCACAGCTCTGGTCGAGAAAGATATGCTCGACATGCGCGCCAAACCCGATGAGACCGCCATGGTCGTCGCGCATCTTGAACGCGGGGTGGTCGCACATATCGATGAATGTCACCTGGAGTGGTGTCGCCTAAAGACGGGTGGTTATCGCGGCTGGGTGGCAAAATCCCACATCTGGGGTGTCGAAGCGAGCGAAGTTCTGGAGTAATCCCAAACGCGAGCAGAGAAGTTTCGCGCGACAGGATTTTTTTACCCAAGCGCTCTTGATCCACATGCGCGCTCGGAGTAAGGAACGCGTCACAAATGGGGTGTGGCCTAGCGGTAGGGCAACTGTTTTTGGTACAGGAGATCGTAGGTTCGAATCCTACCACCCCAGCCAACCTTCCTTGAAATATGAGCTCGGTGGAGACGATCGCGATTTTTCGCGTAATGTCCTGCGATTGCTTTGTGTGTTTTCCAGCTAAGACTCACTTTTGGTCAGAATCCGGCCCGGAATGGGCCTGCGTCTCTCCAGGCGATTTTGCCGTAATGCGTTTTGCGACAAACCTGACTCACAGAGTGTCGCCAAACCCAGCGTGACACTCAATCGCTGCACGCGTTTTGCCTGTCGCGGATGTCTCAGGGTAAAGACGAAAGGCTTTTGCAGGTAAGCGGCACAATGCGGTCGCCCGTTGCTCCTTAGAAAAACAGGTTCAAATTGCTTTGATCGCGGTGATCCTGAGCCTGTTGTCTGTCGAGTGTTGTACATCGGCCTGAATGCCGTAGACACGTTCAAGACGGTCTGCTGTCAGCACTTGAGGTGCTGTTCCGCACGCATCCAATTGCCCGTTGCTTAGGCATGCGACCTGGTCGCAGAATTGGGCTGCAAGGGACAGGTCATGGAGCGCCACGACGACTGCGATCTGTTTAGACTTCGCAAGATGCTGCAGTGTTTCAAACACGACCAGTTGATGCCTTAGGTCAAGCGCAGCCGTTGGTTCATCAAGCATCAGCAAACGAGGTTGGCGAAACAGCGCCTGGGCAAGATATGTCAACTGCCGTTGTCCACCACTCACTGCGTCCAGAGTTCTGTGAGACAAGTGCGCAAGACCAAAATCTGCCAAAAGGTGCTGTGCGGCCTGGATGAGATCGTCGCTCACGCGAATGCCCAAGGTGGCAAGCCGCCCGAGCAACACAACTTCGGTAAGGGTCAGGGACGACCCCGCGCTGCTGTCCTGGGGCATGTAGGCCACCATGTCGCGACGGCTTGATACATGCAAAGGTGAGCTGTCAAAGGTCATCTCCCCCGTACACGGCGCCAGGCCTGCCATGGCCTTGAGCAGGGTTGACTTGCCCACGCCATTCGGGCCGATCAGCCCCGTGATTTGTCCTATGGGTAAACTCAGGCTCACGTCTTGCAGCACAGGCGTTCTGCCGTACCGGACGGAGATGTTATGTGTTGCAAAACTCACCAATGTCTCCTTTTGCCCAGCACAATAAGGCCGAACAAAAACGGCACGCCCAGGACGGCTGTGACGATTCCGATTGGGATGACGGATCCGGGGGAAATGAGTTTGGACAAGATTGACGCACCTGACATGATGATCGCCCCACATATCGCTGACATCGGAAGCAGAAACCTTTGATCCTCACCAACCAGGCCTCGTGCGACATGTGGGGCGACAAGTCCGATAAAACCGATCGTGCCGACAAAGGCCACGGCTCCGGCCGTCAGAAGTGCAACGATGACAAACATGCGCACACGCAACCGGGTCACGTTGACACCGACCGCTGCGGCGCGTTCGTCGCCCAAACGCAAGGCCGTGAGCCGCCAGACATCCGGCAGGATTGCCAGGACGCAAAACCCCAAAATTGCCGTTGTGATTGGCAGGTTGTCCCACGACGCTTTCAGCAAAGACCCAAAGAGCCAGAAAACGATAGACTGTAAAACCTCAGGCGCCGCCAGATACTGCACAAGAGATTGCAGAGACTGAAACAAAAACAGCGTCGCAATCCCCGCAAGGACCATGACTTCTGGCGTCATGCCCCTTGCTCTGGCCAATCCATAAACCAGAGCCGCTGAAACCATTGTGGACGCAAAAGCCGCTATCGGCACCGTGAGCCAGCTCAGCACAGGCAGAGTGATGCCTGTAAGAATAATCACAGCAGCGCCAAACCCAGCTGCGGCCGAGAACCCAAGCGTGTAGGGGCTGGCCAGCGGGTTGCCGAGAATTGTTTGCATAATCACACCCGCCACGGCCAGCGCCGCGCCGACCACAATCGCCATAAGCGACATCGGCAAGCGGATGTCCCATACAATGACTGAGGTGGTTGAATTGGCTTGGCCAGGCCAGAATAGAGCCGTGATCACATCACCGAAGCCAAGCATCGCAGGTCCGGTAAGGATATCGAGCAATATGCACACGAAAAGCAACATGGCCGCACCGCACAGGGCCGTCATGCGCCTAGCTACAAGGTTTCGATAAGACGGGGCGGCGTGAACCGCCCCACTGTTCACGCTCATTTAAGCTGCGTCATGTAAGTGCCGCTGAATTGGATCGGCATGTAGGTTTCAAAAAACGCGTCCAGATTGGCCTGTGGGTCCACATCCTCAAAAAGCTCGGGATGAAGCGTTTTAGCGATGTACTGGAAGAACGCGAAGTCATAGAGCGTACGGGCTCCGCCATGGTAGAGAGCATGGATTTCGTTCGCGGCCACAGCGTCAAGTTGATCCCATCCTGGCCGCCCGAGATAAGGCTGCATCCGGTCATGCGTCAGTTCTTTTTCCACCCCCGGCCCCATGATCACAGCCTTGTCCCTTGACCGCCAGCCTGACCCGGCGAGAAACACAACTTCGGGGTTTTGCGCCAGAACGTATTCCGGGCTGAGAGGGCCCCATTTTGCAACCTGACCCTCTGCAATGTTTTGTCCGCCAGCGGACGCAACCAGTTTGCCCCACATCGTGTTTCCGTAAGAATTGTCGACCTCATCCGCCCCTTTGCGACCAAGTTCGACGTAAACCCGCGGCTGTGTCTCCGCTTGGGCGACCCGAGCCAGAACATCCGCATAGGCTTTCGCATAGGTGTCGGCCAGGGTTTGAGCACGTTCCTCTTCCCCCAGGATAGCGCCAAGCGCTAACGTCGATGCGACATGCTTGTCCACCTCTTGCGCGTTGTAGTCGAGAATAACGACCGGCACGCCGGCAGCTTCGATACGCGATATCGCATCGCCCAGCGCATCGTGCTGCCAGGCCGCAAAAATCGCCACGTCCGGTTGGGTTGCCAGTGCCGCTTCGAGAGAGAAGGTGCCTGCATCAACTTCTCCTATATCAGCAATCTCGGCAATCCGCGGCACGGCTTCGACATAGGCATCCCACTGCAGGCTGCGCCATCCTTCCCAGGCGTCCCTTGAGATACCAACGACGCGGTCGTAAACATCTGGGCCACCAACAGCAAACGTGTCTTCATAATAGAACCCAAGCAAAATACGTTCTGACTTTTTAGGGACGTCCACGGTCCGACCGAGGACGTCGGTGACGGAAATAGTTTCGGAGAAGGCTGGCATTGGGAGCATCAAAGTTGTGCCCAGAAGCGCCGCGAAAAAACGG
The DNA here is from genome assembly GCF_032842945.2 of Roseovarius sp. W115. NCBI lineage: Bacteria > Pseudomonadati > Pseudomonadota > Alphaproteobacteria > Rhodobacterales > Roseobacteraceae > Roseovarius > Roseovarius rhodophyticola. The sequence goes on from NZ_CP146606.1 coordinate 793,320, forward strand.
CGTGTGAAAAAGTTGGTCATGGTTGTTCCTGTTTTCAGAATTGGCAGTCGGCCCCACAGTGCCTGCAAAAAAGCATGTGATTGCTGTGCGCTGTGGTGCTGGGCGTGTTGTGAAATCACGGCTGCGAGCGTGGCCGGTCCGAAGGGCCGTTGCCTTGCCCCTCAGTCACGCGACACCGCATAGAACCGTATTACGCGACAGGCGGCGCGCGGGACGGTCTGGACTGGTCGAACGCCTGCGACAGCCCTCCAGGCTCGCGGAAGCTGGTCGGAAGAATGCTCCAACGGGTGGCGTGATGGCAGGTTGGCTTTTGCTTGTTGAGAAAGGCAAAGCTGTTTTTGAGCAGACACGCTTCACACTCCGGGATTGCCGCACCGCCGCTCCCATCTCCTGTACCACAAATGTCGCTGATTGAACCGCCAGCTTCGAGGTAGCTTTGGATTGCCGGATCAAGAGCCTCAGGCGTGTCCTGCCACTTGTGGGCAAATCCAACCATCACAATCGCGAGGAACATGACGGTTGTCATGCCCAAGGAAGCGATCCGTTTTGCCAACCCACCGTTCATGCACCTATGACGCCATGTCCTTCGGAAAATAACAAGATGAATTTTGAAGCAAAACAAGTGAAGGACATCACAACTCTAAAACCTGCATTCGCTTTGGTCTCAGAGCGCGCATCCCAGAACACTGGTCAGGCAAAAAGCGGGATTTTGCGTTCAAAGGTCGGCAATGCGGACGAAGCTGTCATTGCGAAACCAGGAGAAAGGCGAGCACTCAGTTTAGCTCCTGTTACACCGAGGACAAAAAGACGACAAAATTCGTTTGAGCTACGTTGATGCTTTCTTCGACAAAGCCACTTCGACGTGCCGCAGCGCGGCGACCTCGATTTCGAATGGTTTGAAGCTTTTGGCCGTGAAGTTATGGTCTATGACTTCGCCGCACCTTGACTTACCGAAACCCCAAGCTTGAAAGTTGCATTTCCAAGGCATCTTTCAATATTGGCGCCCAGTACTCTCTGTCTCTGTAAAACTGGTAGAGCTGTGGCTGCCGGATCAATGCGCGCTCTATGAATTGTCTATTCTCTGATAGATCACCCGCGCTGTCCCATCCCAAAACCGTGGCGTAATCGCTGACGATCTTGGATTTGATCGTTTTCATCATTTCCAGCTCTGCCTTTGTCAGCTCTACGTTCACCCCCTGTGACATGGCAAACATGGACAGAAACACATGATCCACGGTCTGGTTCAACCGGTGAAACAAGACTGTGCCAGGTAGCTGCGGCACCAGGGTATTGGACACAGTAATGGTGGCGGCTAAGTCACGGCTTTGAACATCAAGCGACCGCGTGATTTCAAAAATCTGGAGACTGTCGCAGGTTTGCCAGGCCAGGTTTGGCCCATCTTTGCAGGTCCATGGTCTCAGCTCTGAAAATTCGGCATGCTGACAGTCTTGACCTTGATCTGCGCACAGACGGTTGTACTGCACGTCATAAGCTGTTTGATCCAGAGTGATCTCGATCCACAAATTTTGGCGACCCGCCATCAAATCACGCAGAGCGGTCAGGGCCTGTGGTGTGTCGAGAGTGCCGCGGCGTGTCAGATCCATGCGTGCGGCAGGGGACGGCGTGCTCAGATCAACCTGAAAATAATCTTCCAACGGCCTGCGGGATTTATTCGGTGTGACCAATGTGGTGGCAAACTGATCACCGCTGGCTTCGAGCTCAATGGAAATCCCGGTAAGATGCACATTGAACGCGCTGCTTCGGAAGGCCGGTCTGTTCTGTTGTGCATTCAACCTCGCAAAGGTGGCGAAGGCCGGAATGCGCAAGGACAGCGCGCAGTCTGGTTTTTGACTAACGACAGTTGACTGACAGACCAACGCACGCACTTGTTTGTCACCGAAATGCCTGCGCGTGTTTGGTATCGGGATATGAGTAAAGCTTGGGGCCTGTCCGGGCGCGAGGCCTTCTGCAAAAAGCTTTGGGTACGGCAGGTCGACCAGAGCAAGGGTTGGCTCACGCCGGTCTGCGCGTTTCAGCCTTTCCGCGCTAGTCCCAAAATATTTCGCGGCATCGCGCAAATCCGCGTTGATTTCAGAGCGGTCAACGCGCGGAACAGGCGAAAACACCTCATGAAACCAAAGCAGATGTCCCCCAATTCCCATCCAGATTGCCATGTAGATGAGAACCTGTGCGCGTTTGTACCCCCACACCGGCTTGCTCAACCAAATCCGAAAGGCCCAGACCGAGGGCAACTTGTATACCCTGTTTGCCAGGCCAGTTTTGCGCAGCAGCATGGGCACACCGCGCCAGGCCAGCATCGTGATCACACCGAATGCAAACGTGGCTTTGAGAACATGGTCACTGGACAGGTGGTCATTCGCGATCAAACCAATGGACACGACAAAGCCAAAGACAATGCCGATCATCAATGCGGGTGCGGACAACAAGGCTTTGAAACCGTGCATCTGATTACACCGCCAACAAAAACAGCCACGCCACAAAGGGAAAAACCCACATGAGCGGTGGGATACGTTTGGCAAAATCCTTTGGTGGAGGCCGGACGGCACCTGCACGTGCCGCATCGCGCCATCTGTCTTCGCGAAGCACCTTTGCCATGGTTGCCTGCAACGTTCGGGCGTTTGGAAACTGCCTCAAGAACCCGATCCCGTCTGAGACCCAACCAAACCGATCATCAATCAGGCCACAAAGATCGCCTCTTCCGCCCGATATGTTGCCACCGGACTGAATTCTTTGCGATAGGAAAGCAACCATAGTTTGTTGCAAATGTCGTGACACGGCCGGGTCATCCAATGCAGAGGATTTCAGCAAAGGTGCCCAGTCCTCTGCGTTCAGGTGTTTGCCTTCGACAAGGTTTTGCGCTTTCCTTAAAAGCACTTGTGGATCTGAAAGATCTTCGGCACCCCAAGGCCCTGCCTGCTCGGGTGGCTTAGACGGGGCTGCAGGTTTCGAGGATGGTTTTAACTTGGGTGGCGTGTCGGTAGGACCCTTGGATTTCGCGCCTTTGCCTGTGACCCGGGGCTTTGGCGGTGTAGCGACTTGTTGGGGTTGCGCAGAGGCGCGTGGGTTCGTGACCTGAGACACAACCGTGCGATGTCCGTGCTTGGGCGCGGCACCTTCTTTCACGCTCTTGAAAGATTTCACCATCCTCCGCGCGGCATCATAAGCTGCGCGTAGCGCTTCGAACCCTTCGATATCTGCTTCTGCGTCAATTTCTTTCAGACGCGCAGCATAAGCACGCCTTATGTCGCGCTCTGAGTCAGGACAGTACGGCAGCCCCAGTTGGGACCATGGCCAAGATGGCTTAGTGTTGGACAAATCGGGCCTCAATTTGAACGATGAGGTCCGAAATTTCCTTGCGCTCACGCTCAATCACCGAGGGATCTTGTGTTTCGAGCGCAGTTTCGAACCGGGCCAGGATACTCATCAATGCCTGACGGTCTTCGCCCAAAAGCATTTCGTGCAAATGCTTGATGCCTTCAATGAGCGCAATATTTGCAGCGTCATCGCGCGCGTTTACCTTGAGCGCCTCCATCGCCTTCAAACGTTTGGCTTTTTCACTGTCCGACATGGCCTCGGCCAAGTTGTCGATGACTGTCGATACGGTCTTGCCGATTGACAACACCTTGACGTCCACAGCCAACAAACCGCTGACATCATAGGTAAACCGAACCTCGATTGCTTCCTTGCCTTTGGGGCCTGGTGGTACGGGCACCATCAGCATACCCAATGGGACATTGTCCTGTGCAATAGCGGATTCGCCCTGAAATACACGCACCTCGATTTTGGTTTGTTGGTCCATGGCCGTTGAAAAGAACTGACGGCGGCTTGCAGGCAATATGGTGTTTCGCTCGATGATCGGAGCAAAGGCGCCGGCCACCACGGTTTTGCCCTCCCAATGGTTGGATTCAATGCCCATGGAAAAAGGCGCGACATCGGTCATGACAATGTCGTTGAGATCCTCATGCTTGTCCGCAAGACCGGCCTGTACCGCCGCGCCAAGCGCTATGGCATGATCCGGGTCAATCGTGCGCTCGGGAAGTTTCTTGAAGACCTTCGCGGCCAAAGATCTGATGCAGGACATGCGCGTGGCACCCCCCACCAAGATTACGCGGTCTACGTCACCAGGTGAAATATCTGCGTCATAAAGACTCTTTTCAATCGGTCTGTTGAGACGGGTCAACAGATGTGCGGTGACCTGATCAAAGAGGTCGCCTGTAACCGTGAAACTGTTTGTCTGTCCGGAAAGCTCGATTTGAGCTGTAGCCTCCTCACTTCGTTCCAGCGCGCGCTTGAGCTGTTCTGCAGTGGAGAGAAGCATTTCCTTTTCGTTGGCCCGCAGGTTCTTCCAGAGCAGGCCCTTTTCCTCACAAAAATGGCGGGCGAGCGCCTCGGTGAAATCTTCACCGCCCAGAAAGGCGTCCCCCGAACTGGCTCGCACTTCCATGACGCCGTCAAACATTTCCAAAATCGAGACATCAAACGTTCCGCCCCCCAGATCAAGCACAACAAAGGTGCTTTCGCCGTCTCTGTCCAGGATGCCATTTGCCAGAGCTGCGGCTGTGGGTTCGTTGATAAGACGACGAACATTCAAACCGGCAATTTCTGCGGCATCCTTGGTTGCCTGGCGCTGCACGGCATTGAAGTAGGCTGGCACGGAAATGACAGCATCAGTCACTGTATGTCCCAAATCCGCCTCTGCGTCTGCTTTCAGGTTGGACAGAACCATGGCGGATAGATCGACCGCGGTGTAGCGTTTGCGCCCCAGTTTTACCTCTGTGTTGGTGCCCATCATGCGTTTGAAAAGCGCCTTGGTCTGTTCCGGGTGACGCACCAACCTTTGCTGCGCAGCACGGCCAATCAATACCGTCTTCATGTCATCAGCCAAACCGACAACAGAAGGGGTCAGCATCTCCCCAATCGCATTTTTTATGATACGTGGTCCTTCCGCCTCGTAAACGGCGACCAGCGAGTTTGTCGTACCCAAATCAATTCCGACGGAAACCATCTCGAACAAAACCTCAATTTTTTTCTATCCCAACGTATTTATTCGACGCAGGCACTCGCGGTATGCCAAATCCACACGAGAGTTCAACGTGGTTTCATCGCCAAATGTCTCTTTTTTAGACAAGCGTTGGACAATCCCAAGATCAACCACGGAAACATAACATCGAGCCAAATGGGACATGCAGATCAACGGTACGGATGGAACTGCCATTCAGAACTATGTGTTAAATTTCAGCTCCTTTCCAAACAAGCAAGACCCTACCAATCAATGCTCGAGTCGGTAGTCCACTAGCCGCTTTCAGAAATTGATCTGAAGTATCAAGTCACCTGCGCCTGAACAAACCTTCATGCTTGACTTGTTCACTTAGGGTTCGAAGCGGTCATCTGATAGTTTCGGTCGGGAAGATTAACAGTTTTTGGAACGCGAAAGTCGGCTGAGCGGACAAACCCGACCTTCGCCTCAGCTCATGGAGCGCCCGCTTTCGGGCATAGCGAATTGCAATTGCGAACTGCCTTCATAGATGGCCGTTCACAATTTTGGTGCTCTGAGCAGCTTCCGTTCGCCGGGGTGTTTAAGCTACCGTCTACACAAACTGAAAATCATCCTGGTCAAGCAAACTTGCAACGAGTTTGTCCACGGTTATCGTGTCAGTACCATTGTACGTGACTACCGCATCACCAGCAGTTTCTGAAATCACCAAGTCGCTAAACTGGGTAGGCCCACCTGAAAAGCGAATGATGTCGAACCCGTCGTTGAAGCCTTGAACGACGTCATTCCCATCGCCAGGCGAGAACAAGAACACATCATCGCCTAGCCAACCATCCAATGTGTCATTGCCCGTCCCGCCCGCAACGACGTCGCTGTAACGAGTGCCGATAATGTCATCGTTTCCCGACGTCGCTTGATCCGCAACTGCACGCTCACGAATGCCAGCGTCATCTAATGTGACATCTGCAAACACAAGGGATTCAATATTTGTTGAGTGATGGCCAACGTCATATCGCGATTGACGATCCAACTCGATTGTCCCGTCTGGTGTTTCGATGAAAATATCATCAACAGCCACTGAAAATGATACTTGGTCTGACGTGTATTGGCTGAGATCGAGGGTGTCGATGACACCCGTGCCGCTGCCGCCGATTACTTTGTCATTGCCGGATGTTTAGATAAACGTATCTGCCCCAAGCCATCCATCGATTGTATCGTTTCATTCGCCACCGCCGAGCACATCCTCAAAGCGCGTTCCGACAATGTTATCGTCACCCGAAGTAGTTTGATCTGATCCAGCTCTCGAGCGGATCGCTGCTTCGTCCAAAACCGTATCAGAAAAGATGATTGAGGCGATGTTGCCAGAATTGTGACCAATGTCATAAGCCGTCTGACCATCTAGTTCGATCACGCCATCAGGCGTTTGAATCAGTATTTCTCCAATAGTGTCTGCGACAGTGAATAGCACTTGGTCCGAGCTGTATTTGCTCAAGTCCAAGACATCTGCCTGCTGTGGATTTCATCATAGGGGATCGTTGTGAGATCGACAGAAAGAAATGCCGACACCAAGGACGAAGACGTTTCCTGAACCTCGCCCCAAGCTTGGGCATCAACTGCAGCTCGAAAGGCAATCGCGGCAAGATTGGCCTGCTTGGACAATGCGTCGCCGAACGTGACCACCACACCCGGCACCCCGATGCGGCGAATTTCGGGATCACGGCTCATGAGACGGCACCCGTCGATACAATCGCGGCAGCAGGATCGGTGTGAGATACATCGGCAATTGGCAAAGGGGCGCTCGAAACTGTTTGCATTGTAGTTTGTAAACCATGGCGGCAACTATTTGAATTTGATGCCTGTTTTTCCTGTTCGCGAAAAATTCAGACGCAGAGTATTCCTTTACCTAGATGAAACTGCGGTGATGAGAAGACGGTGTGCGATCTTACTTTAGAACGGTCCGCAACGACCAAGCGTTTCACGATCCACACACCGCCTCTGCCTGCCATAAATGGTGTGGCTGGCAGAGGCTCCATCTTCGCATGGAGACAGGCAAAGTCATAGGACAAGCGCTTCGTTTTTAACCTGAGACATCAGCGAAAGGTAAACCGCGTGCAACTGTTAGGTGTCTCGCTGCGTTTCCTGATGATCTGTGTGTCAGGTTTACCGCGAAACGCTTTGGGAAATCACCTGAGTCTCAAAGATCGCCCCAACGAAAAAGGGACCGCCCAAAGGCGGCCCCTCAATCTCACGCAATGTGCCGAGTGGCTTACATCATGCCGCCCATGCCGCCCATGTCAGGCATGCCGCCGCCTGGGGCTGCGCCCTCTTTGGCGGGTTTGTCGGCGACCATTGCTTCTGTAGTGATCAGCAGGCCTGCGATTGAAGCTGCGTCTTCCAGAGCAGTACGAACGACTTTGGCCGGGTCAATCACGCCGAACTTGAACATGTCGCCATATTCTTCGGTCTGCGCATTGAAGCCGAACGAGTCGTCGCTGGATTCGCGGATTTTGCCCGCAACGACGGAGCCGTCCACACCAGAGTTCTCGGCGATTTGACGCAGAGGTGCTTCAAGAGCTTTGCGCACGATTGAAATACCGTTGTTCTGGTCACTGTTGGCACCTTCAACGCCTTCCAGCTTCTTGGCGGCTTGAACCAAAGCCACACCGCCACCGACAACGATGCCTTCTTGCACGGCTGCACGGGTCGCATTCAGGGCGTCATCGACACGGTCTTTGCGCTCTTTCACTTCGACCTCGGTCATGCCGCCCACGCGGATCACAGCCACACCGCCTGCGAGTTTCGCAACACGCTCTTGCAGTTTTTCACGGTCGTAGTCAGATGTGGTTTCTTCGATCTGGCCGCGGATCTGAGAGACGCGCGCTTCGATTTCGGCTTTCTCGCCAGCACCGTCGACAACGGTTGTCTCGTCCTTTGTGATCTGCACTTTCTTGGCCGAGCCGAGCATATCCATTGTGACATTCTCAAGCTTCATGCCCAGATCTTCGGAGATGACCTGACCACCTGTCAGGATCGCGATGTCCTGCAGCATGGCTTTACGACGATCGCCGAAGCCAGGTGCTTTCACCGCAGCAATTTTCAGGCCGCCGCGCAGTTTGTTGACCACGAGGGTTGCCAGCGCTTCGCCTTCCACATCTTCCGCAATGATCAGCAGAGGCTTTTGCGACTGAATGACCGACTCAAGGAGTGGCACCATCGGCTGCAGCGACGAGAGTTTCTTCTCGTGCAACAGGATCATGCAGTCTTCGAGTTCTGCTGTCATCTTGTCAGCGTTGGTCACGAAGTATGGTGACAGGTAGCCACGGTCAAACTGCATACCTTCGACAACATCGGTTTCTGTTTCCAGACCTTTGTTTTCCTCAACAGTGATGACACCTTCGTTGCCAACCTTTTGCATCGCACCAGCAATTTGCTGGCCGATTTCGGCTTCACCGTTGGCCGAGATGGTGCCGACTTGCGAGACTTCTTCGCTGTCTTTGACTTCGCGAGATGCGGATTTGATCGACTCAACCACTTTCGACGTGGCCAGGTCGATGCCGCGCTTGAGGTCCATCGGGTTCATGCCCGCGGCCACTGCCTTCATGCCTTCTTTGACGATTGCCTGCGCCAGAACGGTCGCAGTTGTCGTGCCGTCACCGGCTTCGTCATTGGTGCGGCTGGCGACTTCTTTCACCATTTGCGCGCCCATGTTCTCGAACTTGTCTTCCAGCTCGATTTCCTTGGCAACCGATACACCGTCTTTGGTGATGCGCGGTGCGCCGAAGGATTTGTCCAGAACCACGTTGCGGCCTTTGGGGCCGAGGGTCACTTTGACCGCATCGGCCAGAATGTTGACGCCGCGCAGCATTTTGTTGCGGGCATCTGTATCAAATTTCACGTCCTTGGCAGACATATGTGTCTCTCCTGACTGGTCTTTAAGAATGTTGTTGCGAAGCGATTAGGCCTGAACGCCCAGGATGTCGCTTTCTTTCATGATCAACAGCTCTTCGCCGTCGATGGTGATCTCGGTGCCCGACCATTTGCCGAACAGGATGCGATCACCAGCTTTTACAGCCATATCGATCAGTTCACCGTTGTCCTTGCGCGCGCCGTCGCCGCAGGCAACAACTTCGCCTTCACTTGGTTTTTCCTTGGCGCTGTCTGGAATGATCAGACCACCAGAGGTTTTCTCTTCGCTCTCAACGCGACGCACAAGCACGCGGTCATGTAGCGGTTTAAATGCCATCTTCTTTGGCTCCTTGGCTCAAAGTTACTCCCTTGAGGTCTCATGACCCCGTTAGCACTCACCTCAGATGAGTGCCAACGGCGCATAGCTAAGGATCAATTCTTTCCGAGTCAACATCTCAGCCAGGAATTTTTTGCACCCTTCGATTGCGGTCTTCGATCCAAGCGCATAGGTTAACAAAACCATAAAAACAAAGGATAAAGCGATGCGGCGCGTTTGGGCAATTTTGACTTTTGTCTTTGGGGTTTTACCGATCACGGCCCTGGCGCAGGATGTCTGCGGCGGTGAGGACCTGATTGACCTGATGCCATCGCAAGAGCGTCAGGCCCTGCTGGATGACGTCGCGCGTGAACCTTACGCCGAGGGGCTTTTATGGCGCGCCACCAAGGGCGACACAATGATCGAATTTTTCGGTACTTACCATTTCCGCCATGCCCAGACCGATGCACATCTGGAGCGTCTGAAACCCATGATTGAGGCCGCCGATACGGTTTATCTGGAGATCTCCAACGCGGATCAAACCAAGATGGAACGCGAAATGGCCAGCGACCCTAGTTTGATGTTCATTACCGAAGGGCCGACATTGGTGGACCTTTTGGGCGAAGAAGACTGGAAAGCCTTTTCTGAGGCCATGCGCGAGCGCAACATTCCCGGCTTCATGGCCGCCAAGTTCAAGCCCTTTTGGGCCACGATGATGCTTGGCATCGGCCCGTGCGAGGCGCGCTCCGGCGCACTTGAAGATCGCGGCATCGACGTTCTGGTGGGCGAGTATGCCAAGGAACTGGGCACGGGCAGCAAGTCACTTGATGACTTTATCGCCCTTCTAAAGATGCTCGATGAGGACCCGCTTGAACAGCAACTCAACCTTATCCGCCTGACGCTGGCCTGGCCCGGCAATGTCGATGACATGTCCTACACCATCCGCGAACGCTATCTGGCCGAAGAGATCGGCCTTACATGGGCCTTCTCCAAAGCAGTATCGCTCAAATATGGCGGCCCTACCGCCGAGGCGGATTTTGCCCGATTCACCGAGCTTCTGCTCGAAGACCGCAACCGCAAATGGGTCGACACACTTGTGGCCGATACCCAACCCGGTGAACGCGTCTTCGTGGCCTTTGGCGCAGGCCATCTGCCCGGAGAGATTGGCGTGCTGTGGATGCTGGAACAGGAAGGCTTTGCAATTGAGCGGTTGGAAATGTGACCGCAAGCGGCCAATGATTGAACCCAAAATAGCAAAGCTGTCCGAAAAACTGATTTCTACAACAGAAAGCTGAGGAAACCTTCGAAAGCTTCAAAACGACTGTTGGAAGCAACGGACTGTAGGAGTGTGTTCCGGCATGCATGGCATCATCGAACAGACAATTGCCAATCCTTTGTCATCAACTGTCAAAAAGAATAATTGAAAAGCGCCAAATCTCTTTTGTGGCGCTTCGCGATAATCTCTACATCGTTGTCAGAATAGTAATCTTGGTACTTTTTGCCTGTGCCAAACTTGTTCAGAGGTTTTTTAGGCATTCTCAAAATCAAACCGTACCGATCGCGCAAAGCTTCCAAATCTGACATCAATGTCTCTTGGCGCAGTATTTCATTCACCACAACCTTTCCGTTTTCGTCACAAACCCAATCAGAAACTTGCCGCCCCATATCATGTCGATGAGTGCGCTGCGCAGTCTCATCTTCGAGCCAGGAAATATAGTCCGAAAAGCTAAACTTCTGAAAAAGCACGTGTTCTAAATCATAGCCGGTTTTTTGGGTTTTTGTCGTTTTATGTAGTTGAACCACGAGATGTGCCACTCAAACGGATTTCGAATGGCGCTAAAAGTTATGAATTCCGAAATCTCACAGCCCAAGATTGGAAGGCATTCACGATACTCCATCCACGTCAAATGACCCTTGAGTTCTTTGGTCCGCACTGAAACGCATTTCCGAAACCTATTGCCAAACGCACTGCCCACAGTGCTGCCGCCGCACTTGGGAGTATGGATGAAGAGCATTTTCAGGCCTTTAGTTGGGATAAATCGCTCATGAAATGTACGCGGAACATACATGAATTAGTCACTCAGGTTCTATTTGCCTGAACAATACAATTTGCTGAATCTATGTCTACATATGGTCTATAAACGACTTTGGTAACTTTGGTCGCTGTTACCCAAAAGTGGCTTCACCCGTCTGCCCGCACTTCGCGCTTCACAAGCGACTTAACCCATGCAACGCTCAAATATGCACGTCCTCACCGTCCTTGATCACCCGAACCCGGACTCGTTCAGCGCTGCAGTGGCACAGCAATTCATGTCCGGGGCTGAAGCGGCCGGGCATTCCACAGAGCTGGCCGATCTGAATGCCGAAGGGTTCGACCCCTGCTGGTCCATGGCCGATATTGAGGCCGATGATGGCGATACGGCCCCGAGTGATGTGCAAAAGGAGCAGACGCGCATCGCGCGGGCGGATGCGATTTGTTTTGTCTTCCCACTCTTCTGGTGGGGCATGCCTGCGATGACCAAGGGCTGGGTGGACCGGGTCTGGTCTTGGGGCTGGGCCTATGATCAGCTCGACGACCCCGAGAAATCGCTGCAACGCCCGCGCACTGGTGTTCTATTGGTCCCTGCCGGGGCACGTTCTGACGAGATGGAAACGGAAGGCTATCTTGCCGCGCTCGACACCGCCTGGATGAAAGGCACGTTTGGCTATTTCGGATTTACCCAACGCGACTTGCAGATCCTGAATGGGTCAACCGGATCCGACGCGCGGCGCAAGGCTTTGCTGAACAGGGCCTATGACATCGGAGCTTCGCTCAAACCGCCGCTCTAGCCCTCACCCGTCCTCATCCCACGCAAACGCATCCCCTTTGGCGCGCACCCTGCCAATCGACGGCAGTTGAAAATGCGTGCCCAACACGCGTCGGTCCGCCTCACACGCGGCCTCCAGCAAGGCGCGTCGGGACGCAACCGCCTGCTTCGCATCCTGATCGAACTTGAAATGCCACTCGGGATGCCAGCATTGCGCCGCCGAATGGATCGCATCCCCAGTGATGATCGCCTCTTTGTCGTCCGCCTTGATCAGGACAGAGACATGCCCCGCCGTGTGACCAGGCGTTGGCATCAGCGTCACGTAGTCCCCAAGGGCATGCGCGCCCTCCACAAACTCCGCTTGCCCGGCCTCTATGACCGGCAAAATACTCTCTTGATACATGGCCTGAGCATTTTCGCGGTAATAGGGCTCGTCCGCCTTGGGCAGAAGGTATTTGGCATTCGGGAAGGTCGGCACCCAACGGCCATCTAAAAGCTGCGTGTTCCAGCCCACGTGATCCACATGCAAATGCGTGCAGAGCACGTAATCCACATCACCGGGCTCGATCCCAGCCGCCGTCAACCCGGCCAGAAACCGTGTGTCATCCCGCTGATGCCAATCCGGAAAGCTGGGTGCGGTCTTATGATTGCCCACGCAGGTGTCGATCAGGATCACATGATCCGGTGTCTTGAGCAAAAACCCCTGCACCGGCATCAAAAGCCCTCCGGTTTTGGCGCAAACGCCCCCGGAACATGCGTCTCAATTACATGGGCCACATCCGGGCCAGCCGTCGGGAACAACTCTTCAGGCGCCAGAAATGGACCATAGAGATCAAGCGCGCGCCAAATCTCAATCGCACCGATCCGACATAGCATGGGCTTTCTCCTTGTCTCGAAAGGGATCGCTTCAGCCTGCATCGCAGAAGCAGGAATGTCGAGCCGTCAGCCAATCATCTCAGCCACGCGCGCCGCCCAGCGATCGTAGATCACCGGTCCGGGATGAAACCCGTCCTCTGCCATCAGATTTGTGTCCATTGGAAAGTCGAACGGCACGTATCGCACAGCATCTTGATATGAAGCAATGCGGCGCAGGTCCTCGTCAAAGAAGGTCGCACGGCGCCCCAGCACAGTACGAAGAGGTGCTGGCAAAAGCGGAAACTCACCCAACGGAGGCACAGCCGTGGCGTAGACCTCACGCACGCCAAAGCACCTTTGCAAAAGCATGATCAGGTCTTTGTAATTTTTCTGCCACCGACTGCGCGACATGCCATTTTTGGAATCATTCACGCCCAAAGCAATGACCGCGATGTCGAACCGGGCTTCGGACTCGGCCTCCAGGTTCTGCAACACCGTTGTCGTGGTCGCCCCACAGCGCGCAACCAGTCGCCAGCTCACCTGGTGGCGCTGTGCCAACCGCGCCACCAACCGCCCGATCAGCGCATCTTCTTGATGTGTCACGCCAACACCCGCGGCCGAACTGTCGCCCAAAACCAAAAGCCGCAAGGGAGGGCCATTACCCGCGACGCCCTCTCGCGGCCCGGCCGCCTCCTGCAAGCGCGCGGCGCGAAAGCGAACCCAGGCGACCTGCGGGATGAGGATCGGCGCAAGGGCGAGCGTCAAAGCCAGATCGCGCATCAGGACTGACCCTTTCGCGATTTAAGCCCGGCCTCGCTCAGCGCATACACACCCCGTGCTGCACGAAAAAACCAGCCGGAATGATTGTCCGCCATGATCCGCGTGGCCCGTGTGACTCCAGTTTCCCGCGCAATCTCGGCCCCTGAACACGGACCATGTTGCGCAAGGTAGGCCGCACATTTCTCTACATCCTGCTTATAGGCCGTCTGAACCTGGCCTCGCGTACCACCGAGATTCGGATCACCGTCGCGTGCTGTAAACTCTTTGATCAGACGCGCTTGCTTCACTTTGGACTTGCGTGGCTTGAACGGCGTGGGATCGCAATGCACCTGAAGCGCGCTGTCTTTGACTTGCACGCTCAGCACCCCCAGCCCCAGACGTTTGCACAACCCCACATTGCCCTTAAACGTGCGCCAGCCCGCCTTGCCCTTCCAGCGCGGCACAGCAACATAGACATGATCGGTCACCGCCTGCCGCGCCACCGCCTGGTGCAAAAGCGTCAGAGAAAACCCGGTTTTGAGCTCAACAATCACCGGATCCTGCGCCAGCTTTACCCCAACGACATCCGCCGCGCCCACTTCGGATTTTACCTCATAGCCCTGACCTTCCAGCCATGCTTTGACAGGAGGATAGAGATCAGTTTCACGCAGATGCGACATGCATGCAATTTGGCCGCAGCCGAGGTGGGTGACAAGCCCTCAAAGCAAGCCTATAAGGCGCGCAAATTCTTTCATTCAAGGTACAGGACACGTCCATGACCACGCTCGTATTTGGCCACAAATCTCCCGACACTGACAGCACAGGATCCCCCATCCTCTGGGCGTGGTATCTCAACGAGATCCAAGGCGGTAATGCCGAAGCAGTTCTGTTAGGAGAGCCGAACACCGAAGCCGCCTTTATGCTGGAAAAATGGGACCTGCCCAAGCCACGCATCATCGAGGATGTGGCCGACGATCAGCCCTGCGTGATTGTCGACACCAACAACCCCGCCGAGCTTCCTGCCAATATCAATGGCGCGGATGTTCAGGCCATCATCGACCACCACAAGCTGGTGGGAGGTCTGGAGACCAAAGGCCCCATCGACATCACCGTGCGCCCGCTGGCCTGCACTGCGACGATCATGGTCGATCTGATGGGCGACGACGCTGCCAAAATGCCCGACTGGGCCAAAGGCGCGGCACTCACCTGCATTCTCAGCGACACGCTGGAATTCCGCTCGCCCACCACGACGGACCATGACCGCACCGTGGCCGAAAAACTGGCTGCGGATCTGGGTATTTCGATCTCGGACTACGCCTCAGACATGTTCGCCGCCAAATCCGATGTCAGCGCCTTTTCCGATGCCGAGCTGTTGCGCATGGACAGCAAGGAATACGGCGTCGGCGACACCAAATTCCGCGTCTCCGTTCTGGAAACCACGGCGCCCGACATGGTGCTCAACCGCAAGGATAGCCTGATGGCCTCCATGTCGGATGTGGCCGCCGAGGACGGTGTCGATCAGGTGCTGCTCTTTGTTGTCGACATCCTTAACGAAGAAGCCACGCTTCTGGTGCCCAACGACTTGGTCAAAACTGTCGCCGAGAAAAGCTTTGGCGCATCCGTGAGCGGCGACGCCGTTGTCCTGCCCGGCATCATGAGCCGCAAGAAACAGATCATCCCGAATTTGGCGGTGTAAGGTTCATATCTTTTAGAAGGCGACCGTGCTTTTTGGTCTCAGCGATGACATCTCCAAAGGTGACAAGACCTTTGCCCTCCAACAGCGGGATCAGTTTGACCAACGCCTCCGCGGTTGCCTGAGCGTCGCCCAAGGCAGTGTGGCGCAACTCTGCTGGTATGCTGACGGAAAGCCGATTGCAGAGCGCATCTAGAGAATGCTGCTCCGTTGTTCCAAAAACCACGGCAGACAGCAGCACTGTATCTAAAACGGGATGGCTCCATTCTACATCCATTTGCGCTGCGAACCGGTGAAGAAAGGCAAGGTCAAACGGCGCATTGTGGGCCACAAGAACCGCGTCGCGGGCAAAGTGATGAAGTTGTCGGCCGGCGGTGACGAAATCCGGCGCACCGCGCACATGGTCATTTGTGACACGGTGCACTTTGGTCGAGGCTGGTGGAATGGGGCGGCCTGGATTGACATAGCTGTCCAAAATCTCACCCGCGACAATACGGCCATTCAACACGCGAACGGCACCGATTTGAACAACATCATCAGTCTGGGGAGACAGACCTGTGGTTTCGGTGTCAAACGCGACGAAACACAAAGACCGAAGTTCTGTATTCATAATGTCAACGGTTTGGCCACTGTCCAGTAAATCGAAATCATAGACCAGTGGACGCGGGCTGCGAGAGCCGGTGTCGACGGTTTTGGCGTCCAGGATGAGCATATACCCGTTGGTTGCCAATGGCTTCAGGCTGACATTGAAGGAGCGTTCGCCGGAAAGATCTGCAAGCTGAGTGGATATTTCCGCGTCGGCCTTGGCCAGTTTCGCTTGAGCACTTGCAAGGCCTTCAGCGTCGAAATAGTCCGTCAACGGCGCTTTCAGACGCGGTGGCGCGATCTGTGCAAGCACTTCAGCGGCCTGACCATCGTAGAGCACAATTTCATGCGCCGGATTGACCAGGATCGTGGCGAGTGGGATCTCTGTCAAAAGCGCGGTAAGTCGCGCCGTTTCGGCCTGAAGCCGTTCGGTTTCGCGGGCAACCTGCGCGGCCGTATCCACAACATTTGTGTTCAGCGTCGCCGAGACGGCATTGGCGGCAGGAGCCAGATCACCAAGGTACTTGGCGGCGTCGGTTTCAACTTCCTTGTCGACACCTGAATGCGCACGAAGCCGCAACTCGGAGGCGAGCTTATCAATTGGCTTGGCGACGTTCTCATCGAACAAAAGCCAGATGCCCGCGATCAGGGCCGTGTTGAGAAAAGCAAACAGGATAAGTGCTGTGACAAAGGGGGCCGATGGCACCCCCGTTTCGGCGCGCGCCCAGCCGAAGTAAAGCGCCCCAGCCGCCAACAGCGCCGCACCCAACGCCAAAAGGCCGAAGAACAGGAAAATGCGCAGGCGAAGGCTGAGACGGGTGAACATGTCAGGTCTCACACACCAGTTTCAGGATCGGATCATCCGGTGGCATGGATTGCCAATCGGCATTGGTCACTGTCCCATCTTCTGCAAAGGATGCGCCATCTATCAGAAGCGCGGATTTTGCCCCCGCACAGTCATAGAGCATCGGCGCCTGGTTCACAGGCGACCAGCGGCCAAAGAAGTATATGTCCGCCAGCCGCTGATCCGGCAGGTTTTCATTGCTGCGCGCCGTAGCGGTGTCGACGGCGACAAAACGCTTGGTGTAGGGCCAGAACTGCGTCCAGGGGCGAAGCCAGCTTTGTTCCTCGACCGTCATGGCGACCTCAACACCTTGAGGAAGGCGTTCAACGGTTCTGTCGAACCATGTGTATTCGTTGGAAATAGTCATGCCGATCATGCCAAGCCCGGCAGCGACCGGCATAAGCCAGCGCGGCAAACGCCGACCGGTTGCAATATTGAGTAGCATGGCAACCCCGGCACAGGCGATCCCGGCAAAGATGGTAGCGATAAGTTCTAGAAACATGCGCTTATCCTAACGTGCCTTTCCCGGATGACACAGACGATTGCATCGTTTTGACAACAACGAACGCATCTCGGAGATGGCTGCGCTCGAAGTCCGAGAGGTCAGAGGGATCGAGAAAATTGTCCGGGTGTTCACCCGCCTTGACCAGTGTGGCCTGATGTTCAAGCCGCAGAGTTGCAATGGCATCATAGGCATCCAGCAAGTCCGCACCGCCGGACTCAGAGAGTATTCCCGCAGCTTGCGCAGCGTCCAGCCGCGCGCGGGTATTGACCGGTTTGAGCTTGCCCTGAAGCGCATAGATACGACCCAGATCAACAATGGGCACGACCCCGTTGTGCTTGAGGTCCAGGTGATTTCTGTGTTCACCGGACCGGATTGTTGCCAACCCCCGCAAGAGCCCGAGCGGCGGATGATGCTTAAGCGAATTTGAAATCATATGCGCCACGAAGATCGAGTTCTTGGAGGCTTTTCCCAATGTGTCCGACTGCAACTCGGCAAACAGGCTTTCCTCGCCGCCAATGGGGCGCAGGTCAAACATGACCGAGGCCAGCATCTGCGCCTCTGGATTAGGCTTCGCAATCCATCCTTTGAAGTAGTCGCGCCAGACATGCACGGGCTGACACCAGCGCGCATTGGTCGCCATCATGTCGCCGGGGCAGTAGAAGTATCCGCAGGTATCGAGACCATCGCTCACGAATTTTGCGAGCTCTGCAAAATAGGCCATGTCCGCCTCGGTCGCATCGTCGGAAAGGATGAGACAGTTGTCCTGGTCCGACACACCGGTCTGCTCCTGCCGTCCTTGAGAGCCACAGGCAAGCCAGAGATAAGGCACCGGTGCCGGGCCAAGCTGTGCTTCAGCCAAGGCAAGCAGACGGCGCGTGACGCAATCCGCGATGTCTGTAATCAGCCGCGTGACCACATCATGCCGGTTGCCTGTCCCGACAAGCTGCGCCAGGAGCTGCGGGATTTCGGCGGTCACACGCGCCATGCTGGCCGCATCCTGCGCCTTGGCTATGCGACCAACCAAAGTTCCCGATGACAACGCCTGAACGCGTGTCAGATCGGTTTGCGTGACAATGCCAACAAGCTTGGTGCCATCGACAATCGGAATATGACCAATGCCGCGCTCCATCATCAGGTGCAGCACATCGGTGCCCAGCGCATCCGGCCCAAGCGTCAGTGGGTCGGCGGTCATGATGGTGGAGACGGGTGCCCCTGTGTCCGCGCCCTTGGCCACAACACTGCCGTTCATGTCGCGCACGGTGACGATGCCGCGAATACCTGCATCATCCACAACGCAGATCGAAGAAATTCTGTGGTCATGCATTCGGGCCGCCGCGTCGCGGATCAGGGTATCCGGCGCGCAGATCACAGGGTTGCGCGACATCAGTTCTTCAACCGGCAGTGTCGTCAAGTCCTTGCGGTCAGCCCGCGCCGGACGGCGGCGATCAAAAAAACGGGCGACTTTCGGCGAGGTGTCGATCAGATCGAACAAAGCCTTGGATGGCATGCAGATCAGGGTTGCATCGGCTGTGACTTTTGCCGTTCGACTGGCGACATCTTCGCGCAGAATGGCCCGCTCGCCAAAGGAGTTGCGCGGACCTAATAGAGAGAGCTGAACACCAGTCTCGTCCTTGATCTCGATCTCGCCGGACACGACGATGTAAAGGTTTTCTACCGTATCACCAGTCTCGAATACGGCCTGCCCCACAGAATAGTCCTGCGCCGTGCAGTGTTCTATGAGCACGTCTAGATCGCTTTTTGACAGGCTGTCATAGGGGTGAACAGAGCCAAGGAAATGAGTCAGCGAAGCCGAAAGGGACATGTCTTGGGCCTTATGCAATGTGGTCCTGCCCACCATGTGGCGGACAGGACCGAGTTTACAGACGGCACACCGTCGCGAACACCGCGACGGTGCAGATCACAAGCCTAGTGGCCTTCAACTGCTGTGCCTGCGCCACGTGGGACACGTACACTCGCCACGAGATCCTTGATCTCTTGTGGTGTCTCTTTGGTCATACCCGAAACCACATAGGCAACGATGAAGTTCACCATGGCACCGATGGCACCGAAGGAGGTGGACTTGACCGGCCCCAGGAGGGGATCAGCATCCGTGAACGCATTGGTGTCCGGGATGAAGAACCAGCCTTTGTGCAGGAAGATATAGAGCAAAGTGACCACGAGACCTGCCAGCATGCCTGCAACGGCACCGACATTGTTGATGCGGGTCGAGAAGATACCCATCATCAGCGCCGGGAAGATCGAGGCCGCTGCAAGACCAAAGGCGAGCGCCACGGTTTGCGCCGCAAATCCCGGGGGATTGAGCCCAAGGATCACCGCGACCACAATGGCGGCTGCCATCGAGATACGCGCGGCCAGTAGCTCGGACTTCTCGGACATGTTTGGCGTTAACTGACCTTTCAGGAGGTCGTGACTGACCGCCGATGAGATCGCCAGCAACAGACCCGCCGCCGTGGACAGAGCCGCCGCAAGACCACCTGCCGCCACCAGACCGATGACCCATCCCGGTAGGGATGCAATCTCGGGGTTGGCCAGCACCAGGATATCGCGGTTGAAGTTGGTCAGCTCATTGCCTTCCCACCCATTCTCCGCGGCCTTGGCCTGAAGCTCCTCGTTGGCATCGTTGTAATACTGGATCATGCCATCGCCGTTTTTGTCTTCCCAGCCGAGCAACCCGGTTTTCTGCCACGTGGCCATCCACGCGTATTCCGGCGCTGTCTCGATCTGTTCGACACTCACAGCGGCGCCATCCGTTCCATTGGGCCACATCAGCTCTGAGATGTTCAGCCGCGCCATCGCACCCACAGCAGGAGCCGTCAGGTAAAGCAGGGCGATGAACACCAGCGTCCAACCAGCCGACCAGCGAGCGTCAGAGACTTTGGGGACAGTGAAGAAGCGCATGATGACGTGTGGCAAACCAGCCGTGCCGATCATCAGCGACAGGGTGAAGAGCACCATGTTGATGGTCGAGCCATGCGCGGCAGTGTATTCCTTGAAGCCAAGGTCAGTCACGATCGCGTCCAGCTTAGCCAGAAGCGGCTCACCACTTTCGACTGTTCCAAAGAGGCCAAGAGCCGGGATCGGATTGCCTGTCAGTTGCAGGGAAATAAACACTGCCGGAATCGTGTAAGCGGTGATCAGAACACAATACTGAGCGACCTGAGTGTAGGTCACACCCTTCATGCCGCCGAACACTGCATAGGCAAACACAACGCAGGACCCGATCAGCAGACCCCAGAACGCGTCGATTTCAAGGAAACGACCAAAGGCAATGCCCACGCCCTGCATCTGACCAATCACATAGGTGATCGAGGCCACCAGCAGACATATCACGGCCACCATGCGCGCGGTCTTGGAGTAGAACCGGTCGCCGATGAACTCGGACACGGTGAACTTGCCGAATTTGCGCAGATACGGTGCCAGGAGAAGTGCCAGAAGCACATAGCCACCCGTCCAGCCCATCAGGAAGGACGAGTTGTCATAGCCGGTAAAGGCGATGAGGCCAGCCATCGAGATGAAAGAGGCCGCCGACATCCAGTCAGCCGCCGTCGCCATCCCGTTGGTGACCGGATGCACGCCGCGACCCGCAGCGTAGAATTCTGAAGTGGACCCGGCACGAGCCCAGATCGCGATGCCGATATAGAGCGCGAAACTCGCGCCCACAAACAGCAGATTGAGTGTAAACTGATCCATGGTTTTATTCCTCGTCCACGCCGTGTTCTTGATCCAGCCTGTTCATCCGCCAGGCGTAGAAAAAGATCAGCGCCAGGAAGACCAGGATCGAGCCTTGCTGGGCGAACCAGAAGCCAAGATCGGTGCCGCCGACGGAAATGCCCGCCAGCGCAGGGCGCAGGATGATCCCGAACCCGAAAGAGACCAGCGCCCAGATGACGAGGCTGATCAGGATGAGACGCACATTGGCAGACCAATACGCGTTGCTTTCATCGTTTTGAGACATGGGTTTGTCCTCTCTTGAAAGTGTTCCTGAGACCCTTGAGGGCCTTGTTATGATGCGCTTTATTCTGTGGCTCTGGACACAACAGCGCTTAGATCGGACGCGATCTTGTCGATCGCCTCCATGGCATCGACGCGGCTTAACGCATCTTTGCCGTCGTAATAGGTGATGAGCGGCGCGGTCTGGGCATGGTAGGCCTCTAGCCGCTGTGTCACGGTTTCCGCAGTGTCATCCGCACGGCGCTTCATATCGGTCGAGCCGCATTTGTCACAGACGCCGGGCTTTGCGGTTGGTTTGAAGGTTTCATGATACCCTTCTCCGCAGCCGCCGCAGGTAAAGCGTTGTGTGATCCGCGTGACCATTGCCGCGTCATCAACCTCCAGGCTGATCGCCGCATTGATCCGCTGGCCGGTTTCTTCCAACAACGCATCCAGCGCCTCGGCCTGAACCGTTGTGCGCGGAAACCCATCAAGGATCACGCCACTGGCGCAATCGGGTTCAGTCAGACGATCGCGCAGGATTGCGATGACGATGTCGTCACTGACCAGCTCGCCGGCTTCCATAACAGCCTTGGCTTGCTTGCCAGCCTCTGTGCCCGCAGCCACAGCAGCACGCAAAAGATCCCCGGTCGATAGTTGCACCAGACCATGCTTTTCTTCCAGAAGACGGGCCTGCGTGCCCTTTCCGGCCCCCGGTGGTCCAAGCAGAATGAGAACAGGCGCGGTCGTGGGTGTGGTTGTGCCATCCATGGTTACACCCTCCGGTTCATACGGTTGTCGATCAGGTCATCCACGACCGATGGATCGGCCAGGGTCGAGGTATCGCCCAGGCTTCCAAAATCGTCCTCAGCAATCTTGCGCAGGATGCGGCGCATGATCTTGCCTGAACGGGTTTTGGGAAGACCGGGGGCCCATTGGATCAGGTCCGGCTTGGCAATCGGGCCAATTTCGGTGCGAACCCAAACTTCAAGCTCTTTGCGCAGTTCGTCCGAAGGCGCCTCACTGCCCATCAACGTGACATAGGCGTAGATGCCCTGCCCCTTGACGTCATGCGGATACCCCACCACAGCGGCTTCAGCGACCTTGGCATGGGCGACCAGCGCGCTTTCAACCTCGGCCGTGCCCATCCGGTGACCAGAGACGTTGATCACATCATCGACGCGGCCCGTGATCCAGTAATCGCCATCCTCGTCCCGGCGACAGCCATCACCTGAGAAATAATACCCCTTGTAGTCGCTGAAATACGTCTTCTCGAACCGCTCATGATCGCCCCAAACGGTACGCATCTGACCGGGCCAGCTGTCGCGCATGCAAAGAACGCCCTCGATACCGTTGCCATCGATCTCAACACCGCTTTGCGGATCAAGAACCACCGGCTGCACACCAAAGAACGGCTGTTGCGCGGCACCGGGTTTCAGCGTTGTGGCCCCCGGCAGGGGCGTCAGCATGTGGCCACCGGTTTCGGTCTGCCAGAACGTATCGACAATCGGGCAGTTCCCTTTGCCGACAACATCATTGTACCAGGTCCAGGCCTCAGGATTGATCGGCTCACCGACCGACCCCAGAAGCCGCAGGTTCGACAGATCGTGCTTTTCGACCCAGTCATTGCCAGCCCCCATGAGCGCGCGAATAGCCGTTGGTGCCGTGTAGAATTGATTCACCTTGTGCTTGGCACAGACTTCCCAGAAGCGTCCCGCGTCGGGATAGGTGGGCACGCCTTCGAACATGATGGTCGTCGCGCCATTGGCCAGAGGGCCGTAAACAATGTAGCTGTGTCCAGTGACCCAGCCCACATCGGCAGTGCACCAGAAAACATCACCGTCGTGATAGTCAAACACGTATTCATGCGTCATCGCGGCATACACGAGATACCCACCGGATGTATGCACCACGCCTTTAGGCTGGCCCGTACTGCCGCTGGTGTAGAGAATGAAGAGCGGGTCCTCGGCGCTCATTTCCGCAGGCGCGCAATAATCTGACGCCTCCAGCATCATCTCGCCATAATCATAGTCACGGTCGGTCCAGGTCGTTTGACCTCCAGTGCGCTTTACAACGAGACATTTCACGCTGTCCTTACAGTGCAGAAGGGCTGCATCCGTGTTCGATTTGAGCGGTGTTTCACGACCCCCACGCGGAGCATAGTCAGCTGTGATAACCAGCTTCGCGTCACATCCGTTCACCCGCGCGCCCAATGCATCGGGCGAAAATCCGGCAAACACAATCGAGTGGATTGCACCAATGCGGGCGCAGGCCAGCATGGCGTAGGCGGCTTCCGGGATCATCGGCAGGTAAATGACAACCCGGTCGCCCTTGCGAATGCCGAGCTCTTCCAGAACGTTGGCCATTTTGCAGACCGAGCTGTGCAATTCCCGATACGTGATGTGCTTGGCGTCCTGCGTGCTGGGATCATCGGGTTCCCAGATGATCGCCGTCTGATCGCCACGTGTTTCCAGATGCCGGTCTATGCAATTGGCTGATACGTTCAGGGTCCCATCCTCGAACCACTGAATGTCGATATTGCCGGGCTCAAAAGACGTGTTCTTGACCTTGGAAAAGGGCTTGATCCAATCAACCCGCTTGCCGTGTTCTGCCCAGAACCCGTCCGGATCGGAAATCGAGGCCGCATACATGTCCGCATACCCGCGCGCATCAATATGTGCGCGTGAAACGGTGTCTTCGGACGGCGGGAAAGACGGCTGAGTCTGTGCGTTCATGATGTTCCTCCTCATCGCGCGCGTGCTCTGAAAGGCGCAAATGCGGTTCAGAGACATGGCTGGAGACATCATAGGGCGTTTAGTAAATTTAATTAATTAGTGCATGATATTATTGGTTTTTATTTGTAAAAAATATGAACTGTTCTTTTCGAAAAGCGTAATTTTATTTACAAATCGCGTTTTTCTTGAATGTTTTCCGCAAGGTGGAAAGCGGGCGCAACACCATTCAGCATACAATTGCATACCGATTTAAGCCATACGCAGAGATATTCAACCTGCGACAAATCGTCAAGCCACTCACAGACGCATCGACTCAGGTGCGTAACGCGCGACGCTCTCTCAGCGCGTCTTCATTCTGAAAATGCCTGAGCCGCGCAGCACGCGTTGCCAGACACGCATCGGGCATTTCACGCTTCCCTCCCTTGGTGAAGGCACTCATTCGTATTTGAGCGCGCCCAGCACCTCTCCCGCTGCTGCAGTCGGCGTTTTTCGACCTGACGAGACGTCTTCGGCCGCCCGAGCCATAGCCTCGCGTGCCTCAGCTGTCTCCAGCCGCGACAGAAGGCCCTGCCGCACTTCCTGCTCAAACCAATATTGCGCCTGTATCTGACGCCGCTGGTCGAAATGCCCGTTTTCCCGCCGCCAATTGATCAGCGCGTGCATCTCTTCCCATGCGGTTCTCAACCCCTCTTCATGCAGGGCCGAGACCATCAGCGCCTTGGGAAAACCATCGGGGTCATTCGGGCGCTTGCGCATCAGCCTGAGAGCACCTGCATAGTCGGAACAGGTCCGTGTCGCGGCAGGTTTCAGATCACCATCCGCCTTGTTTACGAGGATCAAATCAGCCATTTCCATGATCCCGCGCTTGACCCCCTGAAGCTCATCGCCACCCGCGGGGGCCAGCAAAAGCAGGAACAAATCGCACATTTCGGCCACCACGGTTTCCGATTGCCCAACGCCGACGGTCTCGATCAAGACAACGTCAAAACCAGACGCCTCACAGAGCGAAACCGCTTCGCGCGTACGCCGCGCCACGCCGCCCAAATGCGTCTGGCTCGGGCTGGGACGGATAAAGGCGTTTGGATCCCGGCTAAGCCGCTCCATCCGGGTTTTGTCCCCCAGGATCGAGCCGCCCGTGCGTGCCGAACTGGGATCAACCGCCAGAACCGCCACACGCAGGCCCTGCCCCGTCAGCATCATGCCAAAAGCTTCGATGAAGGTGGATTTTCCGACACCAGGCGTGCCCGAAAGCCCGATCCGTACCGCCTGTCGTCCCGAGCGCCCGAGTCGCTCCAGAAGCTCCCGTGCCGTTGCCCGATGATCTTCTCGCGCGCTTTCAATCAGAGTGATCGCCCGCGCCAGCGCACGTCGCTCTCCGGCGAGAAGCCGCTCGGCAAGCTTTTGCGTATCACTCATTTCGCTCTTGGTCCTTCAATCAATCAGTCGCGGCCTTGTAACAAAGGTCTTTTGCCTTTTGCCTTAGTCCAACAGAGATTGTCCAGTGGTCCTGCGAACGGGCCCTCGGCAGAGTCTTGCGCGCAGTTGAACGGATTTTTGCCAACAGTAACAGAGACATCAGACAGAAATGCCCTCGACTGTTAGTCTCACCGTCAGAACGAGTTCCGTTATCCCGGGGTCATCTGCGCGTCTCGCGCAAACCCGATCCTGCCACAGACCCCGGTCTGCGTCCGGATACGCCTCAACCGTGGGTTATGCGTCTTGTACCAGGTTCGGTCCATCCCCAGGTCCCGGCTTGGTATAAGTCTCAGTCAAAGCCCCAGAGGCGTGTCCGGGCGCCAAGAACTCTATAAATTGTCACTCTGGAAACCGAGAGCATCATCGCCGATAAGTCTGGCATGACAGATGCTCATCTGCCCATCCAAGATGCCATAGCGCCATTGCTGAAAGCCCTGCAAGATCAGGGGCGTGCCGTGCTTCAGGCGCCCCCCGGAGCGGGTAAGACGACTGTGGTTCCCCTGGAAATCCTCAAATCCGGGCTGAGCCGGGGGCGCATTGTCATGCTTGAGCCGCGCAGGCTTGCCGCGCGGGCCGCCGCCGAGCGGATGGCCCAAACTCTGGGCGAGCCGGTTGGCAAAACGGTAGGCTACCGGGTGCGTGGTGACGCCAAGGTCTCGGACACCACGCAGATCGAAGTTGTGACCGAAGGCATCCTGACCCGCCGCATTCAATCCGACCCGGAACTCAAGGGCATTGGCACCGTCATCTTTGACGAGTTTCACGAGCGCTCTCTCAATGCCGACCTTGGTCTCGCGCTGTGCCTCGAAGTGGCGGGGGCGTTGCGGGATGATCTGATGCTGCTGGCGATGTCCGCCACGCTGGACGCAGAACCCGTGGCCAATCTCATGCATGCGCCCGTGATCACCTCTGAGGGGCGCAGTTTCCCGGTGGAAACCCGTCACCTCCCCCGCCCGCTGCACAAAGACACCCGATGGGACGCCGCCCTTGCTGATCTGGTGCAGCAGGCCGTGCAAGACACCCAAGGCGGCATTCTGGTGTTTTGCCCCGGAGAAGGGGAAATTCGCCGTCTGGAGTCGGCGTTGAGGGATCGGTTGCCTCAGGATTGCCACCTGCAGCCCCTCTTCGGCGCCATGCCCTTTACCGCGCAACAGGCCGCGATTGCGCCAGTGAAAGGCGGCCGCAAAGTCGTTCTGGCCACAGCCATCGCTGAAACCTCGCTCACCATTGAAGACATCCGCGTTGTTGTGGATGGCGGTAAAGCGCGGCGCGCACGGTTTGACCCCGGCTCAGGCATGTCGCGGCTGGTGACAGAGCCTGTGACCCGCGCCGAGGCCGCCCAACGTCAGGGGCGCGCGGGGCGCGTGGCCGAAGGTGTCTGTTACAAGCTCTGGACAAAGGCCGAGGAAGGCGCGTTGCCGGCCTATCCCCCGGCAGAGATCGAGGCCGCGGACCTCACGGGTCTGGCCCTGGAACTGGCCCTTTGGGGCACCACGCCCGAAGCTCTGCCGCTTTTGACGCAGCCCAATGCAGGCAGTTTTGCCGAGGCAAAGGGGCTCTTGCAGATGTTGCAGGCCCTGGACGACACGGGGCGCATCACTGCGCATGGCAAGCGACTGGCCCGTCTGCCGCTGCACCCGCGTCTCGCGCATATGCTGGAGCGCGCTGGCCCGGAGGCTGCCTTGCTGGCGGCTCTGCTCGCGGACCGTGATCCGCTTGCGCGCGGCGCGCCGTGTGACCTGTCGCTGCGCCTCGCCGCGCTGCGCGATGCCAAGAGCTATGCCGCAAGACACCCATGGCCCGCCAACGCCGGGTCCCTTGCCCGCATCCGGAAAGAAGCCAAAAGACTGTCGTCGCAGGTTCAAACCAGCCCATCCGGCTTGAGCGACGCGGACATGGCGGCCCTTGCCTATCCCGACCGCATTGGCCTGCGCCGCAAAGGAGATGCGCCGCGCTATGTTTTGTCAGGTGGCAAAGGGGCTGTGATGGCCGATGACGATGCGCTGGCAGGCACGCGGCTTATCGTGGTCACGGATCTTGATGGCAACCCGCGTGAGGCGCGCATTCGACAGGCGATTGCCCTGTCCGAGGCCGAGCTGCGCGGGCGCTTCGGTGATCAGATCGCATGGCAGAACACATGCCAATGGGACAAGCGCTCTCGTCAAGTCACCGCCCGCAGCCAAGAGCGATTTGGCGCACTCGTGCTCGAAGACCGTGTTTGGAAAGACGCGCCTGATGCAGAGATTGCCAAAGCCATGCTGGACGGGGTGCGTGACCTTGGGCTGACATGGACCGACGCCGCGCGCCGGTATGTGGCGCGCGTCGCGCTGTTGCGGGACGCTGGTGAGGACGTACCTGATATGTCCGACATGGCGCTTCTAGAAGAGCTTGAAGACTGGCTCTTGCCCTATCTCAACGGCGTCAAGACCGCCCAGGATTGGAGACGGTTTGACATGCTAGACGCCCTGCGCGCGCGGCTCAGCTGGGATCAGATGCAGCGTGTTGACGCCGCCGCCCCGGCGCATTTCACCACGCCTCTGGGCCGCAAAATCCCCATCGACTATTCCGGTGAGCATCCCGAGATTTCCCTGCGCCTGCAGGAAATGTTCGGCCAGACCACGCATCCCATGGTGGGCGCCACCCCCTGCGCGTCACGCTCCTGTCCCCCGCAGGCCGCCCGGTGCAAACCACGCTCGATATCCCCGGGTTTTGGGTGAATTCCTACCCGGACGTGCGCAAAGACATGCGCGGGCGGTATCCAAAGCACCCCTGGCCAGAGGACCCGCGAGAGGCGGACCCGACGTTGCGGGTGAAGCGGCGGGGGTAACCCTTCAACCAAAAGGGACATGAGCCGCGCGATGGCCAGACCGCGGGGTGGCGACCATCCATTGCTTCAAAGCACTTTATGTCAGCCAAGTTCGCATGGTCTCGGAGTGAAGCGTTGATGTCATCCAATCGCCAGCCCGGGGGCGGTCTGGCGATCGCGCGGAGGGCCTGCGGCCCTTGATTCCGCGCGAGAGGTGTACCCTAGGACTCGAAATGGTCATCCGGCGGAATCAGTTTGACCTAATTAATTCTAAACGGCGGTAACATAGACCAATAGTTTTCCATACTCTTCTAGAAGTCTGGTAACGGGCAGACATCGACAAGCTGTTCATGTTTTGCAGCGGCTTTTAGAAGTTGAACGCTTTCACCACTAAGCTCTTTGTCACAAACAACCGAAAGGTCTCTTTTCTGGCGAATGAATTCTCTTTGAATGAGTGGATGTTGATCGACTAAGTCATCGTTCACATTGGACACAGTTAAATCCATTAACTCATAGACTAAGCTATCCAAAGAATCCAAAGCATGCGAAGACACTAATTTTGTTGGTATGTCTAAATTTTTGACCAAGAAGTTATGCAGAGTTGCAACAGAATAAATAACATCTCCAAATCCCTGCCCGTAACTCATAAGCCCATAGCTGTCCAAGAATAGATCAATGGAGAAATTTCCTCTGAACACCTTGTCTGTTTCATCTTCTAACCAAGCCCAAACTTGGTCCAAATAACGCCCTAAACTTTCACGTTCGGTCGCGTACTTCGCCTCCGCTTTGAAGGTCGAAAGTTGCCTTTGACACACCGAGCATGCGTAGCAAACATGCTGCATTTTTGTTAGACCAGAGCTCTTCGATTCAATTTCGTTGAGATGTTCTAACATGACGCGTGCCAAACTCTTTCCTTTCTTATTCCTATGAAGACATGCATCAAAATCGTCACACCGCGTGATGGTTTAGCAGGTTTGGGAAAGTTTACTCCGGACTCAAACCTACCGCCCCAAAGCCACCTGCAACTACCCCCGCCCCCGCCGGTCCTTCAACGCCTCATGCGCCTCCACCGTCCCATCATGGAACGTCCCGAACCACTTGTCCCACGGCATCTCCAAATTCCCGTAATTCACCTCGAAATACCGATGGTGCATCTGGTGGTGGAATGTGCCCAGCGCCAGCGTCTTGCGGTCCCGCACCAGCATATTCTCAAACCCGGTATGCGACGTTGCCGCCGTCAGCGCCTGATGCTGCATGTGAAAAAGAATGTGCAAAGGATGCGTCGGGATCACAAAATGAATGAGGATCGAACTGAAAAACATCACATGCTCAATGGGATGCATCGACAGCCCCGACCATGGCCCGACATTGATGTTGCGGTGATGCAGGGAATGCGCGATCTGGTAGAGCGGACCCCAATGCAGGGCGCGGTGAATCCAGTAGAAGTGAAACGAAATCCACACCGGCGTCAGCAGGAAGAGCAGCACAAACCAGACCGGATTATCGGACCACAGCAGCACCGGCGCATACCCATTGGCCATGGCCCAGAACATCAGCACCTCATAAGTCGTCCAGAACCCCACCCCGCTGGTCAGGCTCCAGAACATGTTGTCGCGCACCTGCCCACCAAGGGTGAACTGCTTGCCTTTGCGCATCAACTCTCGCGGATCGAACTTGAGCCGATCCCCCTGCCGCCGTGCGCCGTGGAAAAACCAGTGCAGCCCGCCCGCGACCAGGATCATCAGCCCCATATTGCGCAGCCAAATGCCCGCCACCCAATCAAGGCTCAGCGTTCTGGCTGTCTCCAGTGACGGCTGAAACAGCCACCAGCAGATCAGAGCGAATACAACAAGGATCGAGTTTTCGGCGATCTGAAACCAGCGCACGGCAATCCAGCCAACCATGCGCCGCGGATCAGGGGGCCAGCTAAAGAACGGAGACACGGCAATGGGCACATCCGGCACGTGGTGCCAGCCGGGTAGCTTGTGATCGTCTTGTTGCGACATGTTCAGTCCCACCAAGGCCCGTGATGCATGCCCTCATCCCCCAATCGTTCAAACCCGTGATAGCCAAAGAAATCGCGCTGCGCCTGAATGATATTCGCCGTGCCAAACCCTTGCCGCATCGTATCGTACCATTGCAAGGCCGCCGACAGCGCCGGAATGGCATGCCCGCCCGCCACCGCGTCCCCGACCACCTTGCGCAACGCCGGGAGGCACTCGGTCAGGCGGCTGGCAAAACGTGGCGCGAGGATAAGCTGCCCATGCGGAAGCTCACCGCGAAACGCCTCTGAGATATCATCGAGAAGCGCAGACCGGATGATGCAGCCTGCGCGCCAGACCTCGGCAATTCGGGCAAAATCAAGCGTCCACTCGTATTCCCTTGACGCCGCCGCCAGCACGCGAAACCCCTGCGCATAGCACAGGATCCGCGCCGCCATGAACGCCTCTGACAACGTGCCTGCATCCACCTCCAATGCTCCCCGCGCGCCGCCCAGTATAGTCTGTGCGCTTTGGCGGGTGTCTTTCTCTGAGGACCAGCTGCGCGCGCCCACGGCGGCCTCAATCATATTGGCAGCTTGCCCCATGCGCACCGCCTCGACCACAGTCCAGCGCCCGGTGCCCTTTTGCCCGGCGGCATCCTTGATCACATCGACCACCGGATGGCCGGTCTTGGGGTCGTGATATTGCAAAAGCTGCCCGGTGATCTCAACAAGATAGGATTTCAGCGGACCTTCGTTCCAGGCCTCAAAAAGCTTGCCAATCTCGGCAGGCGGCCACACCGCGCCATAGTGCAAGAGCGCATAAATCTCGGCGATCACCTGCATATCGGCATACTCGATCCCGTTATGCACCGTCTTGACGAAATGTCCTGCTCCGTCCGGCCCAAGGTGATCCACACATGGCTCACCTTCATACCGCGCCGCAATCGCACGCAAGACATCCCGCAGCTGCGCCCAGCTGTGATCACTGCCACCCACCATCATGGAGGGCCCATGCCGCGCGCCCTTTTCACCACCCGAGACGCCCATGCCTACGAAATGCAGGTCCTTCTCGGCCAACGCCGCAGACCGGCGACGGGTGTCATGGAAATCTGCATTGCCCCCGTCAATGATCGTATCGCCCTCCTCAAGCAAAGGCGCAACCGCCTCGATCATCATGTCCATCGGTTTGCCCGACGGGATCATGAACAGGATCACCCGCGGCGTCTTTAACCCCGCCACAAACGCCTCAAGCGTATCATGTGCCATTAGGGCGTTCGCCAGGTCCCCGGCCTCTTTCATGAATTCCGCGATCCACTCAACCTCGCGATTGGTCACGGCCACGCGAAAGCCTTTCTCGGCCATGTTGAGCGCCAGCGCACTGCCCATCGTCCCCAGACCGTACACCCCGATCTGTGCCTTGTCGTCTGCCATGGGGTCTCCCTTTACGGCGCGTCTTTTGCCGCTAGGGTAGACCGACATGCCCCCGAAGCCAAGGAGCCAGCCAATGTCCCAGACCCCCTTTCGCATCGACCCCTCGCCGGGTTCTTCCATGGGCCCCTCAACCCTGAC
Source organism: Roseovarius sp. W115 (assembly GCF_032842945.2). NCBI lineage: Bacteria > Pseudomonadati > Pseudomonadota > Alphaproteobacteria > Rhodobacterales > Roseobacteraceae > Roseovarius > Roseovarius rhodophyticola. The sequence continues at coordinate 825,125 of NZ_CP146606.1, forward strand.
CGAGGCAGAGGCCTTTACGACCGACGACACGACCGAACTCAACCACACCCATTTCGCCACCGCCGACGAAAGCGTTCTGACCGGCACCTGGGAATGCGCGCCCTGCCGCGAGGAAATCGACGCCTATCCTGTGCATGAAATGATGACCGTGGTCGAAGGTCACCTGCGGCTCACACATCCTGATGGCAAGATCGAAGAATTCGGTCCAGGCGACACGTTTTTCATCGCCAAGGGCGCTCCGGTGATCTGGGAAATCACCAAACGGCTTCGCAAAATCTACATGATTGTAGAGTAGCCTGACACCGCTTCTTTCTTGTCTCCAATACCCCCGCCGGAGGCTATCCGAGGCGGCGGCCAACGGCCAGAGCCGAGACAAACCTGCGCGCGCACTGCGCGCTCAATCCAGCCGGCTCAAACCCCCAAACACCAGCGCATGATCGCCTTTTGCGCATGCAACCGGTTCTCGGCCTCATCGAAGATCACTGAATTTGGCCCATCCATCACCGCCGATGTGGCCTCTTCCTCGCGATGCGCAGGCAAGCAATGCATGAAAAGCGCGTCAGGCTTGGCATGGGACATCAGCTCTTCGTTGATCTGGTAGGGGCGCAGCATGTTGTGACGGCGCTCCTTGCTGGACTGGCTGTCATGCATGCTGACCCAGGTGTCCGTCACCACAAGGTCGGCGCCTGTCAACGCCTTCACCGCGTCGCGCTCAATCACGACCTTGCTGCCAGCCTTACGCGCCAGCCCGACGAACTCGTCCTCAGGGTCCAGTTGCGCCGGACCGGTAAAAGTCAGGTCAAACTGAAACTGTGCTGCGGCATGAAGGAAGGACGAACACACATTGTTGCCGTCCCCCGACCACACGACTTTCTTACCCTTGATCGGCCCGCGATGCTCTTCAAACGTCATGACATCGGCCATGATCTGGCAGGGATGTGTGCGGTCGGTGAGTCCATTGATCACCGGCACATCGGCATATTCGGCCATCTCCATCAGCACGCTTTCATCAAAGGTCCGGATCATGATGAGATCGACATAGCGGCTCATCACGCGGGCTGTGTCGGCAATCGTCTCGCCATGGCCCAACTGCATATCCGTCCCGGACAGAACCATGGTCGTTCCGCCCATCTGGCGCACGCCTACATCAAAGCTGATGCGCGTCCGGGTCGACGGCTTTTCAAAGATCAGCGCCACAACCCGGTCTTTCAAAGGCAAGTCATCGTCCAACGCGCCACGCGTACGACCGGCGCGGGCGTCTTTCATCTGCTGAGCCGAATTGATGATCTGATGCAACTCGACCGCATCGGTTTTGTGAATATCAAGAAAATGGTTCATGCCGGTTGCTCGTCATTTGCGTTAGCCAATTTTTGAGCCACGGCCTCCAGCCGTGCCACCGCCTCGGAGATTTCGTCGTCGGTAATGGTCAATGGCGGCAAAAGCCGGGCCGTGTTTTCCGCCGCAGGCACAATCGCCATTTCCGCATCATACGCAGCCGAAACAACGTCTCCGACAGGTGGCACGCATTTCAGGCCCAGCATCAAGCCCGAGCCGCGCACCTCTTCAAAGACAGACGGATAACCCGCCACAAGCGCCTCCAGTTTCTGGCGCAAAAACCCCGCCTTGCGGTTCACATCGTCGAGAAAACCCGGTGCTGTAACGTGATCCATCACGGCATTGCCAACGGCACAGCCCAGCGGATTGCCCCCATAGGTCGACCCATGTGTGCCCGCCGTCATGCCCGAGGCCGCCTCTGCCTTGGCCAGAACTGCCCCGAGTGGGAAGCCCCCACCAATGCCCTTGGCGACCATCATGATATCGGGCTCAATCCCCGCCCATTCATGCGCAAAAAGCTTGCCGGTGCGTCCGACACCGCATTGCACCTCATCCAGGATCAGAAGCAGACCATGCTCATCACACAGATCACGCAAGCCCTTCAAACAGACATCCGGCAAAGGCCGAATACCGCCTTCGCCCTGAATGGGCTCAACCAAAATCGCCGCCGTCTTGTCGTCAATCGCGGCGCTCAGCGCGTCGTGGTCCCCAAAGGGCAGATGCTTGAACCCCGGCAGCAGCGGCCCAAAGCCGTGCGTCATCTTCTCTGATCCCGCAGCTGCGATGCCCGCAGAGGACCGACCGTGGAAAGACCCCTCAAACGTCAGAATTTCAACCCTCTCCGGCTGATCTTTTTCAAAGAAATACTTGCGCGCCATTTTAACAGCCAGCTCGCAGGATTCCGTGCCCGAATTGGTGAAAAACACCGTATCTGCAAAGGTCGCGGCCACCAGCTTGTCCGCCAGCGTTTGTTGTTGCGGGATATGATAAAGGTTTGACGTGTGCCACAGCGCACCTGCCTGCTCGGTCAAAGCGGCGACAAGCGCTGGATGCGCATGCCCGAGCGCATTCACCGCAATCCCGGCGCCCAAATCCAAAAATCGGCGGCCATCTGCCTCAATCAGCCAGCTGCCTTCGCCTTTGACAAACTGCAAAGGCGCACGGTTATAGGTTGGCAAGACAGACGAGATCATAGCGTCATTCCTTATTTTCGAAGGTTTCTTGAGTGCCGCATGGGCGGCGACAAGTCAATCTGGGATGGGAGTGTGGCAGCGCACTGCCGGGATCAAACAAATGGCGAAACGTCAGACGGGAAAACGTCGGCGTCGGCTTGCAGCGTATATGGCTCGTTTGATCATGACGCGGTCATGGCATAACTCACGCCACGAAGCAAAGGCATTTTTGCGACCGCCTTACAACGGCACGACCTCCGCTACGTCCTGCTGGGACAAACAGGCCAACATTTCGCGCACGCTAAGGTCCAAAATCGGATGCCGCCAGTCCGGCGCGATGTCAGCCAATGGCACAAGAACAAATGCCCGGTCTTGAAGTCTGGGATGCGGCAGGATGAGCGTGTCTGGCGCGTTTTGCATCTGCTCTTCCATGGGCAACGCGCGCCACTTAGCATGGGTTTTTTCATCCGGCCAAACCTCTGCGTCCACCGCCAAGAGATCGAGGTCCAGCGTTCTTTGCCCCCATCTCTGGGTCCGCGCGCGGCCAAACTCGGCTTCAACCTCGTGCAGCACCTGCATCAGCATTTCGGGCGTGTGATCGGACATGAGTAATGCGGCCGCGTTGACATAGTCCGGTCCGGCCCCTTTGGGAAAGCACGGAGTTGCATAAAACCGGCTCACGTCTTTGACCTCAATCTCACGTCGCGCGAGTGACTTCAGGCCCTCTTTCAATGTGTGTGCCGGCCCACCTTCAGCGGTCGGAATATTGCCGCCCAAAGCAATCAGACAGGTTTGATTTGACATGACACAGACCTATCCCTTTGGATGGTTACAAGACTCTTGCGCGACCGAAACTAAACTTTTAGGTTCGCATTTTGAACCCGCCCGTTTCCTTACCACTCACACTCGGAACAACGCGGGCGGTAAAAATGATAATTTGGAAGGACTTTTAATGTTTTACAAGGACGAACGGCTTGCGCTGTTCATCGACGGGTCGAATCTGTACGCAGCGGCTAAGTCGCTCGGGTTCGACATCGATTACAAGCTTCTCAGGACGGAATTTATGCGTCGTGGTAAGCTGCTGCGCGCGTTTTATTACACGGCACTTCTTGAGAATGATGAGTATTCGCCAATCCGGCCTCTGGTCGACTGGCTGAACTACAACGGCTTCACCATGGTTACCAAACCGGCCAAGGAATACACCGACAGCCAGGGACGCCGCAAAGTCAAAGGCAATATGGATATTGAACTTGCCGTTGATGCCATGGAATTGGCGCCACGGGTTGAGCATATTGTGCTCTTCTCCGGTGACGGTGACTTCCGCCCTCTGGTGGAAAGCCTTCAGCGTCAGGGCGTGCGCGTCTCAGTGGTCTCGACCATTCGCAGTCAGCCGCCAATGATTTCCGACGAGCTGCGCCGTCAGGCCGACAACTTTATCGAATTGGAAGATCTGCGCGACGTGATTGGCCGCCCCCCGCGCGAAGACGCACCCGTCCGTGAGCAAATGGCCGTTCCCGCAAAATAAGCCCGATCCGGGCGCGTGAGCCCAAACAGAACCACGACACCGCACCACATCGTGACCCAACCGGTCAGAGCATAGAAAAAGCCCCCGCCACACGGCAGGGGCTTTTTTTCATCAATCGAAAGCGGTTTAGGACGCTTCAGAAATAAACTTTACCGCGTCACCAAAGGTCTGAATGGTTTCGGCTGCGTCATCAGGAATTTCGATGCCGAATTCTTCTTCGAAGGCCATAACCAATTCGACCGTGTCGAGGCTGTCCGCGCCCAGATCGTCAATAAAGGAAGCGTTTTCAGCCACCTTGTCTTCTTCCACACCAAGGTGTTCCACAACGATCTTTTTTACGCGGTCTGCGATATCGCTCATTTTGTCATCCTCATATTCTGTCGGGCGCGTGGCCCACAAGTCCTGCGCTCAGCCCAGTGAAGCGCCATATAGGGTGCCCGGCGGGCGTCTGCAATGTGCCCAGTTTCCCAGGCATATCGAGGACAGTCAGATGCTGCCCCCGCGTCATCTGCGCCGCCTATAGCACATGGCGCTGGATTGGCAAATGGTTTCCCTCGCGTGCTTTGGAAGCAGCACAAAGGCGCAAATCAAAGCATCGCCATGCCGCCATTGACGTGCAAGGTGGTCCCCGTCACATAGCCTGCTTCCTGGCTTGCAAGGTACAGAACAGCCGCGGCAATTTCCTCTGGCGTGCCCATACGCGCCGCTGGAATCTGACCGTTGATCTTGTCTTTCTGCTCGTCCGTCAGCTTATCCGTCATGGCCGTGGCAATAAAGCCCGGCGCCACCGCATTGGCGGTGATCCCGCGGCTGGCCACCTCATAAGCAATGGATTTGGTCAAACCAACCATCCCGGCCTTGGACGCGGCATAATTGACCTGCCCAGGGTTGCCTGTGGCGCCAACGATGGAACTGATGTTGATGATCCGCCCCCATCGCGCCTTCATCATCGGTCGCATGACCCCGCGACAGAGACGCATGGTGGCGGTCAGATTGACATCTATGACGCTCTGCCATTCTTCGTCCGACATACGCATGAAAATCTGGTCGCGGGTGATGCCAGCGTTATTGACAAGGATATCCAGCGACCCCATCGCCTCCAGCGCGGCCTTGGGCAAGGCATCTACCGCCTCGGGATCACTGAGATTACACGGCAAAACATGCGCGCGGTCCCCTAGCTCTTTGGCCAAGGCCTCAAGTGGTTCGACCCGTGTGCCTGACAAAGTGACAGTGGCACCCGCACCATGCAAAGCAGAGGCAATCGCCCCTCCGATGCCCCCGGATGCCCCGGTCACCAGCGCGGTTTTTCCCGTCAGATCAAACATGTTTTTTCCTTCCTTGATCACATGGCAAATTTCTTCACAAAGAAATTTGCCATGAAAATTAGAATTTTCTTGGTCTTAGGCTCAGGCGTCGGCCACTGCTGCCGCGACATCCTCTGGCGTGCCAACAGCGCGCACCGCGATCTCGCGATTGATGCGCCGCACCATCCCGCTCAATGCTTTGCCCGCACCAATCTCCCAGATCTCGGTCACGCCTGCGCCGCCCATATGCTCCACCGTTTCCCGCCAGCGCACCGAGCCGGTGACCTGCTCAACAAGCAAGCTGCGTATCTCTTCGGGATCCTCAACCTGAGCGGCGCGCACATTGGCAACCACCGGCACTTTGGGCTTGGCGATCTGCACCTCTGCCAAAGCTTCGGCCATCGCATCTGCGGCCGGTTGCATCAGGGCGCAGTGGAAGGGGGCGCTCACCGGCAAGAGCATGGCGCGCTTGGCGCCCTTCTCCTTCGCGATGTCCACAGCGCGCTCCACCGCCGCTGCGTTACCTGACACCACCACCTGAGCCGGATCGTTGTCATTGGCGGCCTGACAAACCTCGCCTTGGGCCGCCGCCTCCGCGACATCACGCACAACGGCCAAGTCCAGCCCAAGGATTGCCGCCATGGCACCCTGACCGACCGGCACCGCGGCCTGCATCGCCAGACCCCGCGTGCGCAAGAGCCGCGCGCAATCGCCGATCTGGAGCGCTCCGGCGGCTGCGAGTGCGGAGTATTCTCCCAAAGAATGCCCCGCGACCATAGCCGCCTGATCAACGCCCACGCCCTCAGCTTCCAGCGCCCGCATCGCGGCCATGGAGGTGGCCATCAAAGCGGGTTGCGCATTTTGCGTCAGCGTCAGTGTTTCCTGATCCCCGTCCCAGATCAGCCCACTCAGGCTTTCGCCGAGCGCCTCATCTACCTCTTCAAAAACCGCCTTTGCTGCCGGATACGCCTCAGCCAGCGCCTGGCCCATGCCGATGCTCTGCGCACCTTGTCCGGGAAAAACAAATGCTTTGCTCATGATAAGCCCTTTCCTCCGCCTGTTCTTTTTCCGATACCGCGCCACAACGCTGCACGCAATGTCCCTCCGCGTCGCATCCTTCCGCGCATCTTTGCACGAAACATGTGCGTGAGTGGGAATTGTTCTGGTCTCTGAGGCGTATAGGTACATGTACACGACCAAGATCGACGGGACGCCCATCATGCCGATGACAAATTCGAACACTACCTATGGCGCTATCACCAAGAGCTTTCACTGGCTCACGGCGCTGTTGATCCTGAGCGTGATACCCTTGGGCATCTTCGCCAATGATCTGGCCTATGCGATCAAGGATCCGGATGTGGCGACCACAGATGCGGATATCTCGCGCGCGGCGTTTCTATTTTCGCTGCACAAAACGATTGGTGTGACGATCTTTTTCGTGGCGCTCTTGCGCATCCTCTGGGCGGTGTCCCAGAAGAAACCGGGGCTGTTGAACGGGGACAATACGCTGGAGGCCACGGCTGCGGAAACCGTGCATTGGTTGCTCTATGGCTCATTGGTTCTTGTCCCGCTCACCGGGTGGATCCATCATGCCGCGACCACGGGATTTGCGCCCATCTGGTGGCCTTTTGGTCAATCCCTGCCCTTTGTGCCCAAGGACGAAGCGCTGGCGCATCAGATGGCCGGTTTGCACTACATCCTGCAATGGGTGCTGGTCGGGTCCGTGGCCTTGCATATCGCTGGCGCGCTGAAGCACCATGTGATCGACGGGGATGCCACGCTGCGGCGCATGTTGCCAGGGCGGATGTCTGCTGAGCCGACAACGGAGCAACCTGGACATGCTCTGCCATTCATGGCTGCGCTGATTGTATGGGGTGTTGCTCTCGGCACCGGATCTGCCCTCGGCTGGCTCAAGCCGCATGAGGCTCATGTTGAAACAGCTGCACCCGCTGTGGAGAAGACACAAACCGCCGAGACCGCCGAACCCGTTGTCGCCGCCGGCGACAACCAATGGATCGTTGAGACCGGCACGCTCAGTATCGCGGTCACGCAACTCGGGTCTGAGATCAAAGGCAGCTTTGCGACTTGGAACGCAGACATCACCTATTCTGAAACAGCGGATAACGATGGGGTTTATGGTACAGTTCAAGTCAGCGTCGACATAGCCTCGCTCACGCTCGGCTCGGTAACATCCAACGCGACCGGCGCAGACTTCCTGGACGCCGCGAACCACCCCACCGCGCTTTTTGAGGCGCAGATAATTGAGGGCGAAACCGGTCTCGTGGCGCAAGGCACACTGACCATAAAGGGCGCAGAGGTGCCCGTGGCGATACCCTTTGAGCTTGCCATCACCGACGGACTCGCCGACGCCCAAGGACAGTTGACCGTAGACCGGCGCGATTTTGGGGTTGGCGGTTCGGATGAGGGAAATGTGGGAGCCAGCGTGGTGATTTCCTTTGAGCTGACGGCGCGCAAAGGGTAACGCATACGGGCCTCAAATGTTTCGCGCGCGAAACAAGTTAACAGATTGTTAAAATTTGGCTTTTCGAACCTTTCCACCCGAGTGCGGGTCCGGTCTGCCGGGGTTCACCCCGGCCTTTGAGGTCACGTCAGGCGGGATGAAATCCCGCCCTACCGCGCTGGGCAACGTCCTATCCCACCACAAGCCTGAGCCGCGCCTCGGCCACGCGCACACTCACCTGCGCGCCCCAGTCAAAGCTCAGAAAGTCCTGCTCGATCCCGTCGGCAAAGATCACCCCGCCTTCATTGATGCGCGACAGCACATCGAGCGGCGCTTTTTCTTCAATCACCCCGGAGCGCAATTCGGCACCGGATTGACGGCTCGGCCAAGGCTCGCGCGCAAAGAACACCGCCTTGGCGTCCTCAGCGCCAAAGCTGTAGTCGGCCTGGGTGGCGGTCATGATCGACTTTGCCCAGCCTGTCAGGCCCGTGCCAGTGGACACGATCATCCCGCTTGAGGATTGAAACTCACGCGCATCCCCAAACTGCAGCTCATATCGCGCGCTTTGGTGTGACCGGTGCCCGATGAAAAGCTCATTGAGCGCCAAGAGCCTGTCACCCCCGGCAAGCTGCGCCTCGACCATGGCGCGGGCCTGAGCCTCGACATCGCCGGTACCGGCGCGCTGCATCAAATCAGGCAGCGCTTTGAGCCCATGTGGTGTCAAAACCCCCTCGCCCATATCGCTGGAGGGGGTGACGCCGATGACCGGCTGACCCTCGAGATACTTGGCCAGATTGGCCACCAGACCGTCCTGCCCAAGGGCGACGACAACGTCATTGGGAAAGAACAAAAACCGGTTGAGATCGCCGCGCTCGACCTCGGCAAAGGACCACTCGGGCGGCACCATCGCCTTGGCCGCGGTCACGGCGTCACGTTGGATGCGGTCACGGGTTTCGACCTCCTCAAAAACCTGACCGCGCGAGGACAGGTAGAACTCCACCTGCCCCCGCGTCCCGTGCCGGGCCAGCAGCGCTGAAAGCTCGGTTTCGCGCGTCACAAGCACAACACGGGGGCGGAGACTGGACATCACTCATCCTCCTATTCTCGGGCCGCTGCAGGCATTGCCCCCTGCAGCTGTTTGACCAGACCGGCCACCATATCAGGGCTGATGGTCACGCTGTCGATTTTCTCCAGCTTGGTGGCGAATTCGCGCGCCGCCAGGGCATAAAGCGCCTCAGGTGCCAGTTGCGAAAGCGCGGCCATACGGGCCTTTTCCATATCGGCCTGCGCCTGTTCCACCGCGCGCACGCGGGTGGCTTCGGCTTCGGCCCCGATGACCTTGGCCTCGGCTGCCCCCTCTGCTGCGATCTTGCTGGCCGCCGCCTTGGCTTCGGCTTCGGCACGGCCATTGGCGTCTTCGCGGGCAATCAGCTCGGCCTGACGCGCAGCCAGTTCGACCTGATTGTTCAGCTCGTTCTCGGCAATGGCGCGTTCTTTTTCCACCGCCAAAGCGCGGCGGGCAAAGGTGGCCTCGTCCGATTGCTGTTGCAACGCCTCAAAGGTCGGGGCCTGCAAGGCACGGGCCAGCTCTGAGCTTGGGCTGAGATTGGCCACGCGCACCGCGATGACCTCAAGGCCCATGGCCTCGGGGGTGGGGTCCTTGGCAAAACCCGCGTTCAGCGCTGTTTGCAAAGGGGCTAGCCCCGCCTCAAGCACCGCGCGCACGCCCAGCGCCTTGATGTAGTCATCCACATATTGCCGCGACAACGCGCTCAGCACAGAGCGGATGTGGTCCTCTGGCTTGCTCTTCGGCTTTCCGGTCTTCAGATCAAGGGTGAAATCCACCCGGTCCGAGAGCCGCGCCGCATCCGCCACCCTCCACAGAACGGTGCCTTGCACAGCCAGATCCTGATAGTCGGAGGATTGCGATTTGACCAAAAAGGTCAGCTCGCGGTCCGCAAGCGGGACCTCAATGATCGACCCACGGGTCGGGTCAAACCAAAAGGACAGCCCGCGGCCCTCGCGACGGATCTTGCCTTCGCGGTAATGCCGGATGTGGCTCGAGGCCTCAGCCCGCAGGTGGCTTGCAAATGGGTATCTTGTGATTTGTGCCATGATCATTCCTCCTGATCTTGTGACAACTCGTACAATTCGGCCGGGCGATAGGCCCCGCCACTTTCCCGCACGCCGGTGGCGCGCAGGGTGTGCCTGTCCAAAAGCTTCCGGCGAAAGGCCGGTTTGGTCAGGCTTTGGTCCAGAATGGCTTCATGGACCGCCTGCACATCCCGCAAGGTGAAGCGGGGTGGTAGGAACTCGAACCCGATGGGCGTGTAGTCCAGCTTGCCGCGCAGGCGCTTGACCATGTCACCAAGGATGTCGGCGTGATCAAAGGCCATATGCAGGGGCGCGCCGGTGTCGTCCGACACATTCGCCGTGCCGCCAGTTTCTCCGGGCCAATCCACTGACACACGGACAAGCCGCAGGTCTGGATTGGCCGCAACGCCTTTGATCAAAACCTCAGCCGGCATGATTGCCAGATACACCACGCTGATGACGTGGCCGCGCGGGTCCCGGCCCGGCGCGCCATAGGTGGCGAGCTGTTCGAAATGCACGTCCCGAAGGCCGGTCTTGTCGCGCAAGACCCGTGTCACGGTCTCTTCCAAAGACCCGTCGCGATGCACGAAACCACCGGGCAAAGCCCAGTCACCGCCCATCACGCCCCCGTCCTCGCGGCGCATGATCACACAGCGCAGCGCGCCATCATGGACGCACAGGATCGCCAGGTCCACCGCTATGGCCGGGCTGGGATAGTCGAAAATCGAGGTCATCTTTGGGTTATCCTTAGTTATTTTCATTATAGTTATTACTATATTGATAATATGTCAAGCCCTGCCCAGAAATTCCTTTCCCTCTGGACCTCGCGCGCCCGACCGCTTACCTCTTGGAGCATGTAGGAGAGACCATGACGAAACCGCCTCTGACCCTCTATCTTGCAGCGCCGCGCGGCTTTTGCGCAGGCGTGGACCGCGCCATCAAGATCGTGGATATGGCTTTGGAAAAATGGGGGGCGCCGGTCTATGTGCGCCATGAGATTGTGCACAACAAATACGTGGTCGATGACCTGCGCGCGAAGGGCGCGGTGTTTGTCGAGGAACTCGAGGAATGTCCCGATGACCGCCCGGTGATCTTTTCGGCCCATGGCGTACCCAAATCCGTGCCCGCCGAGGCCACCAAGCGCGAGATGCTCTATGTCGATGCCACCTGCCCTCTGGTGAGCAAGGTGCATATCGAGGCCGAGCGGCATGCCTCAAACGGGCTACAGATCATCATGATCGGTCATGATGGGCACCCGGAAACGGTGGGCACGATGGGGCAGTTGCCCGAGGGCGAGGTGCTCTTGGTGGAAACGGTTGAGGATGTGGCCGAGGTTGAGGTGCGCGATCCGCAAAAGCTCGCCTTTGTCACGCAGACCACGCTTTCGGTGGATGACACCGCTGATATCGTGGCGGCACTTCAGACGCGGTTCCCCGCCATCGTCGGGCCGCATAAAGAAGACATTTGTTACGCCACCACCAACCGGCAGGAAGCGGTAAAAGCTATGGCACAAAAGGCCGAAGCGATGCTGGTGGTCGGCGCGCCCAATTCGTCGAATTCCAAACGGCTGGTGGAAGTGGGCGCGCGCGCGGGCTGTTCCTATGCGCAGCTTGTGCAGCGGGCGACCGACATCGACTGGCGCGCCTTGGGCGACATCAAGACCATGGGCATCACCGCCGGAGCCTCTGCGCCCGAAGTGCTGATCAACGAGGTGATTGATGCGTTTCGGGATCGGTTTGACGTGACCGTTGAGGTTGTCGAGACCGCGCAGGAGAACGTTGAGTTCAAGGTGCCAAGGGTGCTGAGAGTACCGGCGTAGGGCGGGGTTTCACCCCGCCTTGTTCCTCTTTTTTTGGTGCCGGGGTGAACTCCGGCCTACTTCTTCTGCCGCGCGATTCTCTAAAAAACAAATATTAACAATATGTTAAAGTGTTTCGCGCGCGAAACATTTGAACATCAAACTGCGCTTTGTCGTAGGGTAGGATTTGCTTAAATTCTGCTAACTGCGGCTTACAAGGTCAGGAAAACCCGCCTTCCCAAATGTGCGCCCTCGTGTAGGTTGAGACGCATAACAAGACCATGGGACAGCCTTTGTTTAAACAGTTTCTCGCCTGGATCACGGGCAATGCCATCACGACGTTCGCACGGTTCATCACCGCTGTGCGTGCCATTTGGGACGGTGTGGAGCCGGTTCCGGCGCAGCGTGTGTACTTTGCCAACCATACATCCAACGGCGATTTCATCCTGATCTGGACGGTGCTGCCGCCCAATCTGCGCTCTCGCACGCGGCCTGTGGCGGGGGCGGATTACTGGCTCACGTCTCCCTTGCGCACGTTTATTGGCCGGGATGTGTTCAACGCTGTTCTGATCGACCGCAATTCGGAAACCCGTACCGACGATCCGATGCAGTTGATCCTTGACGGGATCGACACGGGTGCGTCGCTGATCATCTTCCCCGAAGGCACGCGGAACATGACCGATGCGCCTCTCTTGCCGTTCAAAAGCGGTATTTTCAACATCTCGGAGGCCCGGCCCGAGGTGGATCTTGTGCCGGTCTGGATCGACAATCTGAATGACGTGATGCCCAAGGGTAAGCTGGTGCCTATTCCGCTTCTCTGCACGGTGACCTTTGGTGCCCCGATCAGAGCGGAGGCAGGCGAGGCGCGCGAAGATTTCCTCAAACGCGCCGAAGCTGCCTTGCTGAACCTTGCCCCCAAAGACAAACAGCCAGTCGATGCGGAGGTTGCAGCATGAACGGTATGCACGCAGATTTCCTCACTCTGCTGGCTGGCATCATTGGGCTTTTGATCGTGGCCAGCGGTGTTGGCTATGCGCTCAAGCAACGCATCGCCCCCGATGGTAACAACGCGACCATTGAAAACCTCAATGCGCGTATCCTGGCCTGGTGGGGCATGACGGCCTTTCTGGCTGTGGCGTTCCTTGCCGGGCGTGGCGGGGTGATCCTGCTTTTCGCTTTCGTCTCCTTTGCTGCGCTGAGAGAATTTGTAACGCTCACGGACCGGCGGCGCGCTGATCACTGGGCGATTGCTGCGGCTTTCTTTGTGATCCTGCCTGCGCAATATGCCCTGATCTGGTGCGAGTGGTACGGCATGTGGTCGGCTTTGATCCCGGTCTATGCCTTCCTGATCCTGCCGATCATCGCGGTGCTGCAAAGCGACACCGAGGATTTCCTGATGCGTATCTCGCAAATGCAGTGGTCTTTGATGATCTGTGTGTTCTGCGCCAGCCACGTGCCAGCGCTGCTTTTCCTCGACATCCCTGGTTTCGAAGGCCGCAACGTGCTGCTCATTGCCTTTCTCATTGTGGTGGTGCAGCTCTCGGACGTGCTGCAATATACCTGGGGCAAGCTTTTGGGGCGTCATCCGGTGGCCCCCAAACTCTCACCCTCAAAAACATGGGAAGGGCTGATTGGCGGCGTTGCCTCCGCCACCTTGATTGGCACAGCGCTGTGGTGGATTACCCCCTTCACACCACTGCAGGCCGCGCTTATGTCGCTGATCATCACGCTCGCGGGCTTTTTTGGTGGGTTGGTGATGTCGGCCATCAAACGTGACCGGGGGGTCAAGGATTGGGGGCATATGATTGCAGGGCATGGCGGGTTCATTGACCGGCTCGACTCGGTGGTGTTCTCGGCCCCCATCTTCTTTCACCTCACGCGCTACTTCTGGTCGATGACATGAGCCTTCTGCGGTCCAACTTCGCGCATATGGCCGGGGGCTTTGCCCTTATGGGCGGATGGGCTGCGCTGGCGCATGCGAGTTATCCATTCGCCACGCAGGTCAAGGCGGGGCTGACACAAGGTACATTGACCGCAATCATCACACTGGGTTTGAAACAGGTGGTCGAAGCTCTTTCAACGCGGTTGCCCGGCCTTGCAGGATTGATCCTGCCTCCGCTGGTCGCCTGCGCGGTCTCCGTTTCTTTGCTCTACACCATTCATACCCTCGTCGGCACGCCCGAGGTTTGGACCACCCTTGCCTTGCCCTCCACTGTTGCCACGATATACGCGGCCCTCTACACCATCCGTCTGAGGCAAACGCCATGACCGAGAGCCGCCGACCACTGGCCAGCCGTGACACAGGCTGGGCCCAGCGCATCGCCCGCTGGCTTAGTGGCACGTCGCTCACACCCAATCGGATCAGTCAGGGCTCGATCCTCTTTGCGGCGATTGCCTTTCTCGCATTCTGGGCCTCCGCGTACACCGGCACCGTTTTGACAGGCGCGCTCTTTCTGCTGGCCGCGCTGGCTTGTCAGTTCCGCCTGCTTTGCAATCTCTTTGATGGCATGGTCGCGGTTGAGGGAGGCAAGTCAGAACTTGACGGCCCTTTCTGGAACGAGGCACCGGACCGGGCCGCCGACCTGTTGATCCTGACAGGCGCGGGGTTGGCCATCGGCAACCTCGCTCTTGGATTGGCCGCGTCAGCTATGGCCATCGCCACGGCCTATATCCGAGAGCTGGGCCGAGCCGAAGGACTTGGCTCTGACTTCTCGGGGCCTTTTGCCAAACCCCAACGGATGGCCGCCATCACCGTTGGAGCCGTACTGGCTGCGCTGGAGCTTTGGCTGAATGGCACGCGTTACACCTTGCTTGTAGTCCTCTGGATCACGGCCTTGGGCACAGGTTTCACTGTCTTGCGCCGCTCTGCCCGCATGATTGCCGCCTTGAAAGACCGATCCGGGCCTTGAACGTCTGCGAGCGGCCTTCTACACCCAAGGCCAACCCGTATGGTTTCAGAGGACTTATCGCACTGTGACGCAGATCCCCAAAGCGCCGCTCTATCTGGGCCTTGCTGGCACTTTGCCGTTTTTGTGGAGTGCTGCGACGGTTTTATTGCCGAGCCTGTCCGATTGGACAGTCGCCACGCTTGGGGCGCGCTTTGCAGGGCCTTATGTGGGGCTCTTTTACGGCGCGGTGATCCTGAGTTTTATGTCCGGTGTGCTTTGGGGGTTTGCCACAAAACTGCCCGAGGCTGACGCCCCCAAAGGGTATGCCCTCTCAGTTCTGCCGGCCTTGTGGGTGTTTTTCACCCATGGAGGCGGTGCATTTCAGGCAGGGCAGCTTTTGATTCTCGGATTTGCAGCTATCTTACTGCTGGACTGGCATTTCTGGAAAGCCGGGGTTGCGCCATCATGGTGGATGCGCCTGCGCCTTTTGATCACAGCGGTGGTGATCCTGTGCCTGACAATTGGAGTGACGCAATGAGCCAGGATGACGAAACCATTCGGGTCTACAGCGCTGAGGCGGATCGCTATGCAAAGGTCTTCACGCCGCCTGAAAATGATCCGGCACTCATGGCGTTTCTGGAAAGCCTTTCGCCCAACAGCGCCCTTCTTGATCTGGGATGTGGCCCAGGATTTGCGGCAGCTTACATGGCCAAGGCAGGCCACAGCGTCACGGCCACTGACGCGACCCCGGAAATGGTTGAAATGGCGGCGGCGCATCCCGGCGTGACAGCCGAACTGGCCACCTTCGATGACATCTCTGGCACTGATATTTACGATGGTATCTGGGCCAATTTCTGCCTTTTGCACGCGCCCCGCGCTGATTTGCCCAAACACCTTTCGGCGCTGTCAAAGGCGCTCAAACCCCGTGGACTTTTCCATATCGGCATGAAAACCGGCGCGGGTGAGAAACGCGACGGCATCGGACGTCTCTATACCTATGTCACCGAAGACGAGTTGCGCGGGCTTTTGCGAGACGCCGGTTTGACGCCCCTTGACAGCCGCACCGGCGCGGACCCTGGCCTTGATGGCACCGTCGCTCCTTGGGTCACCATGCTGGCGCGTGCGGATGCCTGAGCTTTTTGCCTATACCGATGGGGCCTGTTCAGGCAATCCCGGCCCTGGGGGCTGGGGCGTGCTGATGCAGGCCAAGGATGGCGAGGCGGTTGTGAAAGAGCGAGAGCTTCAGGGCGGCGAGGCGGAGACCACCAACAATCGCATGGAACTGCTTGCGGCCATCCATGCATTGGAAACCCTGTCCAAGCCATCCTCCATCACCATTGTGACAGACAGCGCTTATGTAAAAAACGGCGTCACCGGTTGGATCCATGGCTGGAAGCGCAATGGCTGGAAAACCTCGAATAAGAAACCTGTCAAGAATGTCGAGCTGTGGCAGCGTCTAGATGAAGCCGCTTCGCGCCATGATGTGATCTGGGAATGGGTGAAAGGCCATGCAGGACACCCGGAAAACGAACGCGCAGATGAGCTGGCGCGCGCTGGCATGGCCCCTTTCAAGCCGGAAAAGTAAGCCTGGGTTTCACTGTTCGAAAAATACTCAAAACCCGACGTGACACGCGCGCGCCTATTTGCGTTTTTGCAGCGCCTGATACATCCAGATCACCACAAAGGCCCCAACGACCGCGCCGATGATCCCGCCCAATAGGCCCAGAACGGCCAAAGCGCCTTGCAGGATGAAGCCACCCACCAAAGCGCCAGCTATGCCAATGCCGATGGTCACAGCCGGGTTGGCCTCAATCCGCATCATCCGGGTAGCAAAATACCCTGCCACAGCGCCGACGATCACAAGGTAGATCAATCCCATGGTCTATCTCCCTTTGCGCCAATGTGTCGGCACGATAATAAGCGCACCTATCGAGGACAGGATGGCGTCAAACCCCGGCGTACCAAAGCGGAAGCCGAACATGATCCGCACAAAGTAAAACAGGAACGCCCCACCGACACAGATGATGATGGATGGTAAGTATCCGTTTCGGGTGAATCCAGATTTCTCGCTTACATATCCCACGATCCCGGCGATCACGACCGTGCCAAAAAGCTGCAAAAACATCTGCTCATCCTATTTTTTAGGTTTGACGCTATGCTGGCGGCTTTGACGCAGTAAGGCAAGCGTCGCTGGGTATTTGGGACAAGAAAGAAGCAGGATTGGGCGGCTCAGAGCCGTGTGCCTTTGGGCAAGGGGAAGCCGCGCAAAAAGGTGTCGCGATCTTGCGGGCCTTTGCCCGCCCGTTGCAGACGGAGTATTTCGACGGCACCTTGCCCGCAGGCGACGGTCAATGCATCGTCCAGGATTTCGCCCGGCGCGCCACACCCACTGGCCACGCGTGATGCAAGGAATTTTAGACGCTGTCCCTTCACATCGCACCACGCACCGGGGAAAGGCGACAGACCTCGAATATGCCGATCCACCTCCGCCGCACGCCAGGCCCAATCAATGCGCGCCTCGGCTTTGTCAATCTTGTCGGCATAGGTCACGCCGCTTTCTGCCTGAGGTTCAGGGTTTAGCTTATCCAGGTTTTCAAGTGCTTCGACAATCGCCGCGGCGCCTATGTCAGACAGTCTGTTGTGCAATTCACCGGTGATTTCTTCAGCTCCAATCGCGGTGGTTTTGCGCAAAAGAACCGGCCCTGTGTCCAGCCCCGCCTCCATCTGCATAATGCAGACACCCGTCTCAGAATCTCCCGCCATGATCGCGCGATGAATAGGAGCCGCCCCACGCCAGCGCGGCAAGAGGCTGGCATGAATGTTGAGGCATCCGCGGGTTGGGGCATCGAGAATGGCCTGAGGCAGGATCAGCCCGTAGGCCACCACCACGGCAACATCGGCATTCAGTGCAGCAAATTCCGCCTGCGCGGCTTCATTCTTCAGATTAACGGGATGGCGCACGTCCAACCCCAACGCCTCGGCGCGCACCTGCACGGGGCTGGGGCGGTCTTTCTTGCCACGACCCGCCGGGCGCGGGGGCTGGCAATAGACGGCAGCAATCTCATGGCCAGCATCCAACAGCGCATCAAGCACCGGCACGGAAAAGTCCGGGGTTCCCATGAACACGATGCGCAGTGGTGTGGTGGTCATTTGCCGGCTCGCTTCCGTGCCCTTTTCAGCACCATATCGCGTTTCATCTTGCTCAGCCGGTCAAAATACATCCGGCCCTCAAGATGGTCGATCTGGTGCTGGACGCTGGTGGCCCAGAGACCGACAAAGTCGCGCTCTTCCATCTCGCTCGTCTCGTTCAGGAACCGCACGGTCACGGCGCGGGGGCGGGTGATTTTGGCGTAGACACCGGGCAGGTTGGGGCTGGCTTCCTCGTGGTCGCGCATCTCTGTGCTGGCGTGCAAGATTTCGGGATTGGCCATACGCACCGCCTGACCCCGTTCGTCCGAGGCGTCCACCACGGCCAGCCGAAGCATCACACCGATCTGCGGAGCGGCCAAGCCAACGCCCGGCATGGCATCCATCGTCTCGATCATATCGTTCCAGATGGTGCGGATCTCATCGGTGATCGTATCCACAGGGTCGGCCGCCGTGCGAAGCCGCTTGTCAGGCCAGATGACGTAGGGCCGTGTTGGCACGCCGCGCTACTCCCGCGCCTTTTCGCGCTTTAACTTCTGCATCTTGCGCGTGATCATCTGCCGTTTGATCGGACCCAGGTAATCGATGAAGAGCTTGCCGTTGAGGTGATCAATCTCGTGTTGCACACATGTGGCCCAGAGCCCATCGAAGGTCTCGGATTGCGCATTGCCATCGCGGTCGATCCACGCCACCTCCACCACCTTTGGCCGGGTCACTTCGGCGAAGTGATCGGGGATGGAGAGGCACCCCTCTTCGTAGACGTTTGTCTCGTCTGAAGAGGCCACGATTTCCGGGTTAAACATGACCAAGGGACGAGGATCTACATCGGCCTCTTCATCCTTGGCGCAGTCGAGCACGATCAACCGGTTGAGACTGCCCACCTGCGGTGCGGCAAGCCCGATCCCGGGCGCATCATACATCGTCTCAAGCATGTCATCGGCCAGTTCACGCAACTCATCGCTGAGATCGGCGACCGGATCACAGTGCTTTTTCAAGCGTGGATCAGGGTGGAGGACAATGGGACGTAACATGGAGGTTCATTTAGGCGATTGCACGCGCGCCTGCAACGCCATAGCTTGCGACAATCACCACAAACAAGCCTCGCCGGAGACCCCTATGAATTTTGACGAGTTGATCGAGCGCCGCGGCACGCAATGCGACAAGTGGGACAGTATGGAAACCAAGTTTGGCGTCCCGGCTGAAGATGGGCTGGCCATGTGGGTCGCTGACATGGATTTCCGCCCGCCTGCCTGTGTTACCGATGCGTTGCGCGGGATGCTCGGTCATGGTGTTTTTGGCTACTACGGCAGTGATACGAACTATCGTGAGGCGATCTGCTGGTGGATGCAGACACGGCATGGCTGGACGATCGACCCAACTTGGATTTTCACGACGCATGGATTGGTCAATGGCACAGGCATGTGCGTTGAAGCCTTTACCGAGCCAGGGGACGGTGTGGTGCTGTTTACGCCAGTCTACCATGCTTTTGCCCGCGTTCTGAAAGCAGCCGAGCGCAAAATCGTGGAATGCCCGTTGGTCAATAATGACGGGCGATATGAAATGGATTTCGACGCCTATGACGCGATCCTTGATGGCAGTGAAAAAATGGTCGTCCTGTGTTCGCCGCACAATCCCGGCGGGCGTGTCTGGACCAAGGAAGAGTTGGAAGGCGTGGCCGCATTTGCCCGCAAGCATGACCTTATTCTGGTGTCTGATGAGATTCACCATGACCTCGTCTTTCCCGGTTCAAAACATACGGTGATGGCCCATATCGACGGGATTGAGGACCGGCTTGTGATGATGACGGCCACCACCAAGACCTTCAACATTGCTGGCGCGCATTCGGGCAACGTGATTATCGCTGATGACGCGTTGCGCGCGCGCTTTGCCAAACGAATGGGTGCGCTTGGCATGTCGGCCAATTCCTTTGGCGTGGTCATGGCCGAGGCGGCCTACACCGCGCAAGGCGCAGAATGGGTCGATGCGCTGTTGGAATATCTTGATGGCAACCGAAAAGTGTTCGATGCAGGTGTGAACGCTATTCCCGGGCTACGCTCGATGCCGCTCGAAGCGACCTACCTGTCGTGGGTGGATTTCTCGGGCACGGGCATGGCGCGCGACGCGTTCACCAGTCGGGTTGAACATACCGCCAAGATCGCCGCCAATCATGGCCCGACTTTTGGCAGCGGCGGGGAAAATTTCCTACGCTTCAACATCGCAATGCCGCGCGTGCGGGTGGAAGAGGCGGTTGAGAGGTTGCGCGGGGCCTTCTCAGATTTGCAATGACACCGCTCTGCCTGCATGGCTATCGGTTCAGCGTTTACACACGAATTGTGCGGATTGTTCTTCTCGAAAAAGAGCTGGAATACGCATACTCGGAAGTGGACCCTTTCCTGAACACTCCTGAGCCTGCCCTGCACCCTTTTGGCCGCGTTCCAACGCTGACGCATGGACCCGCTACACTTTACGAGACATGCGCGATTACGCGGTATCTTGATGCAGAGTTTGACAGCCCCGGCTTGACCCCATCCGATGCTTTGTCGCAGGCGCGCATGATGCAGGTTATCTCCATCGTTGATAACTACGCGTACTGGCCTTTGGTGCGACAGGTCTTTTCGCACAGCGTGTTCCGCCCAATCGAAGGGGAAGCGTCAGACCCTTTGGAAATAGAGATGGGCCTGAAGGCTGCGGAACCTGTGCTTGAAGCTTTGGACGTGATTGCCGCAGAGGGGCGGGTCCTCGTGCCGGACCAGTTCACGCTTGCATCCGCACATCTGATACCGATGCTCGACTACTTCACACGTGCACCGGAAGGCGCAGACGCCCTCCAGAAGCACCCAAATCTTTCGCACTGGCTTGAGGTCACGCAGCAGCGCCCATCCATCACCGCCACGTCACCTGTTTTGAGTTGAGTTCTTTCAAACCTTAGAAATCAAGGCCACCGGCGCGTTATCTGCACGCTCGAAATCCACTGGCTGTTCGCTGCCTGCTTCGTTCACGACTTTCAGCTCAAAGCGCATTTCGGGGCCTTCTTCCTCTGACGCAACAATGAGACAGCGCGACAGATGGTGTGCGCCATCATAGAGGTCCACAAGCCCCCGCAGATGCGGTGCGGTTTCGGCATGAAGCGCAAAACCCCCATCCCAGGCCCGGATCACAGAATAGCTTTGATTGCCTGCTTCGACGCGCAGGCGTCGGCTTTTTTGCAGGCCACGTTTGCGGGCATCTTCAAGCCCGGCCTGAACTTCAGCAGAGAGAAACGTCGTCATGGCATCCCCAGAATCACACAACCAACTGGGGCAGGATGTAGGGCTAAACTATGACAGTCACGTTAAAATTCCGCTGCAGCGCAGTAAAACGCCGCCGCGGCGCAACAATACTACCCATCGGATGCCACTGTTGCGACTCGGGGTCTCAATACATGCGGGATCGCAGCATCGTATAGCGCACTTTCCGTGAACTCTGCGATTTCGCCCAGCACGGGGCCCACCAGGATCAGCGCCGTGCGCGTGATCTTTTCGGCGCGCACCTTTTCGCGGATGTCACTCAGAGTGCCGCGAATGAACATTTGATCGGGCCAGCCAACGCGATAGGCCACCACCACAGGGCAATCCGCGCCATAATGTGGAGTCAGGACACGTTCAATTTCGCGAAATGCGCGCACGCCCAGATGAATGGCCAATGTTGTTCCGGTCCGAGCGAAATTTTCCAGTGTTTCACCCTTGGGCATCGACGTTGACTTCATCGACACACGCGTGAGCACGATAGATTGTCCGATCTCCGGCACGGTCAGTTCCTGACCAAGTGCAGCGGCGGCAGCTGCATAGGCGGGCACGCCGGGAACGATCTGATAGTCTATGCCTTCTGTCCGCAGGCGGCGGATTTGCTCGGCAATGGCTCCGTAAAGCGAGGGATCGCCGGAATGCACCCGCGCCACGTCCTGGCCTTTGGCATGGGCGGCCACGATCTCGGCATGGGTTTCATCGAGTGTCATGGGGGCCGTGTCCATCACCCGCGCGCCTTGCGGGGCACAGGCGACCACTTCGGCCGGCACCAGCGAACCGGCATAAAGGCAAACGGGGCATTCCCCGATGATGCGCTCAGCCTTTTTGGTCAGAAGTTCGGGGTCCCCCGGACCTGCGCCAATGAAATAGACGGTCATTGTCCCAAAAGCCCCTTCAACTGATTGTTCTGGTAGTAGCAGACACAGACCTGTCCACCGGCGCCATGTGCGCCCATAAAGACACCGTCGGCGTCCGAGATATAGGCGCATATGGCCTGAAACTCCGCCAGACGCGTGGCATCAATGGGACCACCGCGGCTCAGCAGGTCTTCGATCTCCTGGCGCTCACCAAATTGCTGCACGGCCCAGGCGGCCTGTTGCATCGGCTGCGGCACATCAGGGTGCCCCCAGCCCCACATCCAGGACCCGTCATCGGAATAGGTGCCCACCACTTGTGCATCAGCGGCAACCTCTGGCGCGCCGTCAAAGACAAAGCTGATGCGACCCTTTTTGAGGTTGAGGCGGTAGTCGCTGACATCGCCCAACCGCTGCGCCAATTCTGACCCGGCCATACGCGTCTTCAGATGGAACTCCGCATTGACCGCAAGCGCCTTGTAGCTTTCCGGCAGTTGCGTTGCCCCGCCATCCGCCATGCGCCCTGCAAATTCCAGGAGGATTTCGTTCATGCGATGCCCTTTTTGTCGGATAAGTCGCCATCAATCTTGCGCGCGTAGCCGCGTGGCGTGAACATGCGCGGCCCTTGGCCCAGCTGTGCCAAACGGGAATTGGAGGAACCCACAAGAACTACAGTGAGCATATCGACCTCGTCCACCTGCAGATCTTTGAGTTTGCGATAGCGCACATGCTCTTCAGGACGCCCCAAATTGCTGGCCAGCATCACGGGCGTGTCCGCCGGACGATGTTGGAGCAGGATATCGCGTGCCTCAGCCAGAAGAGTGCGGCGTGTTTTGCTGACCGGGTTGTAGAAGGCGATGACGAAATCACCCTCGGCTGCAGCCTTGAGACGGCGCAGGATGTCGTCGCGTGGGGTGAGTAGATCACTCAGACTGATGGTGCAGAAGTCATGCCCCAAAGGGGCCCCCGCCCGCGCTGCGGCCCCTTGCAGGGCACTGACACCGGGCGAGCAGATCACCTCGACGCGGTGTGCCGCATCAGAGACGCCTTCATTCTCGGGACCTCGGTCCAAGAGTTCAAAGACCAGTGCTCCCATGGCGTAAATGCCCGCATCGCCCGAACAAACCAGCGCCACGTTGCGCCCTTCCGCCGCCCGCTCCAACGCATAACGGCACCGCGCCTCTTCACCGCCCAACGGAAAGTCAGAGCGTGTCTTGACCGCCGCGAGCGGACCTAGCAGGTCGATGTAGAGCCCGTAGCCGACCAGCTCTTCTGCCTCCGCCACCAGCTTGGAGACTTCCGGCGTGCGCCAGCTGGATTGGCCGGGTCCGATGCCCACCACGCTCAGTTGCCCGCGCGCCCGGCCTTTCATTTCCATCGGGACATGGTTTGCACGCGAAATACTGCATGTGCAGGTTGCATTCTTGCGTTTTTCAACCACAAGCTCTCCGCCCATGGCCAATGCGGACCCTTCTGCCACACCGTGGCAGCCGACCTCAGCGAAGACCACGTCTGAAGGGTTGGCGAGCTTATCGGCCTGCGCCTCAAGCTCTGCCGGGGTGAAGACACGCATTGGCACACCCAAGCGCTGCGCCAAGGTATTCACGGCAGGCTCATCGGCTTTGATGTCCACAGTGGCAACAGCCGCAACAGCGCCTTGCGCAACACCAGCCGTTTGCAACGTCTCTGTTACCAAATCCCAAAGCGCTTCGGGGTCCGCATTGCGCGCGCAGCCCACACCGACCACATAGGATTGCGGGTGATAGACCAACCGATGCTCAGAAGGGGTTTGCGGGGCATCACTTACCACAAGCTCAACAGCGCCGCCTGTCTCTTCCACGCCAAAGATGTTGTTACCTGTGACACGGACGCCTGCGCCATTCAGCAAAGCCGCCATCGCAGCTTTTGCATCGCCCGGATTGACCAAGCGATATCCCTCTGGCGGCTCATCCAACGCCACGCCCATGGCCACGTCACCTGCAGTGGTGACCGCGGCTGTGGCGCCCAGTTCTTCAGCGATGAGAGAGGCCAGGCGGTTCGCGCCCCGATGCCCTCCGAGGAGGGGCACGACGACCGCACCATCGTCGCTCACCGACACAACGGGTGGCTCTTTGGTCTTGTCGCTCAACACCGGTGCCACCGCGCGGATCAGAATGCCGCTGGCGCAGACCCCCACAACCGGCACACCGGCTGCAAAAAGATCGCGGGCATGATCCAATGCATTTGGGAAGAACGCGTCTGCCTGCGCTACCCTGCCCTCACGCCCGTGCACCTGCGCGCCCAGACTGACGGCCACCCGATGCGCCACCGCTTCACCGGATCGGCTGAGGGCCAATACAACAGGGGTCACAGCCATGGATCGGCTCCTTTGGTCAATAAGATCATCGAGAAGTAAGGTGCCTTTTCCGGCGCATCATTGAGCGGGCAGACAACTTCATCCGGCAGGCTGGCGCGTTCGACATAGACGGCCTGATCTGTGAAACCCAAAGCGTCAATGACCGCGCGAATTTTACTCAAATGCCGCCCGACCTTCATGATGGCCACGCTTTCCGCGCCTTCAATTCGGCTGCGTAACTCATCCTCCGGCAAAGGCCCCGGCAAGACGGTCAGCCGCTCATTGCGCGCAGCAAGCGGCAGGCCTGCACGCGCGGCACAGGTGGTCACCGATGTGACACCCGGCACGACCTCGACCTCATAGCGCTGCGAAAGTCTTGCAAAAAGATACATGAAAGAGCCGTAAAAGAACGGATCGCCTTCGCAAAGGCAGATGACATCATTCCCGGCATCAAGCGCCTCAGAGATGTCCGCAGCGCCCTGATCATAGGCCGCTTGAGCAGGGGTACGCTCGGGTGTCATGGGCACGTCCATGACGATCTCTCGAGCGTCAGCAGGGATGACACCAGCCGCAATCGAGCGTGCGAAACTCTGCGCTCCGGCCAGCGTGGGGTATGCTATTACCTGTGCGCCTGAGATCAAACGATGCGCCTTTAGCGTCATCAGTTCCGGATCCCCCGGCCCCAACCCGATGCCGTAAAGCCTACCGGGCATGGTCACCCCCGGCTTTCACTGTTCTGTAAATACTCTCATGTTGGCCTCGGACCCTCATCGCTTCACAAGGCTCCACTGTGTGACCGGCATCAAGGGGCGCCATCCGGTCAATCCACCCACAGGTTCTGCGCGCTGCACCGAAAGCTTAACCAATTGCCCGCCATGCTGTTTGTGCAACGCCAGCAACACCGCTTCGCTTTCCAGGGTGACGGCATTGGCAACGAGCCGTCCTAAAGGCCGCAGCGCCTTCCAGGTCGCGTCAAACACCTCTGCACTTAGCCCACCGCCAATGAAAACAGCGTCGGGGGCGGGCAAACCTTCAAGGGCAGCCGGAACCGTTCCGTCAACCAGTTCGAGTTTCGGCACACCCAAAGCCAAGGCATTGGCTGCTGCCATGGCCCGGCGGTCTGCGCGTGGCTCAATCCCAATCGCCCGGGCATAACGGGCACCGCGCATCCATTCCACCGCGACCGAACCGCACCCTGTGCCGATATCCCAAAGCAAAGCGCCCCGCATCGGCATCAGTTTGGCCAAAGTGGCCGCGCGAACCTCCTGTTTGGTCATGGTGCCATCGCTTTGGAAAAGCGTGTCCTCCAAACCCGGCACACGCGGCAAGAGCGCGGCGTCGGGGGCGGCGATGCAATCCACGGCCAATGTGTTAAAGGCCGGTACTCTATGCGACCAGCTTTCTGCGGTGCCGTCAAAACGCGCCTCATCTGAGCCGCCCATCGCCGCCAACACGGTCATGTTGGATGCTCCAAAACCGCGTTCGGTCAGAAAGCGCGCGATCTGTGCCGGTGTTTCTTCTCCAGTGGTCAGGATCAAGAGCCGTGCGTCAGGCTGGATGAAAGCGATCATCTGCTCAACGGGACGACCATGCACGGTGAGTGTTTCTACATCCGGCAAGCTCCAGCCCATGCGCGCAGCGGCCAGTTGGAAGGCTGAGAGCTGCGGATGATAGGTGATTTCGGCGGGATCAATTTCGCGCCCGATACGCGCGCCCACCGAGAACCAAAGGGGGTCTCCCGTCGCCAGAACCACCACGCGACGACCCTGAAACCCACGAAGCATGTCGATGAGCGCGTCAAACGGGCTCGGCCAGGCCACGCGTTCTGCTGTCACGGCCTCTGACAGCAAATGGTGTCGATCCCCACCAACGATCACCTCTGCGGCTTCGACCACGGCGCGGGTGGCAGGCAGCAGGCCTTCAAGCCCGTCTTCGCCGATGCCGACAATATGCAGCCAGGGATCAGACATGGCGTTCGGAGAAACTTTTTTGAAAAGTTTCGCCAAGTCTTTTCTGAAAAGACTTGCTCATCGTGTGTCTCCTTCCGGAATACCTGCAGCCAGCGCGTTCACAGCAGCCGAGGCCATGGCAGAGCCGCCGCGCCGACCGCGCAGCGCGACAAACTCACAGTCGCGGGGGTTGGCAGCGAGTTCCGCCTTGCTCTCCGCCGCGCCCACAAAACCCACTGGGAATCCAAGGATGACCGCCGGTTTTGGTGCACCCTGTTCGAGGAGTTCCAACAAATGGAAAAGCGCTGTGGGCGCATTGCCGATGGCCACGACAGCACCATCGAGGTGCTCGGCCCAGAGCTCAACTGCAGCCGCTGAGCGGGTGTTGCCAATACCGGCGGCGATGCCTGGCACGCGTGGGTCGTTGAGGGTGACAATGACCTCGTTGTCGGCAGGCAAGTAGCGGCGGATGATACCAGCGCCGACCATTTCACAATCGCAGAGCACGGGCTTACCCGCCTGCAAAGCCGCGTGGCCCGCGTCATAGGCGGTTTCTGAGAACGCCAGCCGGTCAGCGACCTCAACCATGCCGCAGGCGTGGATGAGCCTTATGGCCAGTGCCTCAAGCCCCGGACCAAACCGCTCCAGCCGGGCTTCGCGCCGTACTGTGGCAAAGCTTTCGGCATAGATTGCCGATGGGTTTTTCTCGTAGGGGCGCAAGGTCAGGTCGGGGCCTCCGGCGGGGATATTTTCAGGCAAAAAGAAAGCCGCGGTCAGGCTTTGGTTTTACGCGCGCTTTCGGGCCCATGCGGGTGTTTGGCATGGGGGTATTCCGCGTGATGATGATGGTGGTGATGATCATGATCGTGGTGGTGATCGTGGTGATGGTGATGATGATGCGCCTGCATTTCAAGGCGGCACATGCCGGTGCAGAACGTGTCGCAGAGCTTGCAATCTTCGACGTTGGACCCCGGCGCGCTGGCGCCCTGGCCTTCCACATGGTGATGGTGGCTTTCCTGCACCGCGCCCACTTCAGCCTCAAAGCCCAGCACGGCGGTGCGGTACTTGCACATCACACAAGTGGGCGGCGGGACATCACCAAAGGCGGGGTGTCCCGCACCTTTTTCGGCAGTGAGAATGGCACGTTGGGCGGGCGTGATCTTTTGCGGGTCCTGCCCTTCGATGGCGAGAATCTGCGTGCGGTACTGGCAGGTGCCGCAATTGGGCGGCGGCACGGCTCCCACCTGTTCGCGGACACGTTCAGCGAAGGTTTCCAGCACTTTGGGATGGTCGCCGAGATAGCCCGCTTTGACGAATTGCTGCGCAGGGTATTCAGCCGCGACCTGATCGGTGAAACCATAGATGCGGTCAATCAGGATGCCAGAGAAGAGGAAGTACGGAAAGACGACCACGCGTTTATAACCCAGTTTCACCACATGCTGCAGACAGGGTTCAACCAGCGGGAATGTCACGCCCGAATAGCCCACCTCGCACCAGCCAAAGCCCATACCTTCGTGCAAGAGCCGCGCGATTTTGGCGACGTTGGAATTGGCGTCAGGGTCAGAGGCCCCGCGTCCGATGACCACAAGACAGGTGTCGTGGCGGCTGACCGGGCCCTGTTCAGCGTCTGCTTTGGCGAGTGCGTCTTCGATGCGGCCTCCGGCGGCGGCAATCATTTTGGGGTCAACACCCAGTTCACGGCCATAGCGCACGTCGATGTCGTGTTTCGCGGCATAGGTGTTCAGAACCGTGGGGATATCATTTTTGGAATGCATTGCAGCAAAGAGCATGCCCGGCACGGCAAGGATGCGCTCACAGCCTCTCTCGCGGAGGTTGTCGAGGCCATCACGAATGACCGGGTTGGCAAATTCGAGATAGCCGTATTCCATCTCCCAGTCAGAGGGCAGAAGGGGGGCAGCTTTTCGGCCAGTGTGGCAAACTCATCAACCGCCGATTGGCTGCGCGAGCCGTGACCACAGATCATCACACCGGTTTTCATCGCGCTACGCCTCCTGTGGCTCGTCGTCTTCGAGGGGCGCGTCCGACGTGTTTTCCGCGTTTTCTTTGGATTTGCGCCCCTTGGCAGCCCAAAGGCCCAGTGCCGCCGCAGCAGCCAACGCACCCGCGGAAAGCCAATGCCCGTGGCCCGCGACTTCGGCGAGATGTCCAGGGTGGGCCAACGCCGCGCCTGGCAAGAGCAGCGTCAGAAGTGCAAAGAGCCGGTGCATAAGAGGTCTCCCTTCCGCGTTCATCGTGCCACTGGGCGAACCACAAAGGAGGCCATGGGCGCGCATGCGCCCCGACGATCATGCGTGAAAGCCCCCTAGTTGGGTCGGCTCTTTGGCATGCCCCTTTCCGGCCCGCTTTGGGCACCGTCTGGTTCGTCTATAGGCCCGCATGGTGCGCCGCGCAAACAGAGAATCGCCGTGCGACACTCGGATTACGACATGTGCAGCGCTGCACGGCAGGTGCGCGAGCATGTGGGGATGTTGGATGCGGCAGCGCGCGCTAGTTAGCGGTACAAAGGAGATCACACATGGGACAACTGGTTGACGGAGTCTGGCAGGACACCTGGTACGATACCAAATCCTCAGGCGGTGCGTTCAAGCGCAGCACCGCGGCGTATCGCAATTGGATCACAGCAGATGGAAGCGCCGGACCCACAGGAGACGGCGGGTTCAAGGCCGAAAGCGGTCGGTATCACCTTTACGTCTCACTGGCATGTCCATGGGCGCATCGCACATTGATCTTTCGCGCGTTGAAAGGTCTTGAGCCGCATATCGGGGTGTCTGCGGTGCATCCGGACATGATGGCGGATGGGTGGAGCTTTGCCACGGATTACGAAGGGGCCACGGGCGATCAGCTTCATGACCTGCCCTTTGCCCGGGACATTTATCTCAAGGCCGATCCCAAGACGTCGGGCCGCGTGACTGTGCCGATCTTGTGGGACCGGGAGCGAGAGACGATTGTGTCCAACGAATCCTCAGAAATCATCCGTATGTTCAATTCGGCCTTTATCGGCATCACAGGAAACACCGATGACTATTGGCCCGAAGACATGCGCGACGAGATCGAGCCGGTCAATGAACGGATCTATTCAACGCTTAACAATGGGGTCTACAAGGCCGGGTTTGCGACCAGTCAGGAGGCTTATGACGCGGCAGTTGTGCCACTGTTTGACACGCTGAGCTGGCTTGAGGCGCGGCTGGCCACGTCGCGCTACCTGATGGGGGATCGGATCACCGAAGCAGATTGGCGGCTTTTCACGACGCTTATCCGGTTTGACCTGGTCTATCATCTGCATTTCAAATGCAATCTGGCGCGGATTGTGGATTATCCAAACCTATGGGGATATCTGCGCGAGCTTTATCAATGGCCCGGTGTGCGCGAGACGGTGAATTTCGATCACATCGTACGGCATTATCACTACAGTCATGACACCGTGAATCCGCATCGGATTATCCCGATCAATCCGGTACTGGATTTCGATGCGCCGCATAAACGAGAAGTCTTGCGCTAGCCCGCGATGACAGGCACTCAGCTTGCATGAGTGCCCATCCGCTTCATAATCCTCCGCTGGCCGCCGGGTTGACCCTGGCAGCGGCGGCATTCGTGGCGGGCACCACGCTTTTGGCCAAGGCGTTGGGCACAGATGCGCTTGGGCCTGCGCTGCATCCATTGCAGATCAGCCATGGACGGTTTCTTTTCGCGCTCGTGGCGATATTGGTTTTTGTGGCGGCCACGCGGCCTCGGTTGACCCGGCCCCACATCAAGCTGCACATCCTGCGATCTTGTTTGGGGTGGGGCGGTGTGACGCTGATGTTTGCGGCGGCGGCCTTTATTCCGCTCTCTGACGCCACGGCGATCAGCTTTCTCAATCCGGTGTTTTGCATGGTGCTGGCGGTACCGATCCTGGGCGAACGGGTTGGCCCGGTGCGGTGGACAGCAGCACTGATTGCACTGATTGGCGCGGCGATCCTGACGCGGCCGGGCGCGAGCACGGTGGAGCTTGGTGCCTTTCTCGCGCTCGGAGCGGCGATGCTTTTCGGGGCAGAGCTTATTGCGATCAAGAGGCTGGCAGGGAGTGAGGCACCGGTGCAAATTCTTTTGATCAACAACATTATCGGGCTGTGTATTGCGACTTTGGCAGTGCTCTTTGTCTGGGCCGCGCCCACGCTTATGCAATGGCTGGCGCTGGCGGCTCTTGGCGTGCTGATGGCGGCAGCGCAGGCATGTTTTGTCAACGCGATGGCGCGCGCGGATGCCAGTTTTGTGGCACCGTTTTTCTATGCGGCCCTTGTTTTTGCCGCCGCTTATGATGCGGCTGTATTTGGCGTCTGGCCGGATACGGTTTCGGTGGTTGGAGCGGCGGTCATTCTTGCAGGTGCGGGGCTGTTGGCGTGGCGCGAGGCCATGGTGAAGGGGAAGGTTTCTGGATAGGTGTCGTATGAGGTGTTTGGCGGGGGGATTGGCGGGGTGAAACTCCGCCCTACCGGTGAACCTGATGGGGGGCCTCTGGCCCTCGTGCCGCGTCTTAACGCAATCGTCATGCTGGTTGCCTCTCGCGGCATTCCCTTTCTGCGCCGGTCGGGCTAGGGGTTGCGCATGCGTCTATTTCTCCTCACGGCTCTGACCATGGTGGCCTTTGCCGCCAATTCCATTCTAAACCGGATGGCCCTTGCCGGGGGTCATATTGATGCGGTGAGTTTCGGAACGATCCGATTGGCCTCGGGTGCGCTAATGCTGGCGCTCTTATGCGTGCTTTTTCGCGGAGGCTTAAAGCTCGGAGGACCTGCGAGACTGGTGGGTGTTATCGCCCTGCTGATCTACATGTACGGCTTTTCCAGTGCTTACACGTCGCTAGATGCAGGACTTGGCGCACTCATCCTGTTTGGCATGGTGCAGATCACCATGTTTGCGGCGGCTTGCCTGACCCATGAAGATATGCCGGCTCTGAAATGGATCGGCGCGGCATTGGCGCTTGTGGGGTTGGCCTGGCTCATCTGGCCGGGACCGCAGGCTCAGGTGAGCCTGTGGCATGGCGGATTGATGGCGATTGCGGGCATCGGGTGGGGGTTCTACTCTCTCGCGGGGCGCAAATCGCGTGACGCGCTGCAGGCGACGGCGGCGAATTTCGTTTTGGCCACGCCTTTTGGCATTCTGGCCCTTTGGGTTTTGCCCGCGCCAGCCGAGGCTGTGGAGATGAACAGCACCGGCATTGCACTGGCCATTCTGGCGGGCACAGTGACCTCTGGGCTGGGCTATGCGCTTTGGTACACGGTCCTGCCAAGCCTCGCCTCTTCTGTCGCGGCGGTGGCGCAACTGACCGTACCGGTGATTGCGCTCTTGGCGGGTGTCGTTTTGCTGGGCGAGGTCGTGACGCTTCGAATAGTGCTTGCCTCGGCTCTGATCCTCGGCGGTGTGGCTTTGTCGGTTTTGGCGAAAAAGCCTGGGTGAGTGAAGTCAGCCCACGATTTCTTCCAAAGGGTCATAGCCAAAGCCGCGGTTGAAGGCGACGTCCGGCAGGCTGTCGGGTTTGAGGCGAATATCGGCGAGTTCCCTACGGGTGAAAAAACGCCGTTGGGTAACGACATTTTCCGGGTCAGCCCAGCCTTCGGTCAAGGTTCCTTCAATGATCTTGCCGCGAAAGAACAGATCGACCTGATGAAATCCGCGCTCCGGATCGTGAAATTCATTGATGAGGCAGGGCGGGCCGACCTTGATGCGCAAACCCGTCTCCTCATGCACTTCGCGTGTCAAGTTATCGGGCAAGGACGCGCCCGGTTCTGCCCCACCACCCGGCGCGCACCATAGGTCGCTTTGACCACCGGGATACGCATTCACCAGCAAAAGCCGATCTTCATGTACGATCACCGCACGGGTGGCAAGGCGTATGGGCATAACGTTACGGCCTTTCAGTGGATTGAGGGCTGTTTATGCGGGGCAAAACCCCTTATCTCAAGGGTATGAAACGGATTTTGACCGTGCTTGCCCTGTTGTTGCCTGCGCCTGCATATGCAGATTGCGTGGTGCTTTTGCACGGGCTGGCGCGGACGCAAGCGTCGCTCTTGATCATGGAAGAGGCGTTGCAGGCCGAAGGGTATGTCACGAAAAGCCCGAGCTATGCATCGACCTCGGCAGAGATTACGCGGCTTGCGGATACAACCCTGCCCGATGCTGTGGCGGCCTGCGAGAAGGATCGTATTCACTTTGTCACACACTCCATGGGCGGCATTCTTCTGCGCTATTGGCTGGCCGAGAACCGCCCCGACAAGATGGGGCATGTAGTCATGCTCGCCCCCCCGAACCAAGGCTCGGAAGTGGTCGATCAGCTGGGTGCGCTGGAGCTTTTTGAGTGGCTCAACGGCCCGGCCGGGCAACAGCTTGAAAGCGGACCAGAAGGGTTTGTCGCGTCACTGCCTCCGGTCGACTATTCCCTTGGGGTGATTGCCGGGACGCAATCGCTCAATCCGTTTTTCTCGACCCTTATTGAGGGGCCTGATGATGGCAAGGTAAGTGTCGACTCAACCAAGGTCGACGGTATGGCCGATCATATTGAGTTGCCGGTCAGCCATACGTTCATGATGAACAACGCCTATGTGATCGCGCAGGTCTCGGAATTTCTCAGGGAGGGTAAGTTTGATCCCGATCTGGACCTTACAGATTTCCTTTGGGGGAAACCGAGTGAGCCTTGATCTGCGGCTTGTGGGGGCGGAAGTTCTTGCACCCGATGGGATGGGCGATGCGCCGTTGCGCCTTGGGGATGGTCTTGTGCAACAAGACTCGCCGGGGCGCGAGGTCGATCTCAGTGGTTACATGATCCTGCCGGGGATCGTGGATGTGCATGGAGATGCTTTTGAAAAGCATCTGGCACCGCGCCGGGGGGCGATGAAGGATATTGATCAGGGGTTGATCGCGGCGGAGGCTGAGATTGCCTCGAACGGGATTACAACCGCGACTTTGGCGCAGTTCTATTCCTGGGAAGGGGGCATGCGGGGAGCGGAATTTGCGGCGCGCGTGTTTGAGGGCCTGCGCACGATCCGTCCACGGGTCGGCACCGATCTGCGGCCGCAGTTGCGGTTCGAGATTTCGATGGTTAAGGACTATGACACGGTGGTGGACTGGATTCAGCGCCACGACATCCCCTATCTGGTCTTCAACGATCATCTGCCGCATGAAATTCTCGCCAAAGGCAAGACGCCTCCGGGGCATGTGGGCAAGTCGCTGCGCATAGGCAAGAACCCGGACCGGCATCTGGAAGACATCATGGCGCTGCATGCCGGGATGGACCGGGTGCCTGCCGCTCTGGATGCGCTTTGCGCGCGGCTGGCGGAGATGCCGGTGCGCTTGGGCAGTCATGATGATGCGACGGCAGAGGCGCGCGAGGTCTGGCATGCGCGCGGGGCGCAGATTGCCGAGTTTCCCGAGACCCAAGTGGCCGCCGAGACGGCGCAGACGCAGGGCGACCCGGTGATCTTGGGGGCGCCCAATGTCGTGCGGGGCGGGTCGCACAAGGGCAATGCAAGTGCTTTGGAGTTGATCATGCTGGGGCTCTGCGATGCGCTGGCCTCGGACTATCACTACCCCTCGCTCAAACGCGCGGCGTTTCTGGTGGCGGATGGCGGCGTGATGGAGTTGGGCGCGGCTTGGGGGTTGATCTCAACAGGGCCTGCACGGGTGTTGGGGTTGGACGACCGGGGCGATTTGCGGCCCGGGAAACGCGCCGATCTGGTGGTGCTGAACCCTGAGAGCCGGGATGTGTGCGCGACGCTATCTGCCGGGCGCGTGACCTATATGAAGGGCGATGTGGCGGGGCGGTTTGTGGGGTGAGTTAAGGGCCAGCGACAGACCGTGTGCTTTTGTTACTCAAGATACCATTCGATCAGCTCGAAGAACGAATTCCATGTCGCCTCGCACTTCCCATCTGCAAGGTCTTTGAATTGGGTCACTGACAGATCGTAGACTTTACGATCAAGCAGGGAATAGAGAATGAAACCTTCACCTTCCCCTGATGTGAGACAGATATAACCATCTGGAAGCTCATAAATATCACGCGCGAATTCTGTTGTCCGAAAGATTTGACGCGTTGGCGAACAGAGGTCCATGAGCTCCGTTAGTTGTTTGCTTAGGACAGCGCCGAGTTTGTACTTTTCAAAGAAGACTTTGACTTGGTCATGCTCTTCGAGGCCAAGTTCAATCAAACTATCTTCGACTTCCTTAAGATGCTCACCTTGCCTCGACACGGAAAGGCCCTGTGCCCGCATTCCTACCAAAATCTTATCAGTTAGCATTTTGTTGCTTCCTGCATGAGCACCATGTTTTCTTAAAAAGAAAACGGGCCAAAGTTTTTTGAAGATTTTGAATCAATCCCGGCGAACAACCCTATTCACATGTCCCATCTTGCGGCCTGCCTTGACCTCGGCCTTGCCATAAAGGTGCACGGACACGTTGGGATCCTGTGCCAGTTCTGGCACCCTGTCCATGTCGTCCCCAATGAGGTTCTCCATCACCACATCAGCGTAGCGGCTGCCATCGCCCAACGGCCAGCCTGCCACCGCCCTTATATGTTGTTCGAACTGGTCCACGCTGCACCCCTGTTGGGTCCAGTGGCCGGAATTATGCACGCGCGGGGCGATCTCATTGACGATGAGGCCCTGAGGCGTGACGAAAAGCTCCACGCCCATGACGCCGACATAGTCGAGCGCGTTGAGGATTTGACCGGTGAGCAGGACCGCGTCGGTGCGCTGGGCCGCACTCAGGTTGGCAGGCAGGGTCGTGGTGCGCAGGATGCCGCCTTGGTGGACGTTTTCACCGGGGTCGAAACAGGCGACCTGCCCGTCCACACCGCGCGCGCCGATGACCGAGACTTCGTGGCTGAAATCGACAAAACCTTCGAGGATTGCGGGCGCGCCGGACATGTCGCTGAGAGCGGCGTCGGCATCCGAGGTCTGCATGATCCGCGCCTGCCCCTTGCCGTCATATCCAAAGCGGCGGGTTTTCAGGATGGCAGGCGCACCGATCGTGTCCAGTGCGGCCTTCAGGCTGGCGGCGTCGGGGATATCTGCGTAGGGCGCGGTTTTGAGGCCCAGATTGGTGAGAAAATCCTTTTCGGTCAGGCGATCCTGACTCACGCGCAGAGCCTCGCGGCCAGGGCGGATGGGTTTGAGGCCATCCAGCACATCCAGGGCGGATGTAGGGATGTTCTCAAACTCATAGGTGATGACATCTACCGCCTCGGCAAACTGGCGCAGGGCGTCCTCGTCTTCGTAGGGCTTCTGAAAGTGATAGTTCGACACATGGCTTGCCGGGCAATCGCCACCGGGCTCATAAATGCAGGTCTTGAACCCCAGACGGGAGGCCGCGACCGAGAGCATGCGGCCCAGTTGGCCGCCGCCCAGAATGCCAATAACCGCACCTTGGGGGAGCGGCTCAGTCATCTTGAGGGTCCTCTGGGATCGAGGCAGAGAGGGCCGCGCGCCAGTCATCGAGACGTTTGGCAAGCGCCGCATCGCTGGTGGCCAGAATACCCGCCGCCATCAGGCCTGCATTGGCCGCACCCGCCTCACCAATGGCCATGGTGGCCACGGGGAAGCCCTTGGGCATCTGCACAATGGAATAAAGACTATCGACACCCGAGAGTGCCTTGGTTTGTACGGGCACGCCTATCACAGGAACCCGCGTCTTTGAGGCCATCATCCCCGGCAAATGCGCAGCCCCGCCTGCCCCGGCGATGATCACTTTGAGACCTCGCTCCACGGCGGATTTCCCATAGTCCCAAAGCCGGTCTGGCGTACGATGCGCCGAGACAATCTTGGTCTCATAGGCCACGCCCAATTCATCAAGGATATCAGCAGCATGTTTCATAGTGGCCCAGTCGGATTGACTGCCCATGATGATGCCGACGTTGATCTCTGCCATTTCGCTTTCCCGCTGCTTCGGAGTGCGGCACTATAGCGATGCCGTAAAGTCAGACAAGATGAATTGGAGCCACGTGCATGGAAGAGCTTGAGACCTATACGCAAGCCAACAAAGACGCGTGGAACGCCTCGGCAGAGGCGCATCGGCACACCAAAGAGTGGCAGGAGATGATCGCCAGTATTGCCGCTCCGGACTTTTCGGTGCTTGACGACACGCTCACGCAGGTCCTCACCGAGATGGATATCATGGGGGCGCGTGCCGTGCAGGTTGGCTGCAACAATGGGCGCGAGCTTTTGTCTTTGCCGGTGTTCGGGGCCCAGGCGGTTTTGGGGATTGATCAGTCAGAGGCGTTCCTGGATCAGGCGCAGGAGTTGGCGGCACTGGCGGGGTCAGGCTGCACGTTTCTTAACGCAAATATTTATGACTTGCCCGATGACGTGCCCCGCGACTTTGATGTGGCGCTGGTTACAATTGGTGTGTTGGGATGGATGCCGGATTTGCCACGATTTTTTGAAGTTGTCGCCGGGCTTCTGACCACAGGGGGCAGGTTGGTGATATACGAGTCGCATCCCATTCTTGATATGTACGAGCCCGATGAGGCCGACCCGTTCACACCGGTGCGATCCTATTTCAACAAACGCCCGCAAAGCTGGTCAGAGACGATCACCTATGACGGGTCTGCCGGAGCGCCCGGCCCCGAAAGTTATTGGTTTACGCATACGATGGGAGAGATTGTCACCGGCTGTATTGCATCGGGTCTGCGCATCGCGCAGCTCACGGAATATGCCCATTGCAATCGCGAAGTGGATTTTGAGAAATACGAAGGCCGCACGGCGCAGCTGCCGTTGTGCTATGTTCTTGTGGCGGGAAAAACCTAGGCGGCGCGTTCAGGCAATGATGTCAGGTGTCAGCCGGTCTTCGATCCAGGTGATGCGGTCCTTGAGGCGGAGTTTTTGCTGTTTCAGGCGTTTGATGGTGAACCTGTCACCCGTGCCTTTGTCCTCAAGCGCCTTGATGGCTTCGTCCAAATCCCGGTGCTGGCGTTGGAACTCGGCTAGTTCCACGCGCAAAACCTCGTCTGATTTCATGGACAGATCGTCGTAGACGTTCATGTGTGCCCGATTCCTCTTTAAATCGAGATATTGAGGATAGCCCGTTTCACGCATTTCGCAAAGCTCTTGCACATTACACGTGTCATCCCCATATTTTTCAGGTCAGTCGCCGCAATGGGGCTGGCGCAGCCGGACTGTCGCTTTACTGGATAAGGACACGCCCATGACGAAGCTTACCCTGGGGTCGCACCCTTATATGCTTGGGTTTGAGCAGCTTGAGCAATTGCTGGAACGCAGCGCGAAATCCGGCAATGAAGGCTACCCTCCCTTCAATATCGAACAGACCTCGCAAACATCCTATCGCATTTCGCTGGCGGTCGCCGGATTTGCCGAGACTGACCTAGCGATCACGCTGGAGGATCGTCAGTTGGTCATTCGTGGCCGACAGCGCGACGACAGCGATGGACGCGTCTTTCTTCACCGTGGCATTGCCGCGCGCCAGTTTCAGCGCAGTTTCGTGCTCGCAGATGGCGTTGAGGTCGGGGACGCCATCATGGAAAACGGCCTGCTGCATGTGGATCTGACCCGTGCGCAGCCAGAGACCGTGGTACAAAAGATCAATATTAAGAAAGGGTAAGAGCATGGATACGCAATATGATTTCGGAGCCGAGACAGACCGGGCCATCGTCTATGTCCGCGAAGTTAAGGTGAATGAGCTTCCGCGCGAGCTACAGGAACAGGTTGGCGACCTTGAGACGCTGTACGCTGTGCATAGTTCCGAAGGGGAGCGCCTTGCCTTGGTCAAGGACCGTGCGATGGCCTTTGTGTTGGCCCGTCAAAATGATCTGGAGCCTGTGACGGTTCACTAAAAGGTTGTTTTTGAGGGGTCTCCCCTCAAACACCCCGGGGTATTTCCAACAAGAAAGAAGCCTGACCGGGCTGGTCAAGTGCGGGTTGCGCTGGCATAGCTTGCGGCGTTCCTGATTGCAAAGGCTCGTGCGCATGACCCGTATCATCTCGTCTCTTTCAGAGGTTTCTACCCCTTACAAAGCGCTTTTTGTGGATCTTTGGGGGTGCGTGCACAATGGTGTGACCGCGTTCCCCGAGGCTGTGGATGCGTTGCGCGCGTATCGCGCCGACGGCGGGACGGTGGTTTTGGTCACGAATTCACCCAAGCCTCGTGCAGGTGTCGAGGCGCAACTTGGGCAGTTCAACGTTCCGCGCGATTGCTGGGACACGATTGCGACTTCTGGCGATAGCGCGCGCTCTGCCATGGCGCGGGGGCCGTGGGGCACAAGGTCTGGTTCATGGGAGAATGGGCGCGCGATGAGGGATTTTTCCAGCCCATCAAGCTTATTGAAGATCCAGTTCGGGTTGATCTGGTTGATCTCAAAGAGGCCGAAGGGATTGTGTGCTGTGGACCGTTCGATCCGCTGGCCGATCCGGATGTGAACCGTGCTGATTTTCTCTATGCCAAGCAAAAAGGGCTCAAGCTTCTTTGTGCCAACCCCGACATTGTCGTGGATCGCGGTGAGGTGCGGGAATGGTGCGCGGGCGCTCTGGCGCGGCTCTACACCGAAATGGGGGTGAGAGTCTCTATTTTGGTAAGCCGCATCCGCCGATCTACGACCTTGCGCGGCGCAGGCTTGCTGAGATTGATCGACTTGTGGATGATGCGCATATATTGGCGATCGGGGATGGAGCGATCACGGATATTCGCGGAGCCATGGGGGAAGATATCGATTCGCTCTTTATTTCGGGCGGATTGGCCGCGGTTGAGACAAAAACCAAAATTGACCCGGAACCAGAGGCGCTAAACGCCTATTTGCAAAAAGAAAACATCTCTCCAAAATTCTCCATTGGACGGTTGCGGTAAGCAGAAAACACTTGATTTTCTGCGCCTGCAAAGTAATAAAGTTACAACTGTACACTTAAAGACGTAGCGATTATTACCCGCATAACCGTTTCTGGAGGATATCATGTTGGACAACATGCCCCGTGGCACGATCACAATTGAAGAAATTGAAATGGGCATGGTGCGCAGCCTTCAGAAGGTTGTGACCGACGAAGATATCCAGATGTTTGCTGAGGTCTCGACCGACTTTAACCCGGTGCATATGGACGATGACTATGCCCGCGATACGATCTTTGAGGGCCGTATTGCGCATGGCATGCTGACCGCGGGTCTGATTTCCGCGGTGATTGGCGAACAGCTTCCGGGGCATGGGACTGTCTACATGGGTCAGACTTTGAAGTTTCTGGCGCCTGTGCGACCCGGAGATATGGTCCTAGCCGAGGTCGAAGTGATCGACATCGACTATGCCAAACGACGTGTGCAAC
The DNA here is from genome assembly GCF_032842945.2 of Roseovarius sp. W115. Lineage (NCBI taxonomy): Bacteria > Pseudomonadati > Pseudomonadota > Alphaproteobacteria > Rhodobacterales > Roseobacteraceae > Roseovarius > Roseovarius rhodophyticola. The sequence goes on from NZ_CP146606.1 coordinate 864,581, forward strand.
TGGCCACGCGGTGCCTGGTGGACGGCAAGAAAGTTTTGGTCGGCGAAGCAACGGTTTTGGCTCCCACCGGCAAGTTCGATTAAAGCGTTTCGCGATCAACCTGACGCGCAGAGTGTCGCGAAACGCAGAAAGACACTTAATCGCTGAACGCGTTTCGCCTTTTGCTGATGCCTCAGGTTAAACGCGAAACGTTTTAATTGCTGCGATACAGCACCGAAATTCTGCGTGCGCAAATCCACTAACCTATTGTGATTTCGACAATCATTTCGCTTCGGCGGAATCCTGCAAAGCGGTCTGCAGGCTGTCACATTCTCGTCTATACTTTTGGCTATGCTCGTCGCACAGTCTAGAACGTCTCGCAATCATCTGCGGGCCAGGTTGATCGCGTAACGCTTTAAGGGAGGAGATTGATCATGGATACCGTCCAGACCATTGAAGTTGCTCGTGCCCTGTTGAGTACACATGGAGGCCGGGCCGTGGCCGAAGCCGCGCGCAAAATGCGCGAAGCCAAAGCCGCTGGGCATATGCTGGATGCCGCGCATTGGGAGGCCATTCACAAGGCCATCGAAGAGCGCAGCGGGCTGAGCGTGCGCTACGCCTGACGATTGATTGGCGCAGGAAGGCCCTGCGCCGCAACTGAATTTGATCTCACTGAAGCGTTTCGCGTTTAACCTGAGACATCAGCGAAAAGCGAAACGCGTGCAACGATTGGGTGTCGCGCTGCGGTTCGCGATCATCTGTGACTCAGGTTTATCGCGAACCGCTTTAGAACTTACCGTTGTCATGCGGCATCTCGGACGGGATTTCCGAGACTGTGTCCCAATGTTCTACGATTTTACCGCCCTCAAGCCGGAAAAGATCGAAAAATGCTGTTGGCGTGTCCCCCATTGCACCTTCTGACGCGGTGAATACAAAATTGCCTTCGGCGACAACCAGATGGGTTTCATCGTAGCGCATCTCCATGCCTGCTTCTGCCATGGCCTGCAAAGCCGCGCCCAACCCATCAAGCCCATCGGCAACGTTTGGATTGTGCTGCAGATATCTATCGGTTGAGATGTAGTCGGTGATCTTCTCTGGCGCACCACCTTGCAGAACGTCAGCAACAAAAGCTTCCACGATGGCCTTGTTCGCCGCAGTCTTGTCCAGGTCAGTAATCTTGGTGATACCGTCCACCATGCTGCGGCCAGAAGGATTCGGTCCCCCCGGTACCTGCAGGTTGTCCCAATGCTCTGCGATCTTGCCATCCTCAACACGGAACACATCGAAGGCCACGAGGGTCTCAGCGCCAAACGCCTGTGCATTTTCGTAGGTGTTATGTAGAACAACCAAATCACCTTCTGAGATCACGCGATGGGTAGTTACAGTGATACCGCTTTCTTGCAGGGCCGGAATAAAACCTAGGATTGGGGCTGCGCCGGTCGGAACAGCAACGTTGTGCTGAATGTAGTCCGGCGCAAGGAGCTCTGCGGCGGCGTCGGCATCGAACTGGGTGAAAATGGCGGTCATTGCGTTCAAGACGATTTCTCTGGCTGACATAAGTTTTCCTTTCGACTCAGATTGCGTTCATGAGCGCGAATAGGTATCAAAACAATACCAAGTATCAATTACGCACTTTAAGGGAACCAGGTATGGTTGAGGTAACTGCTTTGACGAAAGAAGAGGCCGAACATTGCCCTGTGCGCAGTGTTTTGACCCGCGTGACCGGCAAGTGGCAGATGCTCATTCTTTTGGCGTTGGAGGAGGATGAACTGCGGTTTGGCGCGCTGAAGCGCAAGATCGGGGATGTCACGCAACGCATGTTGACCGAGAACCTTCGCACATTGGAGCGCGATGGTCATTTGACGCGAACTGTGCATGCCGGGCCGCCTCTGGCCGTGAGCTATGCATTGACGCCCCAAGGGCTTTCGCTGGTGGGTATTCTCAAACCTTTGGTGTTTTGGGCGGCGGAGCATTTCGATGCAATCGATGCCAGCCGGGTCAAGGTGGATGCGGCAAAAGCCTAGCGCTTGCACAGGGCTGCGCATCTCGTTACCCCTGCCTCATGCGCGTTATCCGTGACTATACCTATGTTGATCCAGCTGATCGTGGCGCGTCTGTCGCGATTGGTAATTTTGATGGTGTGCATATCGGCCATCAAACGGTCATTGATTTGGCGCGCCAAGCTGGTGGGCCACTTGGGATCATGACGTTTGAGCCGCATCCACGTGAATATTTCGCGCCAGATGCACCTCCCTTTCGACTGATGAGCCGCGAGGCGCGTGCCAATCGGTTGGAAAAGCTGGGGGTGGAACGGCTTTACGAGTTGAATTTCAACGCTGCTTTGGCAGGACTTACGCCGGATGAGTTTGCGCGCAATGTGATTTCTGAAGGCCTGGGATTGACCCATGTGGTGGTGGGCGCAGATTTTTGCTTCGGCAAAGGGCGCGCAGGCAATGCATCCGATCTGGAACGGTTCGGGGCAGAGATGGGCTTTGGTGTGACCATCGCCGCCTTGCTGGAAGGCGATAACGGACAGGTCTCTTCAACAGCCATTCGCACCGCACTGACCGAAGGCCGACCCCGCGACGCCGCTGCGATGCTGGGACACTGGCACCGCATTGATGGGCCCGTGGTGGGCGGAGAGCAACGCGGACGTAAGCTGGGTTATCCGACCGCGAACATGTCAATTGAGGGGCTTCATCCGCCGAAATTTGGCGTCTATGCCGTGTTGGTGGACGTGCTCGATGGCCCTCACAAGGGATATTATCAAGGTGCCGCCAGCCTTGGAGTACGGCCCATGTTCAATGGTGACGTGCCTAATATCGAAACCTATCTCTTTGATTTTTCCGGTGACCTCTACGGCGCCGAGCTTTCGGTCGCTTTGGTCGACTACCTGCGCCCGGAAGAGACCTTTGATGGGCTGGATGCCTTCATAGCGCAGATGGATGCCGATTGCGCCGAGGCGCGTAAGGTTCTGACCGCCCTATGACCGACCCCATCGACCGGTCCGGCCTGCGCCCGCGCTATTGGGAGACGACGCCGCTCAATCGGATGACAAGGGCCGAGTGGGAAGCGCTCTGTGATGGCTGTGGCAAATGTTGTCTCAACAAACTTGAGGATGAGGATAGCGGAGATGTCGCCCTCACGCGTGTGGCGTGTCGGCTTTTTGACGATGCGACCTGTCGGTGCGGGCAATATGACATCCGGCATCAGTTCGTGCCGGAATGCATCACATTGTCGGTCAAGAACATTGAGCGGAATCTCTACTGGCTGCCCGAGACCTGCGCCTACAAGCTATTGTGGAATGGAAAGCCGCTTTATGACTGGCATCCGCTGATCTCTGGCACACCGCAATCCGTGCATGACGCTGGCGTGTCGATGCAGAACCAGACAGTGGCAGAGTTTGATGTCGATGAAGACAACTGGGAAGACTATCTGATCGAGGAGCCCACCTGATGCGATTGGCGTCTGACAATACCGGACCGGCCTTGCCACAAGTGATGGACGCGCTTATGCGCGCCAATGAGGGGCATGTCTCTCCCTATGGCGAGGATGAGATTACCGAAACCGCGCGCGACAAAGTGCGCGAGGTTTTTGAAGCGCCTGAGGCAGCGGTGCAATTTGTAGCCACAGGCACGGCGGCGAATGCTCTTTCACTGGCCTGTTTCACACAGCCCTGGCAGACGATTTTTTGCACGCCACTGGCGCATATTCAGATCGATGAGTGCCACGCGCCAGAGTTTTACACGGGCGGGGCGCGGCTGACTCTGGTGGGTGAGAAAGACAAGATGACGCCCGCAGATCTGGAGGCCGCGATTGCCGCCTTGCCCAAAGGGGATGTGCATGCCTCGCAAGCCGGGCCTGTGTCACTGACCCAAGTGACCGAGCTGGGACAGCTTTACACACTGGAAGAGCTGCGCGCGCTGAGCGATGTGGCCCATGAGGCGGGGCTGAAAGTCCACCTAGACGGGGCGCGCTTTGCCAATGGATGTATAGCCTTGGGTTGCAGTGCCGCCGAGATGAGCCACAAGGCTGGCATCGACGCGGTGTCCTTTGGGGCCAGCAAGAACGGCTGTCTGGGCGTTGAGGCCGTGGTGATCTTTGATCCCGAAAAGAACTGGGAACTGGAACTGCGGCGCAAGCGCGGGGGACATTTGTTTTCAAAGAACCGGTATCTGGCGGCCCAAATGCTGGGATATCTCGAAAACAATGCCTGGCGAGAGGCGGCGACACAGGCCAATGCAAACGCGGCGCGTTTGGTCGCTGGTCTGCGCGATGTTGAGGGATGCGACTTCACCGCCGAGCCGCAAGCCAACATGATCTTTGCCCGCCTGCCCCGCGCCGTGCATCAGCGCCTACACGCGGGCGGCGCAATCTATGGCCTGTTTGAAGGGCCCCTGGAGACGGGCCACCCAGATGAGCCGCTTTTGATGCGGTGCGTGTGTGATTGGTCAATCACAGAGGCGCAAATCGATCAGTTCATCGCTTTGGCCAAGGGCTAAGTACCCGGCGGCGCTAAGGTTCGTGTAATCAACACACCCACTGTGGCGGCCGTTCCGGTCAGGACTGTGCCCCAGACAAGATCGGTCATCACCATGCGCCAGGTCCAGCCTTTGATCGTTGCCAGATTTGTAAACTCATAGGTCCCATAGGCCATCGCCCCCAAAAGCGCAGCCGATCCAAAAACCCAGATTAAAGAGTGCCCGTTCTGGAGCGCAGGCCAGCTTACAAACCACAGCAAAACGGCGATGTAAAAGGCGTAGAACACCAAAGCTGGACCAATCAATATGCTATCGCGCAGCACCGGGCCTACGTCTTTTTCAAAAACAGGCTTCACGATATAACTTAGACCGAAGTAATCCAGCCCAAGAAACACAATGAATGTGGCGCCATAGAGAATGGCCAGTGTCATAAAATGGCTCCTAAAGCTTGCCCGACAAGTGCAGATCAATGTCGTCAAGCCGGTCCTGGCCCCAAAAGTTCTGTCCGGTGTCGATGACATAAAAAGGCGAGCCGAAAACATTCGCCTTGACCGCATCTTCGAGGTTCTGCGCATAGGTTTCCGCGCCTGTGAGCAAACCGCTATCGGCAAGAGCCGGATCAAAGCCCGCCCTTTCAAGGCAATCCCGCACCACAGCGTCTTCTGCAATGTCGCGCTCTTCGGCCCAAACTGCTGTTAAAAAGAGCCGGCACAGCAGGCCAAGATCGCCACCGCCCGCATTCTGCGCCGCAATAATGGCGTAGGAAGATGGAGCGGCGTTTGTCGGCCAATGGGCCGGTTTGAGATTAAGTGGCATGCCAACTTTGCGCGCCTGACGCGGCAGTTCCTGGGCACGCCATTCCTGTCGGCTGATATGGCGGTCCTTTGGCGGCGTCCCTCCGGTGCGCGCAAAAAGCGCCAGAATGTCGAGCGGTTTGTAGGTGATTGTCGCATTGTGTTTTTCGGCCAATCTCTCCAACCGGTCACCTGCGAGGTAGGCATAGGGCGAGAGCGTGGCAAAATAGTAATCGATATGGGCCATTTTGGGCGATCCTTCCAAGGCATTGCTTTGCCTGACGGTAAGCCCGTGTTAAGCGGTGTCAACGTCATGATTCTGTCATGTCTGCTGCTTTTGCATGATGAACGGAGGGGTCCGCACATGCCACTTTCTCAAGAACCAAAGCTTATTTCCGGCAATGCCAATATGCCACTGGCGCAAGGCATCGCCAAGCGTATGTCAATGCACCGGGGCGTTGCCATGGAACTCGTGGATGCGCGGGTGGAGCGGTTTAACGACGGAGAGATCTTCGTCGAAGTTTTTGAGAATGTGCGCGGCGAGGATATGTTTATTATCCAGCCCACTTCGAACCCGGCCAATGACAATCTTATGGAGCTGCTTATCATGGCCGATGCGCTGCGGCGCTCTTCGGCCCGGCGCATCACGGCGGTGATCCCTTATTTCGGCTATGCCCGTCAGGACCGCCGCACCAAGGCGCGGACGCCTATTTCGGCCAAGCTGGTGGCCAATATGATCGTTGAGGCGGGCATTGAGCGGGTGCTGACGATGGATCTGCATGCTGCGCAAATTCAGGGTTTCTTCGATATTCCGGTGGACAACCTCTATGCCTCCCCGGTCTTTGCCCTCGATATCGTGACGCAGTTCCGCGAACAGATCAGCGATGTGATGATCGTCTCTCCCGATGTGGGCGGTGTGGCCCGCGCGCGAGAATTGGCCAAACGCATCAATGCGCCGCTCAGCATCGTAGACAAACGCCGCGAAAAGCCCGGTGAAGTCGCGGAAATGACTGTTATTGGGGATGTCAGCGGCAAGATCTGCGTGATCGTGGATGACATGTGCGACACGGCCGGGACGATGTGCAAGGCGGCGCAGGTGCTATTGGACAACGGTGCTAAGGAAGTGCATGCCTATACCACGCACGGCGTCCTGTCGGGACCTGCGGTCGAGCGGATCACCAACTCGGTTCTGAAGTCCATGGTGATCACGGACACGATTGCACCAACTGAGGCGGTCAAAAACACACCGAACATCCGCATTATTCGTACCGCCCCGGTCTTTGCGCAAGCGATCCTCAATATCTGGAACGGCACGTCTGTCTCTTCACTTTTTGAGACACCGACGCTAGAGCCGATCTATGAAGGGCAGTTCGGGACATGACCGGCGCGGTTGGGTATTTGAAACAAGAAAGAAGCCTGTGACGCTTTCTTTTTGCTAGAAATACCTCCGCCAGAGGCGAAAATCCTCAATAGAGTTCCCAGTCGTCTTCATGCGCGACGGGACCAATAGCCATCCACCTGATGCGTGCGCGAGCGACGCGGGTGTCGCCCCAGGTTCGAAACACGGCATCGAAGCCTTTTTCCGTGATTTTCTCGGCGCTTACGTCCGCGCGGGCATTGGTGGCGCTGTCCATGTCCCACATTGACAGACTCACCTGAACACTAGGCACATCCTTGAATGGCTTTTTGAATCGTACGGATTTGGCACGTTTGCGGGGCCCTTGGCCCGTCCACATATCGCCTCCGTCCTCATAATCCGAGAACAATGCATCATCGCCTTGTTCGATGCCAATTGTTTGATTCACAAGGTATTTCATTGGATCACACACACTAAACGCGATGTTCGTAATACGCCTTTGGGGCGAAATTGCGAAACAAAAAAGAAAAGGACCCGCGCAAACGGGCCCTTTTCGAACAAAAAACCGGTAAAAGATCAGTTGGCGCTTAGGCCGATTTCATCCCCCATAGCCACCATGTCAGCAAGCAACTTCGCTGCCTCATCCACTGGGCCAGGCTCATTGACATAGGTTTCCTGAGTCTTTGCCAGACGATCCGTGGCAGCGTCGACCATGGCCTTGAAGCCTTCCTGCGTCAGCTCATCACGTGGAACCGCTTGTTCCGCAAGGACGGAAATAGAGCTCGCGTTGATCTCGGCAAAGCCACCTGTGACGACATACTCGGCATCGCCCTTGGCGCTGGAGACTTTCAGAATGCCGGGGCGCAATGTCGTGATCAGCGGCGCGTGATCCGGCATGGCGGTCATGTCGCCTTCGGCACCGGGGATTTGCACCTCGGTGGCCTCGACCGACGCCAGAAGCCGCTCAGGGCTTACCAGATCGAATTGCAAAGTATCAGCCATTTGCTTTCTTCCTTTTGGGTGGAAGGTGGGTTGGAAACCCAGCCTACACCCGGACAACATTCGTAGGGTGGGGTTTCACCCCACCACAACATCAGGCCGCTTCGGCCGCCATCTTCTCGGCTTTGGCTTTCACCTCGTCGATGCCGCCCACCATGTAGAAGGCACCTTCTGGCAGGTGGTCATACTCGCCGGCCACAACCGCTTTGAACGAGCTGATCGTGTCTTCGAGTGGCACCTGAACACCGTCAGAGCCGGTGAAGACTTTCGCCACGTCGAACGGCTGGCTGAGGAAACGCTGGATTTTCCGGGCGCGGGCCACGGTCAGCTTGTCCTCTTCCGAGAGTTCGTCCATGCCGAGGATCGCGATGATGTCCTGCAGGGATTTGTAACGCTGCAGGATCCCCTGCACGTCACGCGCCACTTGGTAGTGCTCTTCACCCACAATCGCCGGGTCCATCAGACGAGACGTGGAGTCAAGCGGGTCCACCGCAGGATAGATGCCCAGCTCGGAGATCGCACGGCTGAGAACCGTTGTCGCGTCCAAGTGCGCAAAGGTCGTCGCAGGCGCAGGGTCGGTCAAGTCATCCGCAGGCACGTAGACGGCCTGAATGGACGTAATTGACCCCGCTTTCGTGGATGTAATCCGTTCCTGCATCGCGCCCATGTCGGTCGCCAGCGTTGGCTGGTAGCCCACCGCCGAGGGGATACGGCCGAGCAGAGCCGACACCTCGGAGCCCGCTTGCGTAAAGCGGAAAATGTTGTCCACGAAGAAGAGAACGTCTGTCCCGGACTGGTCACGGAACTGTTCTGCCAGTGTCAGACCGGTCAGCGCCACACGTGCGCGCGCTCCGGGAGGTTCGTTCATCTGGCCATAGACCAGGGCCACCTGAGATTCTTCCAGATTGTCGGGCTTGATCACGTTGGATTCGATCATCTCGTGGTAAAGGTCGTTGCCCTCGCGGGTCCGCTCACCCACGCCCGCGAACACGGAGAAGCCCGAGTGCACTTTGGCGATGTTGTTGATCAGTTCCATGATGAGGACGGTTTTGCCCACACCCGCACCGCCGAAGAGGCCGATTTTACCGCCCTTCGCGTAAGGGGCCAGAAGGTCCACAACCTTGATCCCGGTCACGAGGACCTCGGATTCGGTTGACTGTTCTTCAAATGTTGGGGCCGGTTGGTGAATGGCCCGGGTTTCCTTGGCTTTGAGCGGCTTGCCTTCGTCCACAGGCTCGCCCACCACGTTCAGGATCCGGCCCAGAGTGGCATTGCCCACGGGCACCATGATCGGGCCATCGGTGTCAGTCACTTCCTGACCGCGCACAAGACCTTCGGTGGCGTCCATCGCGATGCAGCGCACCGTGTTTTCACCAAGGTGCTGCGACACTTCCAAAACCAGTTTCTTACCGTTGTTCTCTGTATTCAGAGCGTTGAGAATTTCGGGCAGGTGATCGTCAAACTGAACGTCCACCACGGCGCCGATGACCTGGGTCACTTTGCCTTTTGCGTTTGCCATGTTTCGTCTCCGGTTCGTTTAGAGCGCTTCCGCGCCCGAAATAATTTCGATCAGTTCGTTGGTGATCACGGCCTGGCGTGAGCGGTTGAACTGAATGGTCAGTTTGTCGATCATCTCGCCTGCGTTGCGCGTGGCGTTGTCCATCGCAGACATCCGCGCGCCTTGCTCGGACGCACCATTTTCCAGCAGACCGCTGAAAATGGCTGTGGCCACACCACGAGGCAGAAGCTCGCGCAGAATGGCCTCTTCGTCAGGCTCAAAGTCGTAGAAAGCGCCATCGTCCTCAGCGCCCTCTTCGGCAGAGAAATCCGCCGGGATGACCTGATGCATTGTTGGGATTTGCGTCACGACGTTCTGGAACTTCGAGTAGAAGATCTTGGCGACGTCAAACTCACCCGCATCAAAGCGGTCCAAGAGGTTCTGCGCGATGGTCTGTGCATCCGCATAGCCCACATTGCGCACAGCGGTCAGATCGACATGGTCAATGAACTTATCAGCCAGATCGCGTTTGATCGCATCCCGGCCCTTCTTGCCCACAGTAATCACTTTGACCGTCTTGCCCTCAGCCAGAAGCTTTTCGGCTTCCTGACGGGCCATCCGGGCAATGTTGCCGTTGAAACCACCACACAGACCGCGCTCGGCGGTCATGACAACAAGCAGATGCACTTTGTCATCGCCTGTGCCGCGCAGCAGCTTTGGCGCGCTTTCGCTGTCACCCACGGATGCGGCAAGCTTGCCCATCACATGGTTAAACCGCTCTGTGTAGGGGCGCGACATCTCTGCCGCCTCCTGCGCGCGCCGCAGTTTTGCGGCGGCCACCATTTGCATGGCCTTGGTGATCTTGCGGGTCGATTTGACCGACTCGATCCTTGTTTTAAGGTCTTTAAGACTTGGCACTGCCTCGTCCCCCTTATGCAAAGTCAGCGGCGAACTCGTCCAGCGCGGCCTTGATCTTGTCCTCTGCGTCACCCTTAATTTTGGGGTCTTCATTGGTGATCATGTCGAGCAAGCCCTGGTGCTTGGAGCGCAGGTGATTGAGAACACCCGCCTCAAAACGACCCACCTGATTGACCTCAATCTTATCGAGGTAGCCATTCACACCGGCGTAGATCATGCAGACGATCTCAGCGTTGGTCAGAGGCGAGTATTGCGGCTGCTTCATCAGCTCTGTGAGACGCGCGCCCCGGTTCAGAAGCTGCTGTGTTGCCGCATCAAGGTCGGAACCGAACTGCGCAAAGGCCGCCATCTCACGATACTGCGCAAGGGAAAGTTTCACCGGACCGGCAACCGATTTCATCGCGTTGGTTTGCGCCGATGATCCCACACGAGACACCGACAGACCGGTATTCACGGCGGGGCGGATGCCCTGGTAGAAGAGTTCCGTTTCAAGGAAGATCTGTCCATCTGTGATCGAGATCACGTTAGTCGGAATAAAGGCCGACACGTCGCCGCCTTGGGTTTCAATGATCGGCAGAGCCGTCAGGGAGCCCGCGCCGTTGTCTTCGTTCAGCTTGGCCGAACGTTCCAGCAGACGGGAGTGCAGGTAGAAAACGTCACCAGGATAGGCTTCACGACCGGGTGGACGACGCAGAAGCAGCGACATCTGGCGATACGCCACAGCCTGCTTGGACAGGTCATCATACACGATCAGAGCATGACGGCCATTGTCGCGGAAATGCTCAGCCATCGCTGTGGCGGAGTATGGCGCAAGGAACTGCATCGGGGCCGGGTCGGACGCAGTCGCGGCCACAACGATGGAGTATTCCATCGCGCCAGCTTCTTCGAGTTTCTTTACCAGCTGTGCCACGGTGGAGCGTTTCTGGCCCACAGCAACGTAGACGCAATAGAGCTTCTTGCCCTCGTCGTCGCCTGCAGCGTCATTGTAGACCTTCTGGTTCAGCATGGCGTCGAGAGCGACGGCTGTTTTACCAGTTTGGCGGTCGCCAATGATCAGCTCCCGCTGGCCACGGCCAATTGGGATCATCGCGTCAACGGATTTCAGGCCGGTTGCCATTGGCTCATGCACAGATTTCCGTGGGATGATGCCGGGGGCCTTGCTGTCTGCAATGCCGCGTTTCTTTGTTTTGATCGGGCCCTTGCCGTCAAGCGGGTTGCCAAGGCCGTCCACAACGCGGCCCAGAAGTTCGTCACCGATTGGCACGTCCACGATGGACTTGGTGCGTTTGACAGTGTCCCCTTCTTTAATGTCGCGGTCAGAGCCGAAGATCACAACACCGACATTGTCTGTTTCCAGGTTGAGCGCCATGCCCATGATGTTGCCTGGGAACTCGACAAGCTCACCGGCTTGCACGTTATCAAGGCCATGGACACGGGCAATCCCGTCACCAACCGACAGCACGCGGCCTACTTCGGCGACTTCGGCTTCTTGACCGAAATTCTTGATCTGGTCCTTTAGGATCGCAGAAATCTCTGCAGCTTGGATACCCATTTATCCGACCTCTTTCATTGCATTCTGGAGGGAGTTCAGGCGCGAGGCGATCGACGTGTCGATCATTTTCGAGCCCACCTTAACGACAAGACCGCCAATGAGGCTTTCATCGACGGTCGCATTGATTTTCACGTCCTTGCCCACGGTCTTTTTCAACGACGCGGCAAGTTTCTTGGATTGAGCAGCGCTGAGCGCAACGGCGCTGGTCACATCTGCTGTTACTTCGCCTTTGTCTTCGGCGATGCGATCCGCGAGTTGGCGCACAAGTTGCGGCAATACAAAGAGACGGCGCTTGGAGGCCATAAGGGCCAACCCGTTCTTGAGTTCAGCAACAAGGCCCATCTTATCCGCAATAGCCTGAATTGCGGCACCCTGATCGGCCCGGCCCAGCACGGGGCTGGAGATCAGATCGCGCAAATCAGCGCTTTCATTCAAAGCAGCGGTCAGATCGGTCAGGTTGGTTTCGAGCTTGGCCAGTGATTTGGCATCCTTGGAGAGCTCGAAAATGGCGGTGGCATAGCGTTCGGCAATGCCGGAGGAGATCGAAGCTGGTTCGGACACGTCCACCCTTCCGAAGTTTTGGCCCCGGCTTAAGCTAAAGACGGCTAACTTGGCAGTCTCCCCGGGGGCGTTTTTGTTGATGTAACTGGCAAAACACCCAAATTCGGCTGCGGTGTAACAGAGCCTTTGGTCCCTCGCAAGACAGTTGAGGCGTTACGCTCTCCTTTGAATTTTATTATTTATCAGTGACTTAAATGAGATGCGACCGAATGCGCAAATTTAGTGCACGAAAAATACACATGTTTTCTCAGTATTTTGCGATTCCTTACCGTATGGATCGAGCTGCTACGAGAATTCACACCTATTGTGGCACCCCCGAACCGGCTCGGCGGTGTTACCGCTATCGCAGCTGGACCAATAATTGAGGAAACAGGAATTGTACCCGCAGCTTCGGCGTCATAACAGAACCAAATGAAGAATGTCACCGACTCTGGCAAGGCGGCACTGCCGCGATGGGCGCTGATGCTCACCGTGCTGTTCGCGGCATTGATCCTCTGGGGAACATTGAAGCCACCAGGGTCGGGCGAAGGGTCGTTTCCGCTCATTGATAAACAGGCGCACGCGTTGGCCTTTACTCTGCTCGTGCTTCCGCTGAGCGTGGCCGTGCCTCGGCTTATACCCAAGCTGGCAATTTCAGCGTTGATCTTTGGTGGCATGATTGAACTGGTCCAGCCCAGCTTTGGGCGCTCCGGTGATTGGGGCGACTGGGTGGCCGATGCTGTTGGTATCGCCGTGGGGGTTTTGCCGGGTTTCTGGCAAAAAGAAAAAAGCGTTAAACGGGTTTCACGCCAGCCTTGGGTTTCGGCGTCAGCACTTCCAGCGGACGTCGCACCGTTTCACGAATACCCAATCCACTGCTTGGAGCCTGCACGCGTTTACTGGCCTGTACAATCAGAACACCGCCAGCGGCAATAAACGATAGTTTGCCACCAAGGCTTTCCCACATACCAGAGGTCTTGCGCCAAAAGCGACGATGTGAGGGCGGCTGATACAGCGTCGTCACATGTGCCTCCGGAAGAAAGCTATGCGATTTAAGTTGGTTTTCGAGTTGCGACTGACTGTAGGGCCGGCCGTTGCCAAAGGGCGTTCGGTCACTGCGTGACCAAAGCCCGGCACGGTTGGGCACCACAAATAGCGCAGACCCTCCAGGCCCCAGAACACGCCAGCATTCTTCGAGCAAGTCGCGCGGGCGTTCGGACGATTCCAACCCATGCATCACCAACAACTTGTCGATATGTCCGGTTTCCACAGGCCAGTATGTTTCTTCGCAAAGCACACTGACATTTGGAAGATCGCGCGGCCATCGGATGACACCTTGCGGGGCTGGCATAAGGGCAAGCACCCTTCGGCTGTCATTCAGATAAGGCCGCAGGAATGGCACCGTAAAACCGTAACCTGCCACGGTTTGACCTTTGGCTTCCGGCCAGAGGCGCCGGATTTCTTCACGCAGGGTTTTCTGCACCGCTCGCCCAAGGGCGCTGCGATAATAGAAATTGCGAAGATCCTGCACATCAAGATGCATTGCGGCTCCGGGCGTGATCCGTCAGTCTTGGCATAACACTAACCCGGAAATGAGGTCAGGACCATGACATTGCAAATCGAAACCATCCCGTGCCTTTCGGACAATTACGCCTACCTGGCGCATGACCCGGCGACGGGCGAGACGGCTGTGGTGGATGTGCCGGAAGCGGCACCCATTCTGAATGCCCTTGCTGAAAAAGGCTGGCGTGCGACTCAGGTTCTGATCACGCATCACCATGCAGACCACGTCCAAGGGCTCTCTGACCTTTTGGCGCAACATGACGCAAAGGTTGTGGGCCACGCCGCCGATGCGGCGCGATTGCCGCCGCTTGACCAGTCGGTGAGCGAAGGCGACACCGTCTCAATCGGCAGCGAGACCGGGCATGTCATGGATGTCTCGGGCCATACCGTCGGACATATCGCGTTTCATTTTCCGCAAAGCGCAGTGGTTTTCACCGCTGACAGCCTGATGGCTCTGGGCTGTGGCCGGGTGTTTGAAGGCACGATGCCGCAAATGTGGGATAGCCTGTCAAAGCTGGCCTCCCTGCCGCCGGAAACGACTGTGTGCTCAGGTCACGAGTACACAGCCGCCAACGCACGGTTTGCGTTAACCATTGATCCGGATAATCCGGACCTTATATCGAGGATTGAGGCGGTCGATGCCGCCCGAGCACAGGGACGCCCAACAGTCCCGTCCCGTCTTTCTGAAGAGCTGGCTACAAATCCGTTTTTGCGTGCTGCTGACCCCGGCATTCAGGCCCATTTGGGCATGACAGGGGCAAATGCAGTCACAGTTTTTGCTGAAATACGGACCAGAAAGGACAATTTCTGATCACAAGATGTGTGCAAATGCTTCATTTGAGAGGAAATGTGATCAGGTTTTGAAAAAAGCCCTTGAAGGCGGCCAGAGATCGACCACACTTTAACTATAAGGCCATAGTCTCTGGTCGAGCGGGTGCCTGAAACAATAAGGAGCACGATCGTGCCGTCATTCTCGAACAGTCTTGAACAGGCAATCCATGCCGCGCTGGCGCTGGCCAATGCACGACAGCATGAGTTTGCAACGCTGGAGCATCTGCTTTTGTCGCTGATCGACGAGCCGGATGCGGCCCGCGTGCTCAAGGCCTGTAGCGTAGACACCGAAGAATTACGGACAACTCTTGTGGAGTTCATCGACGATGATTTGTCCAATCTGGTGACGGATATCGAGGGCTCTGAGGCGGTCCCAACGGCGGCATTCCAGCGTGTTATTCAACGCGCGGCTATTCATGTTCAATCTTCCGGCAGAACGGAGGTCACAGGAGCGAACGTTCTGGTGGCAATATTCGCAGAGCGCGAAAGCAATGCGGCCTATTTCCTGCAGGAGCAGGACATGACACGCTATGACGCGGTGAATTTCATTGCTCATGGCGTTGCAAAAGACCCGGCCTATGGAGAGTCTCGCCCGGTGCAGGGCATTGAAGGCTCCGACGAGGAAGGGTCCAAGTCGGATACCGAAGCCGAAGCGGTTGAAAATGGAGAGAGTGCTCTTGCAAAATATTGCGTCGATCTGAATGAAAAGTCGCGCCGCGGCGATGTTGATCCGCTGATCGGTCGAGACAGCGAAGTTGAACGCTGCATTCAGGTTCTGTGCCGCCGCCGTAAGAACAACCCGCTTCTGGTGGGCGATCCAGGCGTTGGCAAAACCGCTATTGCCGAAGGCTTGGCGCATAAGATCGTTGGGGGCGAGACCCCAAAGGTTCTTTCGCGCACGACCATCTTTTCACTAGATATGGGCGCTCTGCTGGCTGGTACGCGCTATCGCGGCGATTTTGAGGAGCGATTGAAGGCGGTTGTGACAGAGTTGGAAGAGCATCCTGATGCGGTGTTGTTCATCGACGAAATTCACACTGTGATTGGCGCAGGCGCGACATCGGGCGGGGCTATGGATGCCTCAAACCTACTGAAACCTGCGTTGCAGGGCGGCAAGCTGCGCTGCATGGGATCGACCACGTTCAAAGAGTTCCGCCAGCATTTTGAAAAGGACCGCGCGCTCAGCCGCCGGTTCCAAAAGATCGATGTGGTGGAACCCACGGTTGAAGATACCGTGAAAATCCTGAAGGGGATCAAGCCCTATTTCGAGGAACATCACAGCGTGAAATACACCAATGATGCGATCAAATCGGCGGTTGATTTGTCGGCGCGGTACATCAATGACCGCAAACTGCCGGACAAAGCTATCGACGTGATCGACGAAGCTGGTGCAGCACAGCATCTTTTGACCGCCTCCAAGCGGCGCAAGTCAATTGGTGCCAAAGAAATCGAGGCCGTGGTGGCCAAGATTGCCCGAATTCCGCCGAAAAACGTGTCCAAGGACGATGCCGAGGTTCTCAAAGACCTCGAAAAATCGCTCAAACGGGTCGTGTTTGGCCAGGATAAGGCGATTGACGCGCTGTCTTCGGCGATCAAGCTATCCCGTGCGGGTCTGCGCGAGCCGGAAAAGCCCATTGGCAACTATCTTTTTGCCGGACCCACTGGCGTGGGCAAGACCGAGGTTGCCAAGCAGCTGGCCGATACGCTGGGCGTAGAGTTGCTGCGGTTTGACATGTCGGAATACATGGAAAAACACGCGGTCAGCCGTCTGATCGGTGCGCCTCCGGGCTATGTGGGTTTTGACCAGGGCGGTCTTTTGACCGATGGCGTGGATCAGCATCCGCATTGCGTGCTCTTGCTTGATGAAATCGAGAAGGCGCACCCGGATGTGTTCAACATCCTGTTGCAGGTCATGGATCACGGCAACCTGACTGACCACAATGGACGGACGGTAAATTTCCGCAACGTGGTCCTGATCATGACCTCGAATGCCGGGGCCACGGAACAGGCCAAGGCTGCCATCGGTTTTGGGCGCGACCGCCGTGAGGGCGAGGACACGGCTGCGATTGAGCGGACGTTTACGCCAGAATTCCGCAACCGTCTGGACGCGGTGATCTCCTTTGCGCCACTGCCCAAAGAGGTCATTTTGCAAGTGGTTGAAAAGTTTGTACTGCAGCTTGAAGCACAACTCATGGATCGCAATGTGACCATCGAATTGACCCGCCCGGCCGCAGAATGGCTGGCCGATAAGGGCTATGATGACAAGATGGGTGCGCGTCCGCTGGGCCGTGTCATCCAGGAGCACATCAAGAAGCCTTTGGCCGAGGAACTTCTGTTTGGCAAATTGGCCAAAGGCGGCATCGTCAAAGTGGGTGTGAAAGACGGGCAGATTGACCTGCGGGTTGAGGGGCCACAACGTCCGCGTCTGTCGGGCAAAAAGCCTCCGCTTTTGACCGCGGACTAAAAACGCCACATATGGATCAGGAAACGCCCGGCGATAGATCGGGCGTTTTTCGTTGAGCACACAAGATCTGCGCCGATTTTGCCCGTGGAAATTTGCGTTTCCGCGCCCCGTAGCGCTTATTTCTCGGTGAGCTTCAACTCAATCCGCCGGTTCTGTGCACGCGCCTCCGGCGTGGTGTCGGTATTTACCGGCTGGTATTCCCCAAAACCATTCGCCGAGAGGCGCTCAGGCGGGATGCCAAGGTTTTCGCTCATATAGCGCACCACAGACAGGGCGCGCGCCTGGCTGAGTTCCCAGTTATCGGCAAAGAGTGCACTGCCAACAATCGGCACGTCATCGGTGTGTCCATCCACCTGGATGACCCAATTGAGTTCGGGCGGAATGTCACTCGCAATATTGCGCAGGATTGCGGCCACGGTGGCAAGATCATCCAGACCTTCGGGCGAGAGGTTGGCCGCGCCCGGTGCAAACAGTACTTCGGAGGAGAAGACAAACCTGTCGCCGACGATCTGCACGCCTTCTTGCGCCGCAACCACATCACGCAACCTCCCGAAAAACTCCGATCTGAACCGCTCCAGATTGGCCTTCTCGTTTTCCAGATCAGCCTTTTCCTGTTCCAAACGCACCCGTTCGGCCTCTTCCAACTCGCGCCGTCGGCGTTCTTCGGACGCCACACGCGCGAGGGCCGTGTTCAACTCGTTGCCAAGCGATTGAAGCTGCACATCTGTCGCCGCTTCACGCGCCTGAGCATCGTCCAAAAGCGCCTGTAGCTGGCCCAGTTGCTGGCGCAGGGCCGTGACTTGTTGCGACAAGAGCGCCTGCTGGCGTTGCGCTTCTGTCGAGATTTCCGTTTGCTCCGCCAAGGCTTGCTGAGCTTGCGCGAGAAGCACCGCGCGTTCCTCGGCTTCGCTCAGCGCCGTTTCGTCTTCGGCTTCGGCGGCGAGCCGGGCCGCAATTTCAGCTGCAAGTTCTGTCTTGAGGTCCTCCGACGCCAGCTCGGCGGCGGCAAGCAAGGTCAACGTCTCTTCTGCTTTGCGCCGCTGTTCCTCAAGCGCCAGAGTCATGGCGGTCAGCTCGGTGTCAGCGCTTTGCAAGCGTTCGCGCAGTGCTTCGGCGGCTGCGGCATCCGCAAGCCGTGCCTTTTCCTCATCACTCAATTGCGTCTCAAGCTCACTGACCTGCGCCGACAAAGCCGCCTCAGTCTCAGCACTCTGCTTGCGCAGATCAGCGATGAGGGCCTCAAGCGCTTCCTCCGCGCCGCCGCCAAACGGGCGACTTCACTTTGCGCATCAATCTCATCGCGCAACCCGGCAAGGGCCAGTTGCAATTGTTCCTGTTCGCTCAAGAGCTCTGTACGTTGACCTTCCAGATCGGCAATCTGTCCAAGGTTTTCGTCACGCTGGGCCAGAAGTCCCGCCACTTGCTCTTCAAAGCTGGCAATGCGCGCCTGTTGTTCTGCAGTCTGACCTTGAAGGGCGGCAATTTGTGCCGCTTGGTCCTCTTCGCGCGCGCGTGCATCGCCAAGCGTCGCTGTCAGCGCGCCGACCCGCTCGGTGAGCGTGGCGCTGCGATCCTGTTCCAGCCCCAGAGCATCCGCCAACGCCGCGACTTCAGCTGAAAGAGCATCAAGCCGATCCGCCTGTCCCGTGATGGTTTCGCGCAACACAAATTGCACAATCATAAAGATCGTCAGCACGAACATGAGCACCAGCAAAAGACCGGTCATCGCATCCACAAAGCCGGGCCAGATTGAGGCCTGAAACCGTGCACCTGTGCGCCGCGAGAGGGCCATCGAGACGCCCTCCTATGATCCGCCCGAGCGACGGGCTTGCAGACCAAGTTGTGCAATGGATTTCGTCAACGCCGACAGATCACCGCGCAGCTCTGACATGCTTTCCTGTCGACCTGCGCTGATCTCTTCAAGAATACGCAGCATTTGCACGTCAATAGACCGCAGGCGCATCCGGCTTTCGGCGTCGATGCCGTCACTTGGCATATCGGCCTGATCCGAAAGCTTGGCCAAAAGCGCCTCCTGACCCTGAGCCACCCGGGCCAGTGCCTCGTTCATTGGATTGTTCTCACTCATCCGATGCGTGAGCCGCTCAACCGAATCCGCCAAGAGGCCCAATTTCTCATCAACCATGGCGCGGTTCACATCCGATTGGGTGAGCATGGTTTGAAGGCTCTCCATCTGCTCGGCCATATGATCCACCACGCCGGCGATGACCCCGGCGTCACCCGATCCATCGCCATCGCCCGCGGCAAAACCTACCCGAGTGATCGTCGAGACCCATTCTTCCAATTCGCGGTAAAACCGGTTCTGACCGTGCCCTGCAAAGAGTTCCAATAGCCCCACAACAAGTGAGCCAGCCAGTCCCAAAAGAGACGACGCAAAGGCCACACCCATACCGCCAAGCTGCGCCTCAAGACCGGTCATCAGGCGGTTGAACACGTCTACCCCACCTTCGCCCTCCTGCGGGGCGAGGCTCCTGATCGTATCGACCACGGCAGGCACGGTCGTGGCCAGACCATAAAACGTCCCTAAAAGCCCCAGGAAGATCAGCATATTGACGATGTAGCGCGTGATTTCCCGCGCCTCGTCGATGCGCTGTGCCACAGAGTCGAGTATCGAGCGCGCCGAGGTCGACGCGATTTTCATCTGCTTGCCTTTGCGCTGTCGCAAGAGCGTCGCCAATGGGGCAAGGAGTTGCGGCGGTTGTGCAATATCATGGCCGGGAATGTTGGCCACAAAACCTTCAATCCAGCGCTTGGACCCGCTCAACTGGAAGACCTGCCAGAAACAGGCGAGCACGCCGATGAAAAAGACAAATAGGATAAACCCGTTGAGATAGGGGTTGGCCTGAAACACAGGCAGGACGCTCGGCAACAGAAGAAAAGCCCCGGCGCCGGTCAGCCCCAGCACAATAAGCATCAGAACGATCTGTCTGATGGGGTGTGAAAACTGCGGCTCGACCTCACGGTCCGGCAAGTCCATCTGCGCGGCTCCCGGCACTGTTTTTCTTGGGCTCACCCTACGCGTTCAAGCCGGTCAAGCCAAGGTCTTATGCGCGCAGGCTCCGCACCCGTTTCACAAGCCACTCCAGATCGGGATCAGAGATGCCAAGCTCGGCCAGATGGGCTTGAGTTTGGTAAAGATATTCGTCATTTGGGCCACGCCCGCCGATGGCTTGCGATATGATCTGCGCCTGTTCTTCCAGCGCGATCCCGCCGCAATATTGCACATGGTCGGCGTCCACCACATAAGTCACGGCCTCGACCTCGCGGCCATCATCAAGCCTCAGCCCCAAATTCTTTTCCAAGTAGGCCGAAGAGATGAGTTCTCGTTCTCGCAGATACGCAAGAACGCTGTCTTCCTGCCCCTCGGCGACAGCCAGCGCAATGCCACGACAAACAGCTTCAGGATACTCATCAAGTGCCAGAACAAGTCCCGGCTCTGCCTCTGTGCCGCGGTGATGGATGGAGCGCATGCAAAAACTTCGGTGATAGCCGGGCAAGGTGGCCAGTTCGCGCGCGCTCGGCTCGAAGCCGGGGTTCCAGACAAGCGACCCATAGCCAAACACCCACATCGTCATATTCCCGCCTCTTGCGCTTTTACCTTCTCTGCAATCGCTCTAAACACCATTCCAAAGGTACAGAAAAGAGGGGCCGGGCAGATGCGGGCACTCCTAACGGTTATTGTGATCGCGGCTTTGGCTTGGTCGATCTATTGGGCTGTGGGGTCCACTGGGGTCAACACGGCGTTTAATACCTGGTTTGAAGATCGCCGGTCTGAGGGCTGGGTGGCAGAGGTGTCTGCGCTTGAGACCAAGGGCTTTCCCAACCGGTTCGACACGACTTTCAGCGATGTCTCTCTGGCCGATCCTGAAACGGGTCTCGCCTGGGAGGCACCGTTTTTTCAGATTTTCGCGCTCAGCTACAAGCCGAACCACGTGATTGCCGTCTGGCCCAACGAGCAGCGCATCGCGACGCCCCTCGCAAAGTATGATCTCGCCAGCGAAGACATGCGCGCCAGCCTTGTGACGCAAGCCGCGACAACCCTGCCGCTGGATCGCTTAACGCTGACGGCCGAAGCGCTGAGTGTCCTGGAAGAAGGCGCACGCGAGCCAACCCGCGCCAAGGCGCTGACCCTGGCGGTTGAACGCCAGTCCGTTGCCGAAAACAGTTACAGGTTGGGGTTCAAGGCCGATGGATTTTCGCCCGCGCTCGATTGGCGGGTTCAGATTGACCCCAATGGCACCTTGCCTGACACGTTGGACGCGCTGTCTGCGGATCTGACCGTGGATTTTGATGCCCCTTGGGACATTAACGCGATCCAAACTGCCCGTCCTCAGCCACGCAAGATCAATCTGCGACTGGCCGAGGCGCGGTGGGGGCAGTTGGAATTGCAAGCCGCAGGCGAAATGACAGTGGACGCCGCTGGCATCCCGGAAGGCGAGATCACGATCAAGGCGCGCAACTGGCGTGATATCCTCAAGCTAGCGGTTGAAACCGGAGCGATCCCCGAAGGGTTTGCAGGCAGTCTTGAGGACGGGCTGTCGCTGATGTCGCAACTGGCGGGCAATCCCAAAACTCTGGACATTCCTTTGGGGCTGCGCGGCGGACGGGTGCTTCTTGGCCCAGTACCAATTGGCCCGGCCCCCAGGCTTGTTCTGCGTTAGCGGCAAAAGGCCCCGCCACGATGGCTGGCCGTGTCAAAGTGGAAATGATCCCGGTGATGGCGGTCCGAATTCGGCCCAAGCACGGTCCCAAACGGACCACAGGCTGATTTGTGCAATTTGCGAAGGATCTTACCGCGCTTGCCGCCGCCCCAATCATTCAGCACAGAAATCGCACTGCCATCAGCCAGACGAAACTCCGAGATATCAATTGCATTGCCTTTCGCATGCTCTGATAACCGCGCGCCCCGCTGATGATTGCGGGTACGACACGCATAGTGTGCCGCCACCTTGAAGCTGCGTACGCCACCGCCGGCGTTGCCAATGGTCGGAATGGCCTGCTTGGTGGTCCAGCTGTGCAGCGTGCGCGCCGTCTTACAGTTCATGCTCGACGCCTGGCTTAGCGTAACTCCGCCGACCGAGGTCACAGAGACCGCGTTTGAGATGCCGCAGGCACCGGGGCCTTCGACCGTGCCAATCACAGTACCCTCAATCCCAGGCACGCCACACAGATTGCCGCGCGCCACCAGATCAGGGGCATCATTATCACCACCAATCAGACCGCAACTCGCTAGAACCAAAGGAAAAAACATCGCCACTCGCATATCACTCTGCCTTTTTGATGCGTCCGAAATCCGGTACGCCAGTATCTTGCCCTGCTTCAATAATACCACGGCGGATTTCGCGTGTCCGAGTGAAATATCTATGCAGGTGCTCGCCATCGCCTGCGCGAATGGCGCTTTGCAGTTTGAACAGCTCTTCGCTGAAACGCCCCAGAACATCCAGTGTGGCGTCTTTGTTGTTGAGAAACACATCGCGCCACATGGTGGGGTCGCTTGCGGCTATCCGCGTGAAATCGCGAAACCCAGCGGCTGAGAACTTGACAACCTCGCGGTCTGACACCCGGCGCAGATCATCGGCTACCCCTACCATCGTGTAGGCAATCAGATGGGGAATGTGACTGACCACGGCACAGACTTGATCGTGATGCTCAACGTCCATCCGCTCGGTCAAGGCACCCATGCCCTGCCACAGCGCCTCAAGCTGTTGTGTGGCGTCCTCGTCCGCGCCATCGGGCACAATCAATGTCCAGCGCTCGTCAAAAAGTTCGGCAAAACCCGAGGTCGGGCCGGAATACTCGGTGCCTGCCATCGGATGCGCCGGGACGAAATGCACGCCTTCGGGCAAATACGGCGCGACGGCGTCGATGACGGCGCGTTTGACAGAACCAACGTCGCTCACAGTGGCGCCGGGTTTCAGCGCCGGTGCAATTTCTTCGGCCACCGCGCCCATGGCCCCCACTGGCACACACAGCACCACAAGGTCAGCATCACGCACCGCCTCTACGGCGGTGTCGCAAACCACATCGCACAATCCGATTTCGCGGGCTGTCTGACGCGTCTCGGCTGACCGCGCGTATCCGGCAACCTCACGCGCCAAGCCACCACGTTTCATAGCCCAGAACATTGACGACGCAATCAGGCCTAACCCGATAAGCGCCACGCGGTCATAAATCTGGCTCATGCTTGGCCTCCGGGTGCCCCTGCACCCATGAACTGCCCAATCGCATGGGCCACCCGGCGACAGCTTGGTTCGTCGCCGACGGTTATGCGCAGGCAATGTGGCAGGTTATACCCCGCCACACGGCGCACAATGAGACCAGAGGCCTGAAGGTAGGTGTCGCAGGCTTCTGCCTGTGCCCGGTTGGCAAAGCGCGCCAGCACGAAATTGGCGGTAGACGTGTCCGAGACGACGCCGTGCTCGGCAAGGGCCTCGGCCAGCCAGGCACGCAGCCGTGTGTTCTCAGAGCGGCATTTTTCGGCCCAGGCCTTATCGCGCACTGCGGCCTCGGCCGTCACCAATGCCGCTTGGCTCAGGTTGAACGGTCCGCGAATACGGTTGATCACATCAATCACCGGCGCTGGCGCATAGCCCCAGCCCACGCGCAATCCCCCAAGACCATAAAGTTTGGAAAAGGTGCGCGTCATAACCACATTCTCGCGGGTCTCGACAAGCGACGCGCCGCCATCGTAACCGTCAACATATTCTGCATAAGCCCCGTCGATGACCAGCATCGCCTGTGAAGGTAATCCATCCGCCAGACGCGCCAGTTCCGCCTCACCGATCATCGTGCCCGTGGGGTTGTTGGGGTTGGCGATGAAGACAAGCCTGGTTGCATCCGTGCACGCCGCAAGAATGGCATCAACATCCGTCACCCGTTCGCGCTCCGGCACCTCAACAGGGGTCGCCCCGTTGGCCAGGGCGGCGATCTTGTAGATGGCAAACCCGTGTTCGGTGTGGATGACTTCATCGCCTGGTCCGGCGTAAGCCTGACACAGAAGCGACAGGATCTCGTCACTGCCCACGCCGCAAACAATCTGATCACTGTTCAGACCATGCACCTCGGCAATTGCGCCGCGCAGCGCGGCATGATCCGTCGACGGATAGCGGTGCAGCTCATGTGCCGCGCGCCGAAACGCCTCTTTCGCCGCATCGCTTGGCCCAAACGGATTTTCGTTCGAGCTGAGCTTGATCACGTTCGCGACACCCTCGACATGGCTTGCACCCCCGACATAGGGCGCAATCTCAAGGATTCCAGGCTGTGGCATGATTTTGGTCATTGGTCTCTCCCTGCGGGGTGTTCTAGCCAGCGTCTCCCGCCTTGACCATCCCTTTCACACACGAAAAAGGCCGCGGCGGGTCCCCGTCGCGGCCTCTCTAACTTGATGCAGAACAGGTTAGTTCTGCGCGTAGAATTCGATGACGAGGTTCGGTTCCATCATCACCGGATACGGCACGTCGCCGAGGCCCGGAGTGCGGACGAAGGTTGCAGTCATTTTCGAATGGTCCACATCGAGATAGTCAGGCACATCGCGCTCTGGCAGCTGCGCTGCTTCCAGAACGATGGCCAACTGCTTGGAGCGATCACGCACTTCGATCACGTCACCCTCTTTCACACGGTAGGAGGGGATGTTGACCTTCTGGCCGTTCACACGGACATGGCCATGGTTCACAAACTGACGTGCAGCAAAAATGGTGGGCACGAATTTCGCGCGGTAAACGACCGCGTCGAGGCGGCGCTCAAGCAGACCCACCAGCAACTCACCAGTGTCGCCTTTTGCACGCTCGGCATCGCGGAAGATGCGGCGGAATTGCTTTTCGGTCAGATCGCCGTAGTAGCCCTTGAGTTTTTGCTTGGCACGCAACTGCAGACCAAAGTCAGAGATTTTCGCCTTGCGACGCTGACCGTGCTGGCCGGGGCCATATTCACGACGATTAACCGGGGATTTCGGACGACCCCAGATGTTTTCGCCCATCCGGCGGTCGATTTTGTACTTGGCAGCCGTTCTTTTAGTCATCGACTGATCTCCTCTTCGTGTTTCGAGAGGGCGTTGTCCTTGTCCCGGATTTGGCCGGGCCGACAGGTATCCCCTTGCGGGGGCCACCAACACCAATGAAGCCGCGCTTATACAGGCGTTTCGGGGCGAGTCAACATGCGATCTGCTCAGGTGTGCGCGAGGCATTCCCATGTGAGCGACATCGGCAGGCAATGTTCAAGCGCGCCGCGTCTCAGGAGGCTTCGTGCAGCAAAATGGCCGTCTCGGACTTCGTCAAACTCCGCCGTGCAAAGGCCCCATAGGATTGCGGATCGAACTCGAAATTCGGATTGATCTCAAGCAGCCGGCGCCGATCCTCTTGGTCCAAGGCCGATAGAGCAGCACTGGCGGGATGGAAGCTCTCGGTTTCCACACCATTGGCCCACAGGATCTGATGCCGTGACAAAAGAATGTGGATGTAAGTCACTTCGCGCACCGCCAGATCGACGAGAATGGACCGGTCATTCACCAGATCCCGCGCCGCCACCAGCACTTCGGGCGTGTTGAAAAGCGCACGCGCCACATCACCCTGCAGAACCATGCGATGTTCCGGGCTGACCAAAAGCTCAGCATCGGGGCGGTCCGGACCCAGCGCACCGGGCCGGATGCGCACTGGGCGCAGATGCGGCATCGCAAAAAGCCGCGCGCCGCTCATCCGACGGCTGCCGATCCACTGAACCTCTTGCGCACCATTGTCCTTGGTCTGCACATAATCGCCTTCGCGCAGTTCCTCGACCAATCGCGGCCCTTCAGGCGTTTCAATCCGCGTGCCCGGCGTGAAGCAGATCACACCCCCTCTTCGGTGCCCTGCGCGGTCTGTTTGGTTTGCTGCAATGCGTGATGCACAACCCACATCTCGGTCTCGCGTGGTGGCACCTCGTCGAGGAACATCAGCAAAGGCTGCGCCCCGCCGCCGACCTCGATGACTGTGATCGTATAGCTCTTGATGCCGTTGGTGACGACGAAACAACTGTCGGTCAGCGCCTCGCTCACGTCTATCTGTTCGAGTTGTGTTGTGTTGGTACGCGCCGCTGTGACCAGCCGCCGGACCATTTTAGCTGCGCATCTGCGCCGCGTTTCATCTTGCTCTGTGTTCTCAAGCCGCAATACGCCGCTTGGCCCATCTACACGTACAGTATCCCCGCGCCACGACCACGTTGCCCCAACGGTCAAAGCCCCAAGTGGCGCTTCTTCCAAACCGTCTAATTCTGTCTGCGACCAGGAGATAACAAACGTGCCACGAAAGCTCGTTTCCATTACCTGAATGCCTGCCTTTTATTTTTTTATTAACCAAAGGTTAACAAAAGTGATTCGCTGAGGGAAGCCCTGAATTCACTTGGGTGAAACTATGTTGCGTGACGTCATGTGTTTTGGTCACAGACCTATAAGTGAATTTTCTCCTTTGGTCTGTGCGACAGGGCGTATAGCGTTGAGAAACCCTTATCGAGAAGGTGAACCAATGACGCCGCGAACACCACCCGACACATTTGCAGAGGCACTGTTGTCCTCACCACCCCGACTTGATGGCGGGCGACACGATCGGGCGCGGATTGGCTTTGTGCTGATCCCCAATGAGCAAACCATCGAAGAGGATATGATCCGACACATGCCCACGGGCGTCGGTGCGTTCTTTGCCCGCGCCACCATGCCGCGCGAAATCTCGACCGAAAGCCTGGCTCAGGTGCGCGGGTCTTTGGCCGGAGCCGCCCAGCGCATTTTGCCCGACGACGGGCTTGATGTGATCTGTTTTGCCTGCACCTCTGGCACCGTTGCCGTGGGCGAGCAGCAGACCTGCGAGGAATTGACCAAAGGCGTGCCCGGCGCGACCCCAACCTCTCTGGCAGGCGGCGTACGCAAGGCACTGGCAGCGATTGGAGCCAAAAAGATCGTTCTTGGCAGCCCCTATACCGATGCGTTGAATACCGCCGTTGTCGACTACCTGACAGGTGCAGGTCTTGAGGTTTTGTCAGCCCATGGCATGGGGCTTCACTATGACACCGAAATGGTGCGCGTGGCGCCAGAGTATATCAAGGACTACGCCCGCGCGATTGACCATCCCGATGCAGATGCCGTGCTGCTCAGTTGCGGGGCGCTGCGCAGTCTTGAGGTGGTGGATGAAATAGAACAGAGCTTGGGCAAACCCGTGATCTGTTCCAATCAGGCAATGCTTTGGGACTGCCTGCGATTGGCAGGTGTCAACGACAAGCTGCCCGGACTGGGACGTCTGTTGCGGGACTTCTAAAGCGCCCGCATCCAGAATTGCAGGTCGTGATCGGTCTCACCGGGCTGGTCGATATCTTTCCAGCGATACTGCGCGACAGCCCCCTCCACGGGCGCATATCCCCGCCTGTGCCAAAAGCCGTCCAATGGCCGGTGATCCTCAGGCCTGAGCGGGTGATCCACCGGTCGCACCACACCACAAAACGCCGAATGCGTACACCCAAGACCACGCGCATGCGCCTCACGTGCATCGAAAAACGCATGGCCCACCCCATGACCGCGATACTCCGGCAAAAGCACGCTTTCCGCGCAATAGAAGATGTCAACTAGAGCAATGCCAACACCACTCAGCGCCGCTGCAAAATCCTCGGCGTGGTCCACCATCGGTGTGCCAGTCGATGCCCCCACCAAACGGCCCCCATCAAAGGCACCAACCAGGATCGCATCGTCACTCTCACGATAGGTCTGAAGATAATCGCGCTCATAAGCCAGATCACCGTCATAAATATAAGGCCAGTCGCGAAAGACGGAGATCCTCAGTCGCGCTAGATCATCCAGAGCCATATCAAGCGCGGCTCCGGTCAGGACACGTGTCTCTATCATGGCCCGGCTCATTTCTGCGCCTGATCGAGAAGGTGTTTCAGCTCCTCCAGCAATACGGCCCGATCATAACCACGGTACCAAAGTACCCCTTCACGACGATGCTCCATCTCGGGACGCTCCTGAAACGTGGGCAATCGCCCGGTCATCTGACCTCGCGCATCCAGTGCATAGACAAACGGGATCCAGTTGATCAGCTCACCCCCTGCCCCGGTCTTCACAAGAACCCGGTCCGCGCCTGTGGCATATTTATGCTCAATCGCCGCAATAACAAAATTCTCGGCGGCAAAGCGGGCCAGCGCAGCGGCCTGCGCTTTGTCCTCTTGGGTGGCAAATTCGTTCATGTTGTACCCGGACTCACCTTCGAGCGTGTATTCGAAAAACCCGGACTCGCCCTTCAGGTAGTTCTTCAGCACATGGCACCAGATGCACCACTCGGCCCCGAGCATGACCAGAACTGTCTTGCCTGTCTCCTCCGCCCGCGCTTTTGCATCTGCCAGATGCCGTGTCTGATCCCCGCATTCATCGTAGCTCTCAGCGCGGCCGCCAAAGCAACTTTTCGAAATGACTTGCGGGAAGATGTCAAGCGTGGGTTTGGTCTCATCCGCCGCGCTTGGCAATGCGCCAAACAGCAGGCAGAAAAGCAAGACAACCCAGCGCGTCATGACACCTGACGCGTCCAGTCTGCGAGGTTGTAGTAGGTCACGACCCGGGAAATCTTGCCATCCGTCAGCGAAAAGAATGACCCCGCCGGAAGGCGATAGGTCTGCCCCTTGGCCTCGGGCAGTCCTTCGTCAGTCTCAAGATAAGTGCCGTTCACCACATACTCGGCCGCAGCACGCATACCTGCCTCGGCCTCGAACACCACCATATCGGTTAGCTTTTCACCGTAGCAGCGGTTCATGTGTTCGCAAAAGGCGCGAAATGCCTCTTTGCCCTGCCGCACCTGCCCTTCATTGACGTAGTGTGCCACATCATCGGACAGACAGGCCAGCATTGCGGCCACATCGCCCCGATTAAAGGCCTCAAAATAGGCTTGAACGGTGGCTGTTGTACTCATGTCTCGACCCTCGGTTCCCCCCAACGGGATTTGAGATGCTGGATGATCTGATCACGGCTCTGGCGATAGGCGTTGAGCTTCGCCTCGCGTGTCTCACCTAGCCCAGTGGGGTCCATAATCGGCCAGTAGACCACATCCAGATGAAAGACCCGTGTCAATTCCAGCGCCTTGCGCTGACTGGCCGGGCTGAGTGCCACAACCAGATCAAAAGACGACAGGTCATCGCCCCACTCTTCCATCTCGTCAAAACTGCGGGTGCGATGCCGGGCCAGTTCGACATCCATTTCCTGGCACACGGCAATGGAGAACCCGTCAATATCCATGTCTCCCATGACCCCGGCGGATTGCACATAGGTGCCCGTGCCATAGAATTTCTTCATGATGCCCTCGGCCATAGGCGAGCGCGCCGAATTGTGGTCACAGCAGAACAGAACGGACTGAGGAAGCTCCTCGGCCATGCGCATCAGCCCCCGAAATGCAGCACGCAGATCAGCGTAAAGAGCCGCCGCGCCGTGTCATTGTCGATCTCCGCCTTGCCCTCAAGGCGTTCTTCGAGCACACGCGCGCCCTCATTGTGAATGCCGCGCCGGGCCATGTCGATGGTCTCGATCTGGCTTGGGGGCAGGTTCTTCACCGCATCAAAATAGCTCTCGCAGATGGCCCAGTAATCCTTGACCACCTGCCGGAACGGGCTGAGCGAAAGATGAAACTCGGCCGCGGGTTTATTGTCCTCGGTCTGTACGTCAAAAACGAGCCGCTTTTCGCGAATGGCCAGCCCGACCCGGTAGGGGCCATCAGGTGCGATGCGATCATCGCGCTTGGGCAAAATGAACGAGTTTTCCTCGATCAGATCAAACATCGCCACCTTGCGCTCTTGCTCAATCTCGGGCGTGGGCGGCGGCAGGTTGGCGTCATCCAACTCAATATGACAAATACGGCTCATGGAACATCTCACTGGCAGTCTGGCCAGAGGTCTAGCGCAGGAAATGTAAACGGGCAATGGAATGCCGCGACGCAGCACAGCGTTTTTGCGACGGTGTGGTTTTGGGGGTGGGGCATAAAAGATGGTGGGCAGGATTGCCCACCCTACCGCGAAAGATAGTCCGGTGCTCTTCCAAGGCGAATATCGCGATGTAGGGAGGAGTAAGGCCAATCTACCGCATGCTCAACAAACCCGTGCTTCACCGGGTTCCCCCAACAGTAAGCGACATGGGCGGCATAGTCCGCCTCATTGCGGATCACATGCTCCCAAAAACGCCTTTGCCAAATACCACACTCTCGTTTTGCACGCTTGCTCGCCGACAAAGCCGTAGGGTGGGCAGTTCTGCCCACCGCGCCGCCCAGATTCCGGGAAAACCGGTGTTTGATCTTGCGCCAGCGCTCCGAAAAATCGCAATCGCCCGGCGGCAAAGTCCAGACCGCGTGCAAATGATCCGGCAAAACAACCATCGCGTCGCAGATCACGGGCATATCCCGGATCGTGGCGGCATAGGCTGCGCGCAGCTCGTGGATATGCGTCACAAGCAGATCCGAGCGGCGACTGGCAAGGTTCACCGTGAAGAAGTAACTTGCCCCGGAAACCCGGGCGCGGCGATAGTTTGGCATGTGCCGAGTAAAGCCGATATTGTGTTAATGCTTGGTTGACTTGGGCGGTGGGCAGAACTGCCCACCCTACGCTTGCTTTGCTGGTCATCGGCTTGTTAGTTCGACACATGTTGTATGCGGCGCAACCAAACATGAACGGCAATGCTAGTGATTAAATTTTTTCGCGAAAATAGGGAAATCTAAATATGGTTGTTTTGCCCGAAAGAGCCCTTGTACTTAAGCAGTCCAGCATCCTTAAACTCAATGTTCATGTAAATGAACTCGCAGAGCTGTTGGCCTTTGACTCCCCCTATGCAGAGACCAATGAGATAGTAGTCTACGGTCCATATTTTGATTTTGAATCTTTAGAAGAAGTCTGTGCACGTCTCAGAAACTGTGGACTAGAATACTGGGACGATTTCATGGACATAAAAGAAGATACCCCCGAATGGATAACTTTATACGTCGGCGGTTATAGAGCAAAGTAAGTTTCCCGCTGGCAGGTGGTGCTTCATCGCGCCTCAACGAACCCGTTATCGTCAAACTTTATTGAAACCGACCTTTCCATCTTCCTACCCCACCGCACGTGCCATTAACCCGCCCCCATACGGACATCCGCACCGACGCAATACCGACGTATTACCGACGCGATACCGATGTCGGAATTCCTAAAAAATAAGGGCGTTAAACACGATTCGGGGCGATCACCCCTGATTGAGCCGATCCAGCCGTGCGCGCACGCTCAACCCATGCGCCTCCAGGCTCTCGGAGATGGCCAGCGTTTCGGCCGCCGGGCCGATGGCCTTGAGCGCCTCGGGTGTCATCTTGGCCATCGTTGTTCGCTTGAGAAAGTCGAGCACATTGAGCCCGGATGAGAACCGTGCGGAGCGCGCGGTGGGCAGAACATGGTTGGGCCCACCCACATAGTCGCCAATGGCCTCGGGCGTCCAAGCCCCAAGGAACATGGCACCGGCGTGGGTGATTTGCGCGGCCAGAGCCTCGGGATCGGCCACGCAGAGTTCCAGATGCTCGGGCGCAATCCGGTCTGTCAGTTGGGTCGCAACATCGAGATCGGGCACAACAATGACCGCCCCATAGTCACGCCAACTGGCCCCGGCAATGGCGCGGCGCTCCAGTGTTTCAAGGCGCTTTTCAATAGCCGTTTCAACAGCTTGCCCAAAGCCCGCATCATTGGTGATCAAAATCGCCTGCGCGCTTTCGTCATGTTCTGCCTGGCTGAGCATATCCAGCGCGATCCAATCGGGATCATTATCCGCATCGGCAATGACGAGGATTTCTGACGGCCCCGCGATCATGTCGATGCCGACCTTGCCAAAGACCCGCCGCTTGGCCGCCGCTACAAAGGCATTGCCCGGACCCGTGATTTTATCAACCGGATCAATCGTTTCCGTCCCATAAGCGAGCGCCGCCACGGCCTGCGCTCCGCCCACGCGGTAAATCTCGTCTACCCCTGCAATCCGCGCCGCCAGCAGCACCGCAGGGTTGGCCACGCCATCGGGTGTGGGCACGACAATCGCCAGCCTCTCAACCCCGGCCACCTTGGCGGGGAGGGCGTTCATCAGGACAGAGGAGGGATAAGACGCCAATCCACCCGGCACATAAAGACCCGCCGCGGAAACCGGGCTCCAGCGCCACCCCAGAGTGGCTCCGTTTTCTTCTGTCCAGTTTGCATCTTCGGGGATTTGCTTTTCGTGATAGGCGCGAATGCGAAGCGCCGCAAGCTCGAGCGCTTTGCGTTCGTCATCAGGCACTTGTGCAACAAGCTCATCGATTTCGGCACGTGAGAACCGAAGCGTTTCAGGCGTCAGTTCCAGCCGGTCAAATCGCGCTGTCAACTCGATCAGTGCCGCATCGCCCCGGGCCCGCACATCAGCAATGATCTCGGCCACGACAGCATCCACATCGGGGCTGTCCTCGCGCTTGGCACTCAGCAGTGCACGGAAGGCATCTTCGAAATCAGCAGAACTGGCATCTAGGCGAACGGGCATAAGGCGATCCTTTCGCCGCGAGGCTTACAAGCTCGGTCTGATACGCTCAAGAGGCAGGTTAGTCGCCATGATCCGGCGCTTTGCCACTGACGGCTTTGTAGGGTCGTGTGACATCGCGTAGATTGACTTCCAACGCCTCTGCTTCTGCCCGGATCGCGCCGTCACCTGCCAGGGTCAGAACCACATATCCTGCGCCATCCTCGCCCGGTTCGAATGTGAGGGACAGCACGGATAGAATTGTATCTTTCTCTTTTCGATCAACCCCTTGACTGGATACACCAAGCACGTTGTCGATCACCAGAAGACTGCGCACCCGTTCTGCCCCATGACGGTCGCGACCGTCATCCTCCCAGCGGAACCGGTTGATCAGTATGGCCAGGCGGTGCTCTCCTGCGCGCCAGGTCATGTCGGCAACCGTGAACACCGCATCTTGCGTCAGCGACGAAATGACCTTGAGGTCGTCCTCATCCAAAGCCCCCAGATTCAGAGGGGTTTCGCTGCCGTCTTCAAATCGAGCGTCATCACTCATTCGCCTTGAACCCTTTCAATCTTGGCCCCGACATGGCCGAGCTTTTCCTCAACGCGCTCATAGCCGCGATCCAAGTGATAGACCCGGTTGACCAGCGTTTCACCCTCTGCCGCAAGCCCGGCAAGAATGAGCGAGACACTGGCGCGCAGATCGGTGGCCATCACTGGCGCGCCTTTGAGACGTTCGACCCCCGTGACAGTTGCCGTACCACCATGCACATCAATCTCCGCACCCATGCGCATCAACTCCGGTGCATGCATGAAGCGGTTTTCAAAGATCTTTTCTTCCAAGACGCTGGTGCCTTCGGCGGTGCACATCAGCGCCATCATCTGTGCCTGCAAGTCGGTTGGGAAGCCGGGGAACGGCTCTGTTACCACGTCCACAGCACGCACGCGTCCATTCTTGCGCGCCACCTTTAAGCCTGCTTTGGTTTCTTCCACAGACACGCCTGCTGCATCTAGCTTTTCACAAAAAGATTTGACCAGGTCGATCCGTCCTCCAAGGCATTCCACTTCGCCACCGCAAATCGCGGGGGCCAGCATGTAGGTGCCCAATTCAATCCGATCCGTCACCACCGGATGCGTCGCCCCGTCGAGCCGGTCAACCCCTTGAATTTCAAGGGTGCTGGTGCCCTCTCCAGTGATCTGAGCACCCATCTTTTGCAGGCAATGCACGAGATCAACAATCTCAGGCTCGCGCGCCGCGTTCTTGATGATCGTCGTGCCCTTGGCCAATGTCGCGGCCATCACAGCGTTTTCCGTGGCCCCCACGGACACGAAGGGAAATTCGACAGTGCCGCCTTTGAGGCCACCAACGGCTTTGGCGTGCACATAGCCTTCTTTCAACTCAAGATCGGCCCCCAGCGCTTCCAGCGCCTTGAGGTGCAAATCCACCGGGCGCGCGCCAATGGCACAGCCCCCGGAAGCGACGCCACCGCATGACCATCGCGCGCCAGCATCGGCCCCAGCACAAGGATCGAGGCGCGCATTTTGCGTACGATGTCGTAATCCGCCACATGGTTGGTCAGGTTATGACTTGATAGAGCAAGCACCTGCCCTTCCTGAAGGCTGGTGACTTCGACACCAAGGGACTGCAGCAGCGTGGTCATTGTTTTGATATCCGACAGCCGCGGCGCATTGGTCAGTGTCAAAGGCGCATCGCTCAGCAAGGTGGCGGGCATCAATGTCAGACACGCATTTTTAGCCCCTGCGATCGGGATTTGGCCGTTCAACGGGCCGTTGCCCGTCACGA
This sequence comes from Roseovarius sp. W115, assembly GCF_032842945.2. Classification (NCBI taxonomy): domain Bacteria; kingdom Pseudomonadati; phylum Pseudomonadota; class Alphaproteobacteria; order Rhodobacterales; family Roseobacteraceae; genus Roseovarius; species Roseovarius rhodophyticola. The sequence continues at coordinate 898,863 of NZ_CP146606.1, forward strand.
GAATGGAATCCATGGTTAACTGTCCTTGTCCTTGCCTGCCTCAGTCTCTTCCCCAGCTTTGGCCCGGGCCTGTTGTTTGCGCCGGGCAAGATTTGCCTTCAGCGCGGCCTTGAGCCGGTCTTCGCGGCTTGAGGCCGCATTTCCCGGCTTGGAGGTGTGGGGTTTCGAGCTCATGCAGTCTCTCTACAGCAGACATCAAAAAGCGTCCAGATTACCCTTGCGCGAGGGTGCGGAACGGTCTAATCACCGCGCCACGCAAGGCGCTGCTGTAGCTCAGTGGTAGAGCGCACCCTTGGTAAGGGTGAGGTCGGGAGTTCAATCCTCCCCAGCAGCACCAGATGCAAGCTTTGCTGCCGAAACAACCGTACAGTTTGATTGATGAATGCGCCTCCGCATCTACCGCAAAGCCCGTTTTGCGTGCATTTACGCCCGATTTTACACGAATTTCGCCCGGAGCTTGCCTAATTTCACCCAAACGGCCATCTCCGTGCCGCGATGCGTGATGCAAATGCCGCGCTGGCGGGTTGACGCCGGGAGAGAGGAAACTGCCTCTTTCGCATGGGATAACCCCGTTCTATAACGGCATTCAGCGCCGGCCGCAGAGTCGGGAACCGTAGCAGTACATCGCATTAGGGTGCATTCCGATATGTCTATTTTCGACAAAATCCCCGGCCTGTTCACGTCGGACATGGCGATCGATCTCGGGACAGCGAACACGCTTGTCTACGTCAAAGGACGGGGTGTGATCCTGTCTGAGCCATCCGTCGTGGCCTATCATGTCAAGGATGGCGTCAAAAAAGTGTTGGCCGTAGGAGAAGATGCCAAGCTTATGCTGGGCCGCACGCCCGGAAGCATTGAAGCCATCAGGCCCATGCGTGAAGGTGTGATTGCCGATTTTGACACCGCCGAGGCAATGATCAAGCATTTCATTCGCAAGGTACATCGCCGGTCGTCTTTCTCGAAACCAAAGATCATCGTCTGTGTCCCACATGGTGCCACACCAGTTGAGAAACGCGCCATTCGTCAGTCGGTGCTGTCGGCGGGCGCACGGCGCGCTGGTCTGGTGGCCGAGCCGATTGCGGCCGCTATCGGGGCGGGCATGCCAATCACGGACCCAACCGGCAATATGGTGGTGGAT